>JAZONO010000001.1:0-10203 GCA_045654545.1 Acutalibacteraceae bacterium
GAGAATCCCTTCGGAGATTACGGTAAGAAGCGCCCGTGTGGGTGGCGATGCAAAAACAAAAAAGAAAAACCCGCCATCCAACGGATGGTCTTTCTTTGTTTTTGGCTTCAGAAGGGATTCGAAACGCAACGCTTGCGACCGCCGCCGGGGGCGGAAACAGGGAGCAAGGGTTGGCGCCGCGGTCAAAATCGGCAGCGGCCAAGGCCGCGACCGCCGATTTTGGGCACCGCAAGAGGAATGGCAGAAATTTATTAATTCTGAAGAACCAAGGGAGAGATCCTTTTGTCAATGCACAAAATCCCCCGGTGGGGCTTTCGTCAAGTGAGAGGCGAATCCCTTCAGAGATTACGGTAAGAAGCGCACGTGTGGGTGGCGATGCAAAAACAAAAAAGGACATTCGGCTTCGCCGAAGTCCGTGTAACTTTTTCTTGCCGCCTTAAACAGGCGGCATTTTGCTTCGCAAAACCGCAAAAGTTACGCTGCCCCAAATCCTTACCCATACCCCCCTTGGTTGAAGGCGAAGGTGGTGTGGCGCCACCCGTCCTCCCCCACGGACATGGCGTTGAAACAAAAGTGCGTGGCAACGGCGCGCGGTTTCGGCGCAGGCCGTGAGCAAACGGTCGATGTAGCGCTCGTGATAGTAATACACGCCTTCATCGGGTTTACCCCCTTTTTGTTATTTTAACAGGTCGCTCACGCCGTTCATCACGTATTTCGGGCGGTAGGGGAATTGGTCGATATCCTCAGTCGCGGTGACACCGCTCAATACCAGCACCGTGTCGATGTTGGATTCAATGCCGGCGATGATGTCGGTATCCATGCGGTCGCCGATGAAGGCGATCTCTTCGCTGTGGCAGGCAAGTTTGCGCAAGCCGTGGCGCAACATCAGCGGATTGGGTTTACCCACGAAATACGCCTTTTTGCCGGTGGCGATCTCGATGGGGGCAATCAGCGCACCGGTAGCAGGCATCACACCGTGTTCGGTCGGTCCCGTGATGTCGGGGTTGGTGCCGATCAGTTTCGCACCGCGGTTGCACAGCTCGATCGCCTTTTCGATCTTTTCAAAACTGTATGTGCGGGTCTCGCCCATCACCACGTAGTCGGGGTTGACGTCGTTCATGTAAATGCCGTGATCGTACAGCGCTTTGGCAAGTGCCGCTTCACCGATCACGTAGGCGGTGCAACCGGGGGCCTGGCTTGCCAAAAATTCCGCGGTTGCCATGGCGCTGGTGTAAAAATGATCCGCCGACACCGAAAGCCCCATGCGTTGCAGTTTCATGCTCAACTCGTGCGGCGTGCGCTCCGAGCTGTTGGTGAGGAACACGAATTTTTTATCGTTGTCGATCATCCAGTTGATGAATTCCGCCACGCCGGGCAAAATGCGGTTGCCGTGATAGATCACGCCATCCATATCGGATATAAAGCCTTTTTTGTTCAACAGTTCTTGCATGGGTATCTCTCCTTACTCTTCGTCCTCAAAATGCAACGTGGTGTGATCGCACACCACGCCAATCTTATCGCGCAGGGCGAGCAAATCGGCAAACGCTTCGGGTTTTTGGTTGGGATTGCGAAGCAGCGCCGCCGGGTGCAACGTCGCCATCATCAACGTTCCGTTTTTGCTGAAAAACTGCCCGTGCTGACGGGTGACCTTGAAATCGGGATCGATCAGACGGCACGCCGCCACACGTCCCAGGCACACAATGATCTTCGGGCGAATGAGCGCGGTTTGCGCACGCAACCATTCGATGCACGCTTCCTGCTCTTCGGGCAGGGGATCGCGATTCTGCGGCGGACGGCATTTCACCATGTTGGCAATGTAGATGTTGTGGTGACGGGAGAGCCCCACCGCCGCCAACATCGTATCCAGCAGTTTGCCGGCGCGCCCCACAAAGGGTTCGCCCTGTGCATCCTCGTTCGCACCCGGCCCTTCCCCGATGAACAGCACCTCCGCATTCGGCACGCCCACGCCGAACACCACGTTCTGACGGGTGTCTGCCAGCGCGCAACGGCGGCAATTCATGCATTGTTCTTTCAAAGATTCCCACGTTTGTGCCATATTTTTCCCACGACCTTTCCGAAATTGTCGAAAACCTCTTGCAAAAAACGCCAAAACAGCGTACAATAGCGTTGTAACTATTACATAAGGAGTGCTGTGTTATGTCGAAACCCATTTTGGTCGAAACCTCTGCCCGTCACGTGCACGTGTCCGCGGCAGACTTGGAAGTGCTGTTCGGTGCAGGCTACGTCCTCACCCCGAAGAAGGACCTGTCCCAGCCGGGTCAGTTCGCGTGTGAAGAGCGCGTGGACGTTGTCGGCCCGAAGCGCACCATCAGCGGTGTGTCCATCCTCGGTCCTACCCGTCCTGCCACGCAGGTGGAAATTTCGCTGACCGATGCTCGTTCGATCGGTGTGGCAGCTCCCGTGCGTGAATCGGGCGACACCGCCGGTTCGGGCGCGTGCAAGCTGGTCGGCCCGAAGGGCGAAGTGGAACTCGCCGAAGGCGTGATTGTGGCGAAACGTCACATCCACATGACCCCCGAAGATGCCGCCCAGTACAACTGCGTGGACAAGGAGATCGTGTCGGTGAAGGTGGAAAGCAACGGCCGTTCGCTCATTTTCGGCGACGTGGTGGCGCGTGTTCACCCCAACTTCTCGCTCGCGATGCACATTGACACCGACGAAGCCAACGCGGCAGGCGGTGTTAAAGAAGGTACTATTATTAAATAATATACCACCGCAGAAAACAAAAAACAAGGCTGATTTCGCAATCGGCCTTGTTTTTTTGTGTTTTTAGAAGCGGTTGATGACGTCATCGCCGTTTACGTAGTTGTGGATCTGATCGATCGCATCCAACACACGGCTGGCGGTCATTTTGTAGGTATCGCCCGTTTCGGTGCGTGCCACGCACACGCTGCCGCTGTGTTCGTAAATGTTCACCACCTTGTCCGCAATCGTGTCGTCCAGCGAGGTGACCTTCACCGTGAGCAGCGGTTCGCCCTGCGGCGCGCCCGGTGCCGCGCCCGTGCGGTACAGGGTGATGAGCACTTGATACAGCACGCGGAATTCGTGGGTGCGCAACTTCTCGCCGTTCAGGGTCACCGTCAACTGGTCGTCCAGCGTTTCCCCTTCGGGGGTGTGGGTGAACTCAAAACAGTACTCCTGCCCGTCCACCGTACATGTGATGGAGGAAAGGGAGGTAAGTTTTTGCAAGAAGAGGTAAGAGTTGGCAAAATCGTGATAGGTCTTTTCTGCCCACGGCACTTGATCCGCATCAATGAGATAGATCACGTCCAGCGCATCCACGAGCGCATAATAGGCGGTGCCGTCCGCTGTCTTTTTGCCCAGACGAACAATGTGATTCTGCGTGTTGTAATAGCCCGATTCGGTGATTTCGCCCGAGGAATCGGTCGAGGTGGTCAACACCGACAACTGAATGTGTGCCACCGAACGCGGATCGTCCAACCCGTATTCTTTCAGTTGTTCGGGGGTGGGGTGCAGCGCCACCGCCTTCTGCGCCGTCACCGAGGTGACGGCAAACACTTCGGTGGACACCGCGCTGTCGGTGGCGACCAAATACGGTTTGGTGATGACATAGGACGTGTTTTCAAACTGGTTGCCGTCGGTCGGTTCCTTGGGGCGCACGGTGGTGACGATGTTATCACGCACCGAGCCGGTGAGCGATAACTCTTTCAAAATCACCGTGCCGTTTTCATCCTCTGCGCTCACCGTCGGGGCGGTGATAACCTGTAACGTAGCGTAGGTTTCGGGGGTGGACATCGCGACGCTCGCCAGCACGGCATCGGTGAGATACACCGTGTCGCCGCCGTCCATGCGCAGATAATAGTAGTTGCCCACCGCGAGAGAAGCAAATTCAAACAGGACGGTCACGTCGTCCGAATAGGTGACGGTCGCGGTGACCGTGGGGGCATCAAACCCAAATTCCTCCATGGTGACGGTGGAGTCGCTGTCGGGCGACAGGACGGTATCCTGCACCGTGACGGTGGAAAATGCCGCCACGAGTTCGCTCACCGCGGCGGTGTTAAGCGGCAGGTCTTGCGCGCCGTTCAACTGCCACACGTTGTCCTTGCTCAATGCCAAGGTGTAATCGTTCAGCAACGAGTCGATCTTGATCGACTTGATGGGGAGCTCATTCGGCGTGCCGTCGGCATTCAGCGATTTGTCCAGCACCGTCACCGAGGTGTCGGGGGTGGTAGGGGACGGCGTTTCTTCTTGCGGTTCGGGCAAAAACTTGAGCAATGCCCACGTGCCGCCCAGCAACACCGCCACCGCCAGAAAGGCGGCCACCACCGCGGTCACGCGGCGGTGACGGCGCGGTGCGCCCTCTTTCACTTCGCGCGTGTCGGCATTCGCGAACGCCTCAATATCGGCTTGCCCCTGCGCTTTGGGTGCCTCGCGGTACGGCTCGTCCGCCGCAACCTCTTCGGCGATCTCGGCAATTTCCGCCGTCTCTTCTTCGAGGGGCAGGTTTTTGTTCAACTCGCTCATAAGTGTCTCCTTCTGAGGAAGATGGCGATGCCCAGCACCAGCGTGATGAGCGGCAACCCGATGGCGAACACGCCAAGACCGAGCCATTTGGCGGTGCCGGCTTCATAGGTGAGCAGCACGGAATCCATCGAACGGCTGGAAATGGTGACGGCGTTTTTCGCACCCGACAGTTCGTTAAACACGTTCATAAACAGCGCTTCATTTTCGGCGGTATAGACGTATTTACGTACCTCTTCTGCGAGGAAATCCGAACTGCCGAACACCGCGGCATAAGAACTCACCGTCATGTTGATGGTGGGGGACGGCACCTGCTTGTGCGCCACCGCCACACCCACAACGGGGTAGGTTTCGGAATTGTAGGGAGTCGGTTCTTTGTCGGTCAACTCGTCGGGAATATCCACCAGTTGGGCGGTATCGCCGAAGGTGACGATCGGCATATTGTAGAGCGAGAGTTCTTTGTTGTTATCCTTGTGCAACACCAATTTCTGTGCATAGGACACCAACACCTTGGAACCCTGCACGTCACCGGCGAGGGGTTCCGACGGAATGTCGCCGTAGGCGAGGTAGGGGTTGTTGTAATAACTGACCGTTTCGCGCACGACCGTGTCGGTCACTTCAATGCCGTATTCCTCGTTCACCAACTCATACAGGTTGGGGCAATCCGCCGTGTAATCGGTGAACAGCACCAGATTACGGGAATATTCGCCGTTTTGTTGCAACCACGCGTTGATGGTGGCGATCTCCTCGTGGCTGTAATCGGTGGCAGGGGCCGGGAACACGATGGTGATTGCGTCCTCGCTGATCTTCTCCGATTTGGTGAGGTCACAGGTTTCCACGGTGTAGGCGTTGTTTTCGAGCACGGTGGTAAGGTCGTTCAAGGTGTAGGGATTTTCATCGTGACCCACCATCACCACCACGGGAGCCAGATGCCCCGTCACCTTCATCAAATGGGTGGCGATCTGGCGATCCACGTAGGATTCCACCGTGGGGAAGGTGTAATACGTTTGATAGTACTGCACCATCTCTTCGTAGTTGAACAGATCGGTCAGTTCAATCACGCTGAAACGGTCGCCGCACAGGAAGAGGATGGAGTTTTCATCCACTTCATACTTGGCATACGGTTTCACCAAGGTCGGGTTATCCGCATAGTTGATGTAGGTCGTGGACACACGCCCGTCCGTCGCGCTTTGGCATTGGCGCATCCCTTCATAGAACTGGCGGATGACGGTGTGCACCTCGTCGGTGAAGCCCGAAGGGGTACGGTAGAAGGATTCGTCTTGGAACACGATGACTTCGACGTCCTCTTGCACGTCGCTTACCACCTTCAACGTATCCTCCGACAGGGTGAAGGTTTCGTCTTTGGTGAGGTCAAGGTTCAACGGATAGGCGGTTTCCAGCAAACGCACACCCACGTTGGCAAGCACCACCGCCACAATCACCAACACGGTGAGAGCGGTGGCCAAAGCGCCGTAACGGAAGCGGCGGTTGACCGTCCGTTCCTTTTTCGGGGTGGCAAGTTCGGTTTGGACGGGAGTGACCTGTTCGGTCGATTGGTTCTTGTTATCCATTCTGAAAGCCCTCCCTTCCTCAACTCCATCTCTTGCGGTCCAGCGAACGAACCGTCAAGAAAAGGAACAGCGCCTGCAAACTTAAGAAAAAGAACAAGTCGGAATAATACAGACTGCCGACGGTGAAGTTGTAATACCGTTGGTAGACCGACAAAAAGTTCACCACCGAGGTGACAATGGTGTTGGAGGTGAACACCGAGGTGAGATCGTCCACCATGATGAGCATAAATGAAATGGCAAAGGTGGCGATTGCCGACACAAACTGGCTTTCGGTGAAGCTGGAGATGAGCAAACCGATGGAGATGATCAAACCGCCAAGCAGCAACAGACCCAGATAGTTGCCGAAGATGACCGACCAATCGGGGGTGGCGGAAAAGGCAATGACGACACCGTGGATCAGCGTGATGGAAATGCCCAGCGCAAACACGGTGAGTGCGGCGAAGAACTTGCCCAGCGCAATGCCGGTGAGGCTGATGGGCGCGGTGAGCAACGCCTGGTCGGTGCGCTGGCGTGTTTCATCGCTGAACAAACGCATGGACAGCACCGGCAACACGATGAGCAGGCAGACGACGAACAGCATGTCGTACACGCCCATCAGCGACGTGCTGCCGCCCAACAGGTTGTAACTGTAAAACAGAAAGCCGGAGAAGCAAAACAGGATCGCCAGCACCGCGTAACCCAGCGGCGAGGCGAAGTATGCGCGCATTTCACGCGAATAGATCGCACCCATCAGTTGTTCTCCTCCTTCTTCGCCTTGCGGCGCTCTTTCTTGGTCGTATATGTGATCGCTTGTTCCCGCGTGAGTTCAATGAAGATCTCTTCAAGCGACATCTCCATGGATCGGAGCCCCATCACCGGCCATTGCCGTTCGGCAAAGCGGCGGAAGATCTGTTCGCGCACGTCCACGTTCTGTTTCGGTTCCACCACAAAATCGTGCATACCCACTTCCCGCTGTCCCAAGGGGATCACTCTTTTGACACCCGGGATGGAGGCGAGCAGTTGCGCGCTGTCGCTCGACGGGCCTTTCACACGCACCGTCAGGCGAGGATCGTCGGAATAGCGGCGCGACAAATCGGCGGCGGTATCGTCCGCCACGATGCGCCCGTGGTGAATGACCACGATGCGGTCACACACCGCTTCGATCTCCGACAGAATGTGGGAGGAGAGGATCACCGTGTGGTGACGCCCCAAACTTTTGATCAACGCACGGATCTCGATGATCTGGTTGGGGTCCAGACCCACGGTGGGCTCGTCCAGCACCAGCACGGGCGGATTGCCGATCAACGCCTGCGCAAAGCCCACGCGCTGGCGGTACCCTTTCGAGAGGTTCTTGATCAGACGGGGATACATTTCCTCAATCTTCAAAATGCGGCAGATCTCCGCAATATGCTGTTGCCGCGGAAGGGTACATTTTTTCAAATCGTACATGAAATCCAGATACTCACGCACGGTCATATCCAAATACAGCGGCGGATGCTCCGGCAGATAGCCAATGTGTGACTTCGCCTGGTTGGGGGATTCCAACACGTCGTATCCGTTGATGCTGACCGTCCCTTCGCTGGCGGAAAGGTACCCCGTGAGAATGTTCATCGTGGTGCTTTTGCCGGCGCCGTTCGGGCCGAGGAAACCCAAAATTTCTCCCTCGTGTACTTCGAAGCTGATGTCGTTTACCGCCACGTGGGAACCGTATCGTTTGGTAAGATGGTCTACTTTGATCATACGGTCTTGAACTGCCGCTTGGGGCAGTTCCTCCTTTCTCGGTTGCTGTGCTCGCCAACGCGAACAATATACTTACATATTATACAATATCTTATGGACATTTGTAAAGAAGATTTGAATTTTCGAAAAAAATAAAAAAATTTCAAAAAGGCGCCCCAAAGGGGGTAGATTTTTTATTTTCGATGTGTTATACTGTGAAACAACAGGGGTGCTTTTTGGTATCTCACAAAAAATAAGGGGGTTAACTTATGGGCATTTTGGATCGTCTGTTTGGTCGCCGTGCCAAAGAGGAACCGCAACACGCCGCCCCGACGGCAAAGAAGCCGCCGGTGCAAAAACCTGCACCCGTCGTCGAAAAGAAGGCGGAAGAGGTGAAGGAAGAGGTCGCGCCTGCGGTGGAAGAAGTGGGCGCGGAAGAGGTTGTTGAAGCGGCTGTGGAAGCGGCCGTTGCAGAGACTTCGGAGGGTGTGCCGCCGTGGGGCGCGCATCTGCAAAAGCGTTTGGACACCTACTTTGCGCGTCTGCGTGTGGATTTTCCGGACGGCGTGGTGGTGCGTTTGAACACGGGTCACAAAAAGCTCGCGGAGCGCGGTGCGGAATTGCGCCGCCTGATCGGCTATGAAGGCCGTTTGGATGAGTTCTTTGCGCTGGGCGGTTTCACCTATCAGCGCAGCACGGGCGGACGTCCGTCCTTGCCGCAGGAGCAGACCGCTTCGGTGGAGGATCGTCTGCGCGAAGCGTTCCCCGATGACGTGCCCACCGTGTTGGCGGTGCAGCAGGCGGATCATCGGTTGTATTTGGACCTGCGTGCGGCGGCGCGTAAAGCCGGTTGCACCGTGGGCGAATATCTGCAACAGTTCAAGGCGTAAGAGAGGGGAGTTTTTAGTATGAATAAGGTTAAGGTTATGATTTGCGGCGGCGAATACACGCTGTGCACCGACGAAGCACCCGAATATGTGCGTGAACTGTCGGGTCGTGTGGAGCGCGCGATGAAAGAGTTGCTTGAAACGCCGCGCGTCTCGCTGTCGCAGGCGGCGGTGCTGGTGGCATTGGAGCAGGCGGATTCCGCCGAAAAGGCGTTGCGTGCATCGGACAACCTGCGCGCACAAATGAAGGAATATTTGGACGACAACGCCCGTGCACGTATGGAAGCAGACCGTCTGCGCCAGGAGAATTCGATCCTGCGCCAGAAACTCGCGCTGTTCGGCCAGGAATAAGATGTCACGCATAGAAATTCTCGCGCCTGCCGGCTCGCCCGATGCGCTGATTGCGGCGGTACGGAGTGGGGCGGATGCGGTGTATTTGGGGGCTTCGACCTTCAATGCCCGTGCCGGCGCACAGAATTTTGACGACGATGCGCTGGCGGCGGCGGTGGCGTATTGCCACGCACGCGGTGTGGCGGTGCACCTCACCTTGAACACCATGGTGCGTGAGGATGAGATGGAGGCCGCCTTGGCGGTGGCAAAACACGCGGCGGCGATTGGTGTGGATGCGCTGATCTTGCAGGATCGCGGATTGGCGCGGCGCGTGCGTGCCGCCTTGCCGCAGATGCCGCTTCACGCATCCACCCAGTTGTCCTGCCACACCCCTCGTGGGGTGCGTGCGCTCAAAAATGCCGGGTTTACACGTGTGGTGTTGGCGCGCGAAATGTCTGCCGACGAAATTGCTGCCTGCGCAGGCGAAGGGTGCGAACTGGAAGTGTTCGTGCACGGCGCGTTGTGTATGGCGGTGTCGGGACAATGCTATCTCTCCGCCATGCTCGGCGGACGAAGCGGCAACCGTGGGCGTTGCGCCCAACCCTGCCGTTTGCCGTTTCGGCATTCGGACGGTAGCACAAAGGCGGCACAAGACACCTATGCGCTCAGTCTGTGCGATTTGTCGCTTGCCGCGCATTTTGAACGGTTGGTGGCATCGGGCGTGTGCTCGCTCAAGATCGAAGGGCGGATGAAACGTCCCGAGTACGTGGCGGCGGCAACCGCCTATTATGCCGCCCTGCGCGACGGCGAAGATCCGGGCGAAGAGGCACTGCAAAAACTGCAAGCGGTGTTTTCGCGCAGCGGATTCACCGATGGATACTACACCGCCAAGCGCGGTGGGGGTATGTTTGGGCATCGACGGCACGAGGACGTAACCGCCGCCGAAGGCGTGTTGCGTGATCTGCGGCGGTTGTATGACCGCGAAGTGGCGCGTGTGAAGGTGTCTGCACGGCTGACCGCGGCGGCGAACACACCCATGACCTTGCAGGTGACCGACGGTGTGCACACCGTCACCGTGTGCGGTGACACGGCGGTGGGCGATCGCCCACCCTTGCCGCCCGAACGGGTGACGGCGCAGTTGCAAAAAAGCGGCGGCACCCCGTTTGTGGTGCAGGACGTGGCAAGTCGGAGGCCAAGCGGTCTTAGGAAGACAA
>JAZONO010000002.1:0-2854 GCA_045654545.1 Acutalibacteraceae bacterium
CCCAGCACGAAAACACCGACACCCACCGCTGTGGGGAACCAGATGCCCAGTTTAAATTCGGGTTTCCAATTCAACTTTTTGCAGTTGGCGGAGAACTGAATGCAATAGGCGACGTAACGGATCGGGGTGACGACCACACCGATAAAGATGGTCAGGATCAGTTGGATCACCATCAAGCCGAGCTTGCCGCCCAGATCCGCATCGTAGGTCTTATGCCCGTCCTTATACGTGGTGACGATCTGATAGTCGTAGTTGAAGATGTTTTTGAAACCGTGACGACGCACCGAAATAACCGACGGAACCGAAATGACCAATGCACCGACGATCGCCAGCAACGGGGTGATCTTCACACCGACCGTGATCAGCAACCAGCCGATACAGCAGAAGATGATGATTTTCCAGATCTCTTTCAAACCATGGCTCATTTTGTCCAAAGCGGTATTCTCCGCTTCGTTCAATTGCTCTTGCATTTGTTCACTCACAGTACCCTCTCCTTCTTTAACTAAAAGATAGTTGCCATTTTTCGCTCAACACATCGGTTACGATCACGTTTTGGGCTTCATATTCATCAATTTCATCGCCGTAGCGGTTCTGGAATTGGTGGTTCAATGCGGTCATCTGCTCGCAGGAATATTCTGCGATTGCCTCTCGCAACTGGGCCGCCTCATCTGCCATGCGACGCACCGATGCCGCAAGCGACGATGCCGTGGCGTTCCGCTTGATCTTGCGCACGATGAACAGCACCAGCAACAGCACGAACAGGGCGGCCAACGCAATGGCGATTTTCACCGCGAGGGCGGGTTTCACCACTTCCAGCATCAGCAACCCCACCGTGCCGAACGCGGCGGCCGTGCCGCCCGCAAAGATGGTGATCACAATCGCCGCCTTGGTGGACAGGAAGAGTTTCAACAGGGCGATCAGCAGTGCCGCGCACAGCACGAACACAATACCGAACACGATCAAGAGATCGGTCAACACCGCGTCGCCCACCAGCTCTTCCACATCCGGCGTAGCGGTATCGATATCGGCATCGACAACCTCACCCTCTGCTTCCAAATCGTCGGGTTCGGGCGACACCTCGTCATATTCGCCGCGTTTGGTGGTGGTCGCTTTGGTTTTCTCGGTGGTTTCGGTGGTGATCGGGACATTCTCCACGACATCACCCTCTTGCGTAAAGTCACCTCTCACCGCCGCCACCTGCTCATCCGTCAAACCGGCGGTGACGTCGCCGCCCGAGGCGATCATGTCGGAAAAACTCATACCCGATTCACGCAACTCGTCGATCACGCGCACACCCGTCAACTCATCGTACTTGTCATTCACGGTGTCAAGCAACGTGCCGCACCGCATGGATGCCACCAGCAACAGCACCGATACAATGAGCGCGATCACGGCAAAACCGATACCTGAACTCTTCCTGCGCAGGTCGTATTCCGTACGAGAGACGTCGATGCGCTTGTTTTCGATCGCATAGTATTCGTCGTACAGTGCATCCGCTTTTTCGTCAAAGGCAATACGCTCACCTTTAAGGTTCTTGCTGTGGTGGTATTTGAGTTCTTCCACCGCCGTGCGATACTCGTTGGTGTGCCGCGTTTTGGCATCCGCCCGATCAAACGCATCCTGGCACTTCTTCGCCGTGGTTTCAAACCGCATCTTTTCTTCGGCGGTGGCATTTTCCACTGCCAGTTTGTAAAGGGCATAGTCCTTGATCGGAATGGCTTTGGCGGCAAGTTCGCCGTCGCTTGCCACGTCTTCGGAAATCAGCAGTTTACCCCACAGCGCAAGGGCGGTGTCCGCCTTCTTTTCCAGCGCTTTTTGAAAATACTCGCCGGCCTTGGCGAAATCACGCACCGCCAACTGCTGGAAGCCTAAGTTGCACAGGTTTGCCGCTTCGGCGGCAAGCATATCGTCCGCCGCAAAACTGCCGCCCGTCTTTTTCTCCGCGCTCACGCGCAGGTCACCGATCAGGCTGTCGATGTTACTGCACAGTTTTTCCTTGGCACCCAGTTGCGCCAGATCCACCGCTTGATAGGCGGCGAGTGCCGACGGCAACTCTTCGGGGCGCATGCCTTTGAGCGCCGTCACGATGTATTTTGATTTGTTCTGTTGCCGTGCCGCCGCGACCATGCGGATGTAACGGCTCCATTCGTTTTTCACCCAGGTGGCATTCACGTAGTCGGGCTTTGTGCCCACCAGCACCATCACCGTGGCGCTGGAAAGCGCGGCGTAAATGATGGGCTCGTATTCCTGCCCTGCTTTGTCCTTCAACGTGATGTTGGAAAAGAACACTTTCAGTCCCAAGTTTTTGGTGAGGTAATAGTAGATCTCCTGTGCGAGCAGGCTGTCCTCGGTGGGACGACCGTGTTCATCCGTCGCTTTGAAGCTGATGAACACGTCGTATGGTTCGGCCGAAGCGGCGATGAGTTTGATCTTCTTTTGGTATTCGTCGATGGTCTGCGCTTCGGTCATGTAGTATTCCGCCATGCCGCGCTCGGCCTTCATCACCGCCATTTTGTAATCCGCATCGTCCAGAATGGAATCCTCAATGGTGCGGTGGCAGGTGGGCAGATATTTGCCGTCGCTGTCTTTCACGTATTCGATGCCGTAACGGCACAGCGCGCGACCCCAATACGCTTCCGCTTCATCGGGAGTTAAGCGGATGATCTCTTCATACAATTCCGCCGCATCGTCGAACGACTTGGTTTCAAACCGCAGGTTGTTCGCGCGTTCCAGCAGTTCGGCGTTCTCCTTCGGTTTCGGCATCTTGTGCTTGCAGGAACGGCATTGCAGCAGTTCCCCCACTTCCGAAAATTCGGTGTCGCCGCAAATTTTACACTTGATCGGTTTCGCCATG
>JAZONO010000003.1:0-9096 GCA_045654545.1 Acutalibacteraceae bacterium
CATCACCGGCATGGTGGATGCGCGCCGCACCACCAAGGAAGAAATCGGTTTGCTGATGACCAAGACGGTTGAAAAAAACAACGGAGGTGAGCAGAATGGCTGAACAGGCAAAGAAAACGCATCACCGTGAACCGCTGATCCACCTTGCCAAGCGTGACGACATGGCGCCGTGGAAAATGTGGCTCATCCGTATCGCCACCATTTTGGTCGGCTTTGTCGTGGTCGGTTTGCTTTCCACCGCATTGACGGGTGAAGGCTTGGGCGACGTGTACGAAACCATGTTCCGCGGCGTGTTCGGTCGTTTACTGGAAGGCAAGACCAGCCTATTGTGGATGTTCTTGCAACGCACGGCCGTGTTGCTGTGCCTGTCGCTCGCGGTCACCCCTGCGTTTAAGATGAAGTTCTGGAACTGCGGTGCGGAAGGACAGGCCTTGATGGGCGGTCTTGCCGCCATGGTGTGCATGATCCACTTGGGCGGAAAGTTGCCCGAACCGGCGCTGTTGTTCGTTGTGGTCGTAACCAGTATTGCGGTGGGCGCGCTGTGGGGCTTTATCCCTGCGGTGTTCAAAGCGCATTACAACACCAACGAAACCCTGTTCACACTGATGATGAACTACGTGGCCACACAGATCGTGTCCTACTACGTGTATCTGGTGGGACAGGGTTCGGGTGTTATTCAGCCGGTCAGCACGGGTGCCCTCCCCACCCTCGGTGAAAACGAGTACCTGTTGAACATTTTGATCGTGGTGGTGGCTATGCTCGCGATGTTCATCTACTTGAAATACAGTAAGCAGGGTTATGAGATCACCGTTGTGGGCGAAAGTCAAAACACCGCTCGCTATATCGGCATCAACGTGAAAAAGGTGATCATGCGCACCATGCTCATTTCAGGCGCGGTGTGCGGTCTGGCGGGGCTTCTGTTGGTATCGGGTATCGACCACTCGGTCAACTCGAACTCCATCGGCGGTCAGGGCTTCACCGCCATCATGGTGTCGTGGCTCGGTCAGTTCAACCCCTTTATCATCGCCTTGATGTCCGCACTTGTCACCTTCCTCAAAATGGGGATCGGCAAAGTGGCGGAATCCTCCTTCCTTGACAAGTCATTCTCCGACGTAGCTTCGGGTATCGTCATCTTGATGCTTGTCAGCTGTGAATTCTTTATTCGCTATTCCATCAAATTCCGTCACACCAAAGCGAAAAAGGAGGGGACTGAATAATGGACGCCACTATGATTGTTACGTTTATCAGCACCTCTATCCTGCTCGGTGTGCCGTTGCTTTACGGCTCGACGGGCGAGATCATCACCGAAAAATCGGGGCACTTAAACCTCGGTATTCCCGGCATCATGTACGTCGGCGCGATCAGCGGTGTGACCGGTTCGTTCCTGTATGAAAATGCTTGCGGCAACAATATCTCAAACATGAATCCGGTGCTGGCGATCCTCATTCCCCTGCTGTGCTGCATTGCCGGCTCGGTGTTGATGGGCTTGATTTACAGCTTCCTCACCGTTTCCTTGCGCGCCAATCAAAACGTGACCGGTTTAGCACTCACCACGCTCGGCACGGGTCTTGGCAACTTCCTTGGCGGCTCGCTCATCAAACTGGTGGACAGCGACCTGCCGTCGGTCACCTTGACCAAAACCAGTTCCTTCTTCCGCGCCTCTCTCCCCTTTGCGGAGAAATGCGGTTGGTTCGGCGAGATCTTCCTCTCGCACGATTTCCTCACCTACGCCTCGATTGCGATTGCGCTTGTCACCGCCTTTATGTTGAACCGCACCCGTGTGGGGCTTAACCTGCGTGCAGTGGGCGAAAACCCTGCCACCGCGGATGCGGCCGGCATCAACGTCACGCGGTACAAGTACGTTGCCACCGCCATCGGCAGTGCCGTGGCAGGTCTTGGCGGCCTGCAATACGTGATGGCATTTGCCAACGGTGTGTGGTCAAACAACGCGTTTGGCGACCGCGGCTGGATGGCGATCGCACTGGTGATCTTCGCTTTGTGGAAACCCACCATGGCGATCATCGGTTCCTTCCTGTTCGGTATGCTGTGCAACGTGAATAACTATCTGATGGGTCTCGGCACCGCCACGCAGGAACTCTTTAAGATGCTCCCCTACGTGGTTACCATCTTGGTGTTGGTCATCATCAGCATGCGCAAAAAGCGCGAACATCAACCCCCTGCCCATTTGGGTCTCCCCTATTTCCGCGAAGAACGGTAAACACTTGCCGCGTGGCCGAACGGTCACGCGGCTTTTTTGTTGACCCCCCGTTTTTTAACATGGTATAGTGATAAAAGCGACCGTTCACAGGAGGGACCACTATGCGTTCAATCTGTATTGGGCAACGTGGACCACAACAGCACGGTGGATTCCACCGATGCCCGTCTGATCTTACAAAAAGCCGTGGGCAAAATCAAACAATTTCCCACCACAAAATAATGCGGCAAATGCAGGTTTTTCTTGACTTTTTTCTATAATATCGTTATAGTATTAGTAGGTAAAATTACAGTCAAAGGAGTTTTAAATCATGGCAAACGACATCATGGATAAAGCAAAAGAATTGCTGAACACCCCCGACACCACCGCCCAATTCGATGCGGCAGACATTGAGAAAAATAAGTGGCTGTCCATCCTGTCCTATCTGTGGATTCTGTTCTTTATTCCGCTGCTTGTGGCGAAGGATTCGCGTTTTGCACGTTACCACGTGAATCAGGGCATCGTCCTTGCGATCGGCGGCATCGTGACCTCGGTCGTGGCATCCGTGCTGTTGCTCATCCCGGTTATCGGTGTGATCCTCGGCATCCTGTTCTACATTGTGGATCTCGCGTTCCTCGCGCTGACCGTCCTCGGCATCTACAACGTGGTGCAGGGTAAAGCGAAGGAACTGCCCATCCTCGGCAAGTATAAGATCCTGAAGTAATCAAAATAAAAAAAGAAGGCTTCCCGTTTGGAAGCCTTCTTTTTTTATTGGTTTATCGCGGCAAAGATACGTTCAGCGATCTTTTCCATCCCGAGGTCACCCGGGTGATTCGCCTCCCCTCGTTGTCGCCGGTATAGCACCGCGCTTACGAAAATGCAAGCAAGAAGAGAAAAAGAACGGGTAAACCTGTTCTTTTTTGAAGAAATAGTCACTAATTTTTTCGTAGTTCTAAATATGTCCCCACACTATTAGCAAAGTAAAATTACCATTCGCTACCGTGCACTTGATAGATGACAGCGTTTGAAGCACCATCGTCTTCTGTAATCGAAACAGGAGTTTCCGCTATCGGAGCAGATTTCGTGGTAATCATCGTTTCCGCAACATATTGGGTTCCCTCGGCAACTGCGTTTTCTTTTTCATTCGTTTCCGTTGCAAGTTTACTGATGAAATAGCACATGTCAATCGCTCCCAACGAAATGATCAACCAACCGATTGCTTGACACATCCATCTTGTTGCCGCCGCAATCGTTCCGTCTATTTGCGAAACTTGATATCCAACATCTCGCGTTACGTCATACATCTCCGTATAGAAATCTGCACCGAAACGAATATCTCTCCCAACAGTAGCCGATGATCTGTAAAAGTTGATATCTAATAAGCAAATTCCAACGACAACAATGGCAATTCCAATCAGCAAGCCAAAAATACTTGCACCCTTTTTAGGCATATGGATCCCTCCGTTCCTGCTCTTTTCTCATGTTAATAGTTGCTTATATAGTACTGCTGAAGTTTTTCGGAGTCCAACTCTGTTCCTTTTTGCATCGCCTCAATATCGTTTTTCGCAAATATAAGCGATGTATAAGAAGATTGAAACAGAGCAAGTCTTGCATCTGTTCTATAATAATCTAACGCTTCATCTGTAAAACCATAAACAGCTGTATCAACACCATAATATGAAGTTTGCTTTACTCCCGAGCCATTGGTATATTCCAATTCATAAGTAAAATGGTGAACATCCTCAATTTCAGGCGATGAATAATCAAAGCAATAGTACCACACTCCCAACACCTTTATTGACAGCGGATTGTCAAAGGTTTTTCCGTATATCGAAAGCACCTGCCCTGCAAATTCCTGTGCTTCCGGATAAAGTTCCGCAGGTGAAGTTGTTGTTGTCGTCACAACAGACGACGTTGTGGTTTCTGCACTGTTTGCATCTTCTGCGCCACATGCGCAAAGCGATAAACAAATAGCGCCCGTTAAAAGAATTGTCATCCATTTTTTCATTTTCTTTCCCTCTTTCCAAATATTAACCGATATTGGTCTATATGATTATACACCATATTCGGTTACTATGTCAAGTGGAAGGGAGAGAAAAATATGATTTCTTACGACAATCTTTGGAAAGTGATGAAAGAGAAGGGTATTACGCAATACACACTCATAAAAACGTATCACGTCAGCCCCGGGCAGATCACACGATTAAAGCGCAACGAAAGCGTCAGCACACACACCATCGAGATGTTTTGCAAAATTCTCGATTGTGAAGTAGGCGACATTATGAAATATATTCCCGATAACGACTAACAGGCACCGATGCAAACACATCGGTGCCTGTTTTTAACCATAATGGTTTGCTTACCTTTACAAATCGCTCATACCGTGCTATACTTGTCACAAAAGCAGTAAGGAGATGGTTTTATGAAACGATTCATCTGTTTTTTGATGATATGTCTGCTGTTGGTTTCTTTTGTCGGTTGCGGCGAGGACGCGGACGATTCCGCGCCCGTCAAGGAGAATACCACAACAACCTCCGTTGCGGCAACAACCACCGACGGCAAAACAACAACAGAGCCGTCGTCCACCACCACGGCGGCGATCACCACAACCGAGGAGATAACCACCACAAGCACGTCCCCCTCAACAACGACCGTCGAAACTACCACAACGACTGTCACCACGACAACGACAACGACTACCACAACGACGGCAAAACCGACCACGACTACAAGCACGACGACCAAGCCGACCACGGTCACCACTACGACCACAACTGCCACCACCAAACCGCAGATATTTGTCTACTCGCTGTTGGAATTTGATGCGACCTATCGTTTGATCGAGCATTTTTCGACCGGTGCGGATGATTTGCCGATTGATCTGCTGGTCACCTACGGCATCTACAAATGCGGTTATGAGGACTATTTCACCTCAGCCAACGAATACGGCAACGTGTTTCACTACACCATTCCGGAAGAGGTCGTGCTGGATCCGATCCGCAACGTCTTTGCCGTAAGCGATGCATGGATCGCCGCCATCAAGGAGCAAGGCGCGTATTCCCTCAACGGGCCCTGCTCTGCCACCTATGAAAACGGGTTCTTCGTGTTCGAAAAGGTGGAAGGTTGGGGCGGTCCCGGCACGCACTCGGAGCTTGTTTCCCTCACCGACAACAAGGATGGCACTATGGTCGGCTCGTTTTATATGTATGAAGCGGACGAATACTGCTGCAAGTACACCGTCCTGTACACATATGAAGGGACAGCCGATTACACACTGAACGAAAAGACGGCGGAACTCCTTTCCACCAATGAGGATTTCATTTTATCCATCCGTGTAAAGCGCATAGCGGAAGATCTGCGCTGATATTCAACAAAAAACCACCCTTAAGGGAGTTGCGGACGGGGATGGCCCCAAAAAGGCTTCCCCCTGGGGGGAAGCTGTCACCGAAGGTGACTGATGAGGGGATATTCGTTGCAGAAACTGCGATTGGCACCACCTCATCCGTCGGCTACGCCGACACCTTCCCCTCAAGGGGAAGGCTTTGACAGGTCATCTGTTTTCACAAAACAAACAGAGAGGATGTATCTTTGACGATACATCCTCTCTAATTTTATCCCTATGCCTACCCACCGTAAAACGGGTGGTTTCTTTTTGCTTGAATTATGGGAACTCACACAGGTGACTCGATTTTTCCGTCCATGAAATCCAAGATTTTATTTTTAATCTCTTCGTTGTCGTCCACAACCGCCGGTTGATAGTTGTTGACCTCGCCCGTGTGCACGTAGCAAGGAATGATGGTGGAACGGCTCTCCTTCACTTGCCCGTCCTTATCCACCGTCAATTCCATTTGATAAATGACCGTTCGGTTTTCGGGCCTGGCATGTGCGGCATAACAGAAGTTTCCTATGGAATACAGGATGTCCACACCGTTATACACTTCCCTGGGTTGCAAAACATGGGGGTGACTGCCGAGCACAAGGTCGGCACCGTTATCCACCAGTTTGTGTGCCGCATTTCGCTTCCATTCTTCGGGTGCGTGTATCTTTTCGGTGCCACCGTGGTACATAACCACCTGATAATCGGAGTGTTCTTCCGCTTCCTTTATCAGGCGGATAATGCGCGTGGTGTGATATTCGCTCCACATTCCCGAGCAAATGACCGCCACGGTAAACCCGTTCTTTTCAAAATACATGATGCGGCCTTCGTTGCCGTACTGCAATCCGGCTCCGCTTATGGTGGCCACCGTGTCATCATAGCCTTCTTGTCCGTAATCCATGATGTGATTGTTGGAAATAAGCACACCTTCCACGCTTGAATTCGATAGGATGTTGATATTGGAGGTGGGCGCCTTAAACCAGAAAGCAGGGGAATAGTCTCGCTCAACCGGCGCCAGTTCGCGGTCGGTTAAGACATTTTCAAAATTAAGGACGGTAAAATCGTCCTGCTCAAAAATGGGGCGCACTTTCTCAAAAAAATAATCGTACCCTTTGGTCTGCACATGGTTGGCAAACGAGCCGACATCGGTGAAGATCACGTCCCCTGCAAAGGAAAGTGTGACCGTGAAATCCGGTTCGGGTTCTTCAACCGGAGGCAATTCCACGTCGGGATTCGGCACCTCGGTTGTATTGGTGTCTGCATCCGTGTTAAGCGTAGTGCTCACAGTCCCCTCGGTGGCAGGCGTATCGGTGGGTGTGGTGGGCAGACGTGGATTAAAAACCGAAATCAAGACGAACACGATCACAAGTAAAATAGCCGCCAACGAAAGGATGGATAGAACGTTGGGACTTTTGGAAGAAGTTGATTTTTTCAAGACAAGGTCTCCTAACAAAAAGTATACATCCATATTACTACTTCATATATAAACAGTCAAGACGTGTTTGGGATGAAAATCAATTTTATTTGTCATAAGGGTGAGCAGTCAAACCGAAGTGATGATTGTTTCATTTTTGTAAAAACACAAGTTGCTTATGGTTTTCATTTCAACAAAAAGCCGAGCAGAGCGTAACTGCTCTGCTCGGGGTAATCGAATGAAATATATGTAATTAGTCTTTGGCTGTTTTCTCTTGAGTGTTCGTCACCCTTGTGCAAAAGAAGCTAACACATAAGATAATTTGTATAAAAGTAGATGCCGGAGTTGCAAGACCGATGCGGAACAGCGATACAGGCATTATCTTGCTCATTGCCCAAGATACCGGAAGGCGAACACATATACCGCCGATAATGCCTTGAATCATAACAAACGTGGTATTGCCGCAACCGTTGAAATAACCCATAAAGCAGAACAGGAACGAGGTAAGCACACAGTCGATGGCATAGGCTTTCAAATAATCGGTGGCAGGGGCGATAATCGCGGCGTCCTTTGCAAATATGCCTGCAAGAATATCTCCGTGGAAGAAAGAGAAATATCCAACAACAATACCAACCAACAAGGAAGAAGCAATGCCGTACCACAAGGCTTTTTTTGCGCGGTCATACTTTAAAGCACCCATATTTTGAGCAACAAAAGCAGACATCGACTGCATAAAGGCAGACGGAATCAGCATGATGAAAGCACATACCTTCTCCGCAACACCGATACCTGCCGATTCATTAAGACCAAGTTTGTTAACGATGGCAAGGATTACAAGAAAAGAAATGCTGACAAGCAAATCTTGAAGAGCAATCGGTATTCCTAATTTTAGGATAAACTTAATGTGCTTGAGATTGGGGCGAAGATGGTTTCGTGAAAAATCAAAGGGCAGTTTGCGCTTTCGTATAATGATTAGTGAAATAACTACGCTCATTGCTTGAGCCAAAACAGTTGCAAGCGCAGCGCCGATAGCACCCAACCCAAAAACTGCCACAAGCAATAAATCGCCTAAAATATTTAACACACAAGCAATGGCTACGGTAAGAAGCGGTATCTTCGAATCGCCTATTCCTCTAAAGATACTGCCAACCAAGTTATATGCCACTATAAAAAACATTCCCGCCGAACAAATAGCAATATACCATACCGTATTATCGAAAGCTTCTTTGGGGGCGTGCATCCATTTTGCCAAAGCAGAAGAAGCCAAGACCATGACAACCGTCACAACTAATGAAACAATAGCAAACAGACTTATGCCGCTACCAATTATCTCGCCTGCTTCTTCTCGTTTGCCGGCGCCGATTTTCTCGGCAACATATACAGTAAGCCCCATTGCGAGAGAGGTGATTACAAAAGTGAGTGTCATCATAATCTGACTGCCCGTAGATACTGCCGATACAAATATATCCGCATTATCTCCCCCGAACTGCCCAACAATTAAAAGGTCAACCGCACTATACATTGCCTGTAAAAACAGCGATAATAAAACAGGTAGTGCGAAGCGTATAAGAGGCGAGAATATGTTCCCCTCTGTAAAATTTTGTGCCTTATTCATAACGATCTCCTTTATTTGCATAAAAACGCCGGATAAGAACCCACACAAATGCCGTTGTCTTATCCGGCATCACCACATACGCTGTGCTTGCCCTCCGACAAAGGTCTTATGCGACATCTTATCCGACGTTGTACATACGATTTACAACATCCTCCGATGAACGTAATGTATTGTAACATATTTATATCTTAAAATCAATACAATTTATCAAGTACGCAGAGTGTTATACTCTGCTCGGTAAATTCTTATTTATCGAACTGATTATACCACAGGCACAACCACTTCTCAATGGGCACCAAACCTCTCAATTAAACTGAATGAGGAAAAGAAAAAGTCCTGAAATCTTACGATTTCAGCACTTTTGTGCTGGAGATAAGCGGGACCGAACCGCTGACCTCTTGAATGCCATCCAAGCGCTCTCCCAACTCACGCAACCCCCCCGAGTATGGAGTCATCCATCCTCGGGGGAGGTTTTTATACGGGGTTTATCGTATATG
>JAZONO010000004.1:0-4460 GCA_045654545.1 Acutalibacteraceae bacterium
CTTTGACAGCTCCCCTGACAAGGGGAGCCAAGGGGTCACATCCGCTTTCCAAGTGGCATCAATATTCACAAAACAAACAGAGAGGATGTATCTTCGACGATGCATCCTCTCCAATTTTATCCCTATGACCACCCACCATACCGGTCGGTTTTTTGCTTTGGCCGTTACGAACCATTTGGATGCCAACTCAAAGGTTGGCTTTTTCATCCTGAATTTGATGTTTTTTCACGCTTCTTAAAATAATCAATCCGACGACCAAGATTATGGGAAACAACGTGGCTACAAGCAGTCCTGTTTTCAGATTACCGCCTGCCCTTTCGGAAAGGCTGCCCACCATAGCAGGGCTTACCGTAGCACCCAAATCTCCGGCTAAAGCCAAGAATGCGAACATCGCTGTGCCGCCTCTTGGACAATTCTGCGAAGAAACACTGATCGAACCCGGCCACATAATCCCAACGCCTAAACCGCAAAGGGCACAACCCACAAGTCCGAGAATCGGCATTGCAGAGAGAGAGGCCAATAAATAACAACCGACACACGTAATGCCGCAAACAAGCATAACGTTGGACAAGTCAAGTTTTTCGCTGAACTTTCCGTACAGCATACGGGATATCCCCATAAACATCGCAAATAAACACGCACCTGCCAAGTCACCTACCGTTTTGGAAACACCGATAGCCGATTCGGTAAATGCCGATGCCCATTGAGACATCGTTGCTTCCGATGCTCCCGAGCACACCATAAGCAGTATCATCAGCCAGAAGATCGGCGTTTTCAGCAGTTTGCGAATGCCCCAACTCTTTCCGTCTTCCACCAACCGTTCTATCGGACAGTGGATAAAGTTGATTGTGTTATAAAGCGGAACCAATGCCCAAATAAACGTAAGTATCTTCCAATTCCCCACGCCGAATACAGCAAAAAAGATAGTGGAACCCAAAATGACACCCATTGCTCCCCAACAATAGAAGGAGTGCAAAAGGCTCATCACTCCTTCTTTGTTTTCAAAGGGACAAGCTTCAACGATGGGGCTTAGTAAGACCTCAATAAGACCGCTGCCTATGGCATAAAGCACCACCGAAATCAGAATACCTATAAACGGTACCGGAAGGAACTCCGGTAAAATCGTCATCAAGATGAGACCGACAGAGGATAATACTTGAGATGCCATAACACAAGCACGGTATCCGATTTTATCGGCGAATTTGGTAGCCGCAAGGTCAACGAGCAGTTGTGTCAGATAGAACACCATAGGAATCATGGCGATCTTATCAAGGGTGATACCATATGTGTTTTTGAATGTCAGAAACAACAATGGCACAAAATTGGCCGATATCGCTTGTGTAACAAAGCCAATATAACAAGCCATCAGTGTCTTTTTGTAATTCTTTTGTTTTGGCATGACGATTTCCTCCAAAGGCAAAGCAACCATTTCTTCGTCCCTATCATCTCGACTGAATCATATCATACGGGATTATACCATGCGTTTGCCGAAAGCGCAACATCGTTTTCCAAAGGCAACACGGTTGTAGGGGGCGGCGTTTACCGACGCCCCGTCAACGGATTGTTATGGATGTCCGCGGATTCGTGAACCAATGGAGGATACATTGTAGGGGGCGGCGTTTACCGACGCCCCGTCAACGGATTCGTAACCACAGGACATTCGTTGCTGGCGCAACGAAGTCCGTCAAAGTTTTCCTTGCCGACTTAAACAGTCGGCATTTTGCGGTCGAAGTTTGATCGCAACGTTAGTTTGGTACTTGCGTAAGTAAGCAGGGCACACAAGATGCGAAACGCAAAAACGGAAAACTTGCGTTCGGGCTTCTCAAACACCCTCGACCGCAAAACAAAAAAACCGACCCTATGGGTCGTTTTTTTGTTTTGGTGGGAGAGGGTGGATTCGAACCACCGAAGTCAGAGACAACAGATTTACAGTCTGCCCCCTTTGGCCACTCGGGAACTCTCCCATATCAAGCGACGTGCATTATAATACCACGAACGTGCGCGAATGTCAAGTTTTTTTTGAAAAAATTTTCTTTATTCTCTCCTCGCGGTTTTCCCCCGTTTTACCCGTGCAATCGCGCCGTTGATTCCGCGAAACAGCAACATCATCAAATACGCAATCACGCTGAACAACACCAGATACGCGAGTTGCGGCACGGGGCTCGGGAAATGGCGCTGAATGGCGGTGAGCACCGGCACGACCGGTTGTCCGTACGGACTTAAATAAAACATATTGAACTCGCCGTAGTTAAACACACCCAGCCGATACGCGACCTCGTTCATTGTCACCGCCATCAAAAACACCGTCACAAACACGGGCACTCCTTTTTTGAAGGTGGCGAAATCGGTTTTGACGTATCCGCTGCACGACAGAAAGATGCCGATGCTGATCATCGAGCCGTGACACACCATCGTTTGAATGTTCACCCCGATCACGTCGGTCAGCACCGCCGTGGGCCACACCATCACCGACAACCCGGCAAACACGGCATAACTCGCAAGATACGCCGCAAAGCACTCGTGCCACCGTCCGCGTGTCAACCCGGCGAGCAGACCGATATACATCGGTGTGGAGCAAAGCTGGAACGGGAACACAAACCATTGATACCGAAACCGCACGACGTCCCCGTCGAGATAAAAACTGTACACGACTTGTTTATACACTTCCAGCACCAAGCAAACGATCGCCGTGACCAACAACACACGACGCATCTGTTGCTCGGTGGGTGCTTTATACCGCTTCGTAAGCCATGCCCCTGCCGCGACGGATAACACCAGCGACAGAATATGAAACCAACCGTAGGGCATCGCCCACGTCATTTTCGCTTCCAATACGGTCAGCACGTTACCAAACGCCACCATGCCCTCACCTCTTTCTCAAAAAAGTATATCGCCTTTCCCTGCAAAAAGCAACACAAGAATTGCAAATAAACAATGGATTTCTTTGGTAAAAACGCCGTTTTTATACTATTCGTCTTTTTTGTCTTGTTTTTCGTCCTTTTTCGTGCTAGAATAAAGGTATAATAAAACAACAAGGGATGGGATTCCAATGAACATTGCGGTTGCACAGTCGGGCGGTCCTACCTGCGCCATCAACGCCTCTCTGCTCGGCGTGTTTCGCCACGCCACCAAGTGCGAAGATATCAAGGCGGTGTTTGGTTCGGTCAACGGTGTGGAAGGTTTGATTTATAACAATTTTGTCAACCTGTGCGACGTCATCACCAGCGATGACGTCGTGGAATTGATTCGTCAAACCCCCTCCACCGTTTTGGGGTCTTGCCGTCACAAACTGCCCGACCCCGAAAGCGGTGATCCTGTTTATGAAACCATCACCCAAAACCTCAAAGCACACGACATTCGTGCTTTCTTTTACATCGGCGGCAACGATTCGATGGATACGGTGATGAAACTCGACCGCTATTTCAAAGCACGCGGCATCAATATCACCGTCATCGGCATCCCCAAAACCATCGATAACGATCTGCCGCTCACCGATCACACCCCCGGGTTCGGCTCGGCGGCAAAATACATCGCCACCACCATTCAAGAGATTACGCGTGACAGCAGTGCGTACCCCACTCCCTCGGTCACCATTGTGGAGATCATGGGACGGGACACCGGCTGGCTCACCGCCTCCGCCGCCACCCCGCGTGCCAACGGTGAAGTGGCACCGCACCTCATCTATCTGCCGGAGCGCCCCTTCTCCGTGAAGCAATTCATCGCGGACATACGCGAAATGCAAAAGACCTACCCCGCCGTGGTGGCGGCTGTTTCGGAAGGGGTTGAGCTGGACCCTTCGGAGGTTGAGGAGAATTTCCAATCCGGCAAAAACGACGCGTTCGGGCACAAATATCTCGCCGGCGTGGCGAAATCGCTGGAAAAAGCCGTTTCGCGCGAATTCGATTGCAAGGTGCGCTCCGTCGAGCTGAACGTGATGCAACGCTGTTCCTCCCACATGAGTTCCAAACGCGACATCACCGAAGCCGAGTGCATCGGCGGCGCGGCGGTGAAAGCAGCGTTGAGCGGCGAGTCGGGAAAAATGATGGTATTCCGCCGCATTTCCAACCGTCCGTACAACGTGCGTGTGGAATCGGTGGATGTGTGCGAGGTCGCCAACCACGTGAAATACTTCCCCAGCGAGTGGATCGCCGAAAACGGTCACGACGTGACGGCGGAAGCGATTGAATATTGCCTGCCGTTGATTCAGGGCGAGCAAAACTTGCGTTACCAAAACGGTATTCCGCAGCATTTCATTCTGCACCAAGCACTCCCCCGCCCGAAAAAATGAGTTAAAAAGAACGTCCCATAAGGGAGTTGCGAATGGGGATTTCGCCACCCTGTAACTTTTTCGGTTTTGCAAAGCAAAATACCGCCTGTTTAAGGCGGTAAGAAAAACGTTACACGGACTTCGCCGTAAGGCAGGCGTCCTGCCTCCCCTTGTCAGGGGAGGTGGATTCGCC
>JAZONO010000005.1:0-1857 GCA_045654545.1 Acutalibacteraceae bacterium
TCTTCGACCTAAAACGAGTGGAATTTCGTGTGATTTTCGGTGCGGCGAAGGTGGCAAGGCTGTCGCCTGCCACCGACAACAAGCCGAAAAGCATCGAAATTATGCCGTTTTAGGCGTGTTCGGATGCGTCTCCTCTGCTTAGTGTGGCATACCGTGCCGAAAATATGCGGAAAACGACTTGCCAAATTGCGGATTTTGCGTTACAATAGGAATCAGGATGTTTTTTGAATAAAGGATGAGCTTGTTATGACGATGTATCCCTTGTTGCTCACTCCTCACATGACCGATTATCTGTGGGGCGGCACGCGACTCAAAACCGAATACGGCTACCCCACCGACAAGGACATTGCGGCGGAGGCGTGGGTGCTTTCCTGCCACAAGGACGGTGCTTCGGTGGTGGCAAACGGCGCGTTGGCCGGTCAAACGCTGACCGACGTGTTGGCACAGTGGGGCGATGCCGCGATTGGCGAAAAAGCCGCCGCGTTCCCCTATTTCCCCCTGCTGATCAAACTGATCGATGCCAAGGATCGCCTGTCGGTGCAGGTGCACCCCGATAATGAGTACGCCCTGCGCGTGGAAGGCGAGTTCGGCAAGACCGAGATGTGGTACGTGGTGGATTGCGAACCGGGTGCCGAGCTGATCTACGGTTTCAACACCACCCTCACCCAAGAGGAACTGCGCGCACAGATCGAGGCAGACACCCTGCCCGAGGTGTGCAACTTCATCCCCGTGAAAAAGGGGGATGTTTTCTTCATTGAAGCCGGCACTCTGCACGCCATCGGCAAGGGCATTTTGATCGCCGAAGTGCAACAGAACTCCAACACCACCTATCGCGTGTCCGACTACGGTCGCCTGGGTGCAGACGGCAAGCCGCGTCCGTTGCACGTGGACAAAGCGGTAGACGTGACCTTTCCCACGCCGCCCACGCGCCCCTACGGTCAAACGGGCGAAGTCACCGCGGTGGAAGGCGGCACGGTGCGTGCACTTGCAAGCTGTGACCTCTTCACCGCCGACATTGTGAACGTGGACGGTACCGCCACCTTCGGCAAAGCGGACACCTTTGTGTCGCTTCTCTGCCTGGACGGCGATGCCACCCTCACCGACGGCATCACCTCCCTAACCTTAAAGAAAGGTGCGTCTGCCTTCGTCCCTGCCGGCATGACCGTGACGGTGACGGGCTGTGCGCAGTTGTTACAAAGCCATGTGTAAGCCCACCTTGAACATTGTGCTGGTGGAGCCCGAGATTCCGCAGAACACGGGCAACATCGCCCGTACCTGCGCCGCCACAGGTGCACGCTTGCATCTGGTGGAACCGCTGGGCTTTCGCATTGACGATCGCAAGCTCAAGCGTGCAGGGCTCGATTACTGGCACTTACTGGACATTACCTATTACAAAGATCTGAACGATTTTTTGGAAAAGAACAACGGTCCGTTCTTCTTTTTCACCACCAAAGGCACCCATATCCATTCGGATATGACCTATCCCGACGGGGCGTATTTGGTGTTTGGCAAAGAAACGGCCGGTCTGCCCGAATGGCTGTTGCACGACCATCCCGACTCCTGTGTGCGGTTGCCGATGATCGCCAACGATGCCGCGCGCTCACTCAACCTCTCCAATACGGTGGCGGTGGGTGTGTATGAAGTGTTGCGGCAATGGGGATACCCTGCGTTGCGCACCGAGGGTCACCTCACGCAATATTAAGGGTGAGCAATTAAACCCGAACCCGCCTCAAAGGCGAAAGCATTGCTTCGCCCGACCGAAACAAAAACCCCTCGAAATCTCCTCGCTTTGAGGTCGCAGATTTTGGGAAGAGCGGATTTTTGTTCAGCCGCGGCAAAAACGCAGCCAATACTCCC
>JAZONO010000006.1:0-6158 GCA_045654545.1 Acutalibacteraceae bacterium
TGGCGGCATATTCCTATATGGCGCTGGTGCCGATCATTCAGCCGCCCATTATGAAGATGCTCACCACCAAAGAAGAACGTGCTATCAAAATGGATCAGCTTAAACCGGTTACCAAGAATCAGAAGATTCTGTTCCCGATTGTGGTGACGTTGCTTTGCGTGTTGCTGTTGCCTTCGGCGGCTCCGCTGATCGGTATGTTGATGCTCGGTAACCTCTTCAAAGAGTCCGGCGTGGTGGAACGTCTGTCTAAAACGGCGCAGAACGATTTGATGAACATCATCACCATTTTCCTTGGTGTCACGGTTGGTGCCACAGCCAATGCCGATACTTTCTTGCAACCGAAAACGTTGCTTATTATCTGCCTCGGTTTGATTGCATTCAGTTTCGGCACGGCAGGCGGTGTGTTGTTTGCCAAGGTCATGAATCTGTTCAGCAAGAAGAAGATCAATCCGTTGATCGGTTCGGCCGGTGTGTCGGCGGTGCCGATGGCGGCGCGTGTGTCGCAAAAAGTCGGCCAGCAGGAGAATCCCGACAACTTCCTGTTGATGCACGCTATGGGTCCGAATGTGGCAGGTGTTATCGGCTCGGCTGTTGCTGCCGGTGTGTTGCTCTCCTTGTTCGGCTAAAATACAAGAGAAAACAGAGCGGGAAACCGCTCTGTTTTTTGTGAAAGGAACGCATTATGAGCGAGTTTATAACCTTACGCCGTCGTTTGATGGAAAAGATGTTTTCGCGCATGAACAGTGAACAGCGCCGTGCGGTGTTTCACGTGAACGGACCGCTGTTGATCTTAGCCGGTGCCGGAAGCGGTAAAACCACGGTGTTGGTCAACCGTGTGGCAAATCTCATCCGTTTCGGCGATGCCTATTCGTCGGAACAACAGCCGTTTGCACCAACGGCGGATGATATGGAACGGTTGCGCGCGGCGGTGGATGGCACAAAAGAGGCGGATGAATCGCTGTACCGTCTGTGTTCCGTGGATCCTTGCCCTGCGTGGAAAATATTGGCGATCACCTTTACAAACAAAGCGGCAGGCGAACTGAAAGAACGTTTGTCCCGTATGTTGGGTGCTGTTGGGAATGACGTGTGGGCAAGTACGTTTCACTCGTTTTGTGCACGCGTGTTGCGGCAAGACGGGGCATCGCTCGGGTATTCTTCGCATTTTACGATTTATGACACGGATGATAGCCGTCGTTTGATGAAAGAGTGCATGAAGTCCTTGAACATCGACGAAAAGATGTTGGGGCATAAAGTGATCTTAAACGAGATCAGCCGCGCCAAAGACAGTTTGCGCGGACCGCAACAGTACGCGGCACAAGTCGGTGCGGATTTCCGCTTGCAAACGGTTGCCAAATGCTACACCATGTATCAACGCCGTTTGTTGGAAGCGGACGCCATGGATTTCGATGATCTCTTGTTCAAAACAGTGGAATTGTTACAAACCAACGCCGAAGTATGCGAGCGTTGGCAACAACGGTTCCGCTATATCATGGTGGACGAATATCAGGATACCAGCTATGCGCAGTATTGTCTTGTCAGCCTGCTTGCCGAAAAGAATCGCAATTTGTGTGTGGTGGGCGATGATGACCAGAGTATTTATAAATTCCGTGGTGCCACTATCGAAAACATATTGAATTTTGAAGAGCATTTCAAAGGCTGTACCACCATTCGGTTGGAACAGAATTACCGTTCGACCGGCACGGTGTTGGATGCGGCCAATGCGGTGATTGCCTTAAACCGTGGACGTAAAGGCAAGACGCTGTGGACCGAAAATCCGCAAGGTGAAAAGATTCATCTGGAAGTGTTGGAAAACGAAGATGAAGAAGCACGTTTTGTGGCGGATACCGTACTGAATGACGTGGCAAAAGGGCGCAAATACAGCGATCACGCGGTGTTGTATCGCGCCAATGCGCAATCCAACGCGATCGAACGTGCGCTGGTGAAAAGCGGCATCCCATACCGCATTTTCGGCGGTCATCGTTTCTTTGACACCAAAGAAGTACGCGATGCCGTGGCATATTTACGTGTGATCAACAACCCTGACGACAGCGTGAGTTTGCGGCGGATCATCAACGAACCCAAACGCGGTATCGGCGACACGACCTTGGATACTGCGGCATCCATTGCCGAAGAGCAGGGGATCAGTCTGTACCGTGTGTTGCAAGAAGTGGAAAACTATGCCGCGCTGGGGCGTGCCGCTTCGCGTATTCGTCTGTTTGTGGATATGATGGACACCTTGCGTGACACGTTGGAAGAAGGAGAGGTGGCATTGCACCTCTTTTATCAGGCGGTGCTCGAAAAAACGGGGTATCGCGCCATGTGGGAAATGGCAGGCGAAAGCGAAATCGCGCGCGTGGAAAACCTGAAGGAATTGGAATCTTCCATTTTGGAATATGAAAAGTCCAACGGGGAAGAGGGAACACTTTCCGGATTTTTGGAAGAAGCCGCGTTGATGACCGATGTGGACAATTACGATGCCAATGCCGATACGGTGGTGTTGATGACAATGCACGCGGCCAAGGGATTGGAGTTCCCCGTGGTGTTTTTGCCCGGATTCGAGGACGGCGTGTTCCCGGGAAACGCTTCGCTGTTTAACGAAGAGGAGATGGAAGAAGAACGCCGTTTATGCTACGTTGCCATTACACGTACCGAAGAGAAACTCTACATTTCGCGCGCGCGCAGCCGTATGCTGTACGGCTCCACCAATCACAACCGTGAATCGCGCTTTATTATGGCGATTCCCGGTCATTTAGTGGAAGAGCACGAGAATATGCCGTCCTTCAACTTCGCCCCAAAGCGGTCAAATACGTGGAACACACAAAGTAACGTTACGGTGTCGTACAAGATGGACACCGTGTCGAAACCTTCCTTTAACACATCGACCACAGCGTACACCAAGGTGGGCGCAACATCCAAGGTTACAAACAATACTCCAAAAGAGAATTGGGTTGTTGGTGATGCCGTGCGGCACAAAACGTTTGGCGACGGTGTGATCGAAGCCGCATCGGCCATGGGAAACGATACGTTACTTACGGTGAAATTCCAAAACGTCGGTGTTAAGAAGATTATGGCGAATTTCGCCAAATTGGAACGTATATAAATAGGAACCGAACAAATCCCTCTGCATACGATGGAATGAAGCATGGCGCATAACGCCGCTTTAATCCATTATTCAGGGGGATTTGCTATGTCCGATAGGAACTATCACCGCGAAAACACAAACTGCAAAGAAGCGGTTTGCGTGGACGCGGGGCGTGTGTACGATTCCTGCGCCGACAAGGATTGTGCCGAAAACATGCAGGTGTATTTTACCGATCGCGACCGTATGCTGATCGATCACGCATCCAGCATCCGTGTCAAAGGTGCGGAGGTACTTACCACTTGCATTGACGTGGAGGCGTTGCCGTTCAATCGCGGATACTATTCGTGCGATCTGACCTTTTATTTCAAGATCACCGTGGAAGTATATTCCGGTCACGGTGTGCCGAGCAGTACGGTGTGTGGGATTGCGATGTTCAGCAAAAAGGTGATTTTGTACGGCGGCGAAGGCGGCGTGAAGGTGTTCCGCAGTGAATTCTGTCCCGAAGCACACGACCGTCAGGAAATGCCCACGCGCAATATGCCACGTTGTACCGTGCAGGTAGCGGAACCGGTGGTGTTGGGTGCACAACTGGTCGAAGCCGCCGATGAGCGTTGTTGCTGTTGCTGCTGTGCGATTCCCGACAGCATCCAACACAATTTCGGCGGTTGTTTTGTGGACAGCCGCGAAGGCAAAACCGTGTTGGTGACGCTTGGTGTGTTTACCATTGTGCAGTTGATTCGCAACGTGCAGATGCTCGTTCCCGTGTACGATTTCTGTATGCCGTCGAAGGAGTGCGCACCCAGCAATGAAAACCCGTGTGATCTGTTCCGCAAAATGTCCTTCCCGGTGGATGAATTCTTTCCGCCCAAAGGCACAGCAAATGATTGCGGTTGTTAACTGAAATGGGGAAGGGGTTGCCGACGGCAACCCCTTTTCACTGTTATTTGCAGCAGCAATTATCGCCGCACTTAAAAGTACGACAAGCGGTTTCTTCAGCTTTTTCGGCCGAAACACCGTCCATCTTAATGGCATCGGCTGCACACTGACGTTGTTTGTTATACATGCAATTCACAGCCGAACAATGAATCGGCATTTGCGAGTTTACGTGACTGTAATCCATCGCATTGGTTGCACTGCCGTTGATCGGACGGAACGACTCACAACAGGTTTCGTGATATTCGGTTGCGTTGTTACCGCCAACTTGAATATCGGGGCGACAGCAGTGGCCATCACGGTTGCTGATACAATGTCGGGCATCACATTTTAACTGTGTCATCATCTTTGCACCTCGTAAACGTAATTTGCGGGACAAGGATAGTATGCGCCGTGTGTTTTACAATTATTCAAATTCCGCAGGGAAGGTCTTGACAACCTCATTTTTGTATGCTATATTTTATATATAGCAACTATACAAAATGAATATTTTGTATAGTTGAGGGGAGAAGAAATTGCTCAGATTTTGGAAAACAGCCTTTTTTGACGGGGCTTGTGCATGTCTCCTGTGTTGTACACGGTTGGTGCGGTGGCAACGTTTCGTGCGCCCCGAAGAACGTATCTGCATTCATTTATGATTGGTCAATTTCTACACAGTATTTTTTTATTACGTATTTCTATGATTTGTCGATTTTCTTTCTAATTTACCGCTACGGTGTGTAATTTCTCGGAAAAATTTTCAGTTTGCTATCCTTACCGTTTGACAGCGTGTTTTCGTTTGATGAATCCATCGTTTGAGAAAACGCTGGTAAACGGCGTATAACGGCGGTTGGTTTTTTGCGATTACGGCTCGTTTTGGCGCCAACACCTCTATTTGGGCGGTTTCTCGTGGTTTTGCCGGGTGTTGCGCTCACCCCGTTGTATGCAAAGACGTTTGAACTGTGCCGTGGTTTCCCACGGCTCGGTATCGCATATATGAATGTAAAACAATCGTGTTGTGAAACTGTTTCACAGAGGAGGGCGTATATGAAAGCGGAGTATTTAGAGCAATGTCCGGAGATTTTGCGATCCTATCTTGGGTATATGGAAACCATAAAAGGGCGTTCGGCGCAAACCATGAATGAGTATTTTATTGATTTGCGCACGTTTTTTCGGTTTTTGAAAGTAAAACGAGGACTTCTCCCCTCTCCGGACATGGATTTTGATGAGATTTCCATTTTAGACGTAGATCTCCCCCTTCTGCGTACCGTTACGTTGAATGATGCGTATGAATTTATGAATTTCATTAAGGATGAACGTGAAAACGGTGCCAAAACACGTGCGCGCAAGACCACAGCGTTGCGGATGTTTTTTCGCTATTTGACCGATTTACAGCATCTCTTGGATATTAACCCTTTGCAGAATCTTGAAACGCCCAAAACAGCCAAAACGTTGCCGAAATTTTTATCATTGGAGCAGAGTGAAACGTTGCTTGAAAGTGTGGATGGTGCGTTTGCACAACGGGATTATTGTATGTTGACGTTGTTGCTCAACTGTGGGTTGCGGCGTGCCGAGTTGGCCGGGCTCAACCTGTCGGATATCGGGCAAGACCATACGTTGCGCGTGCGCGGTAAGGGCAATAAAGAACGGATGCTGTATCTAAACGATGCCTGTTGGGATGCGTTGCAGGCGTATTTGAAAGTCCGTCCGAGCGAAGGTGTGGATGCCAAAAACAAAAATGCGCTGTTCCTCAGTAGGATAAAACAGCGCATCAGTTTGCAGGGTGTGCATTTTGTGGTGAAAGGTTATCTTGCCAAAGTACCTGGTGCCGAACAACTGTCCACGCACAAACTACGCCATACAGCGGCTACTTTGATGTATCAGCACGGACACGTGGATATCCGCGTGTTGCAAGAAGTGTTGGGTCACGAAAATTTGGGGACAACCGAAATATACACCCATCTTTCGGGCGATCAAATCAAACAAGCCGCCGATGCCAATCCGCTTTCCGAAAAAATGCGTAAAAAAACACCTATTGAATGAATTGTGCCGATGCATATCCGATCAATCCGTTATAATTCACCACGTACCAATCGGTCCATTGTCCCAACACCGTGATGGGTGTTCCGTTGGCGGCGGTGCCGATAACGGTAGCGGTCGTGTT
>JAZONO010000007.1:0-10995 GCA_045654545.1 Acutalibacteraceae bacterium
CTCTACCAACTGAGCTATACCCCTATATTGAAAGCGGACGATCGTCCGCATTGTAAACTGGTGGGCCTTCAGGGACTCGAACCCGGGACTGACCGGTTATGAGCCGGCTACTCTAACCAACTGAGTTAAAGGCCCGCGACCGCCGTTCATTTTCGGCACGAACAGCATTATAACGCGTTTCAGGTTGTTTGTCAAGCGTAATTTTTACTTAATCCAAGGAAATTTCACTCTCGTTAAAACAGGCGTACAGCGCGTTGCGCATATTGATCTGCATTTCCACGTTCCGACTGTAACTGTGCTGGAAATAGGTGAGGGCCAGGTGGTTTTTGGTATCTACCATCGAGAAGCCGCCGTCGGCTACCTTCATCTGTCGAAACGCAGGGATATACGTCGCAAGTTCATCCTCCGGCGTATATTTCCCTTGATCAAACAGTTGCAAAGCCGCCGTGCAGGTGAGCATTTTGGTCATCGAAAAGATGAGATACAGCTCGTCACCGCGGATCGGTTGATCGTTTTCAATATCGCTTTTGCCTGCCATGTAGCGAAACAGCGGCTGATGATCGCGATACACGATGCAGTCCACCGAAGGGGTGTTGCCCCGCGCAGAATATCATCCAAGCACGCTTGCAAACCGTTGAAATGCATAGTTGGGCACTTTTTTATCGGCGGTGTGATAAGTTAGTCCAGCGAAAATTCTTCGGCGGTGTGTTCCGCGCGCTTCGGTGCACGGTGGGGAATGCGTTTGAGCGGATCGTACACATATTTGCGGCACCGCTCATACAGCGGCATGGCACCGCGACGGGGACACAGCACGACCTTGCCGTCAAACGAACGTTGCCCGTGTTCACAGGTTTCGCACGACGGCGTGATATGATTGCCATACAGTTTCTGTCGCATAAGGTTCCCTCTCTTTCATTCGCCGAGATAGGTGAAACGGGGGAGTGTCACGCCGTCCCGTTCCACGGTTTCGTTCCACATGGCGGCCGGGCGCACCCACAGCGTGCCCTCGCCGTACAGTGCCTGATACACCACCATCGGCTCCATGGTTTCGGAGTGTAGTGCCGTGCCGAGTACACGATATTCTTTGCCCTTGAAATGCTTCCAACGCCCCGTGCGCACGGTATCCATACACAGTCAACTCCTATATTGTATTTGTACATTATAACAGATGCCTTTTGAAAAAGCAATGTGTTTGCAGAAAAAAGAGGACGTCTTTGTGGAAATTGTAAAAAACGTGGGCGAAATGTATGGTGAAAAGAGAGAATTTGAAAAATATTTTGGGTAAGTAACCAAAGTGCAAAATGTTGTGTAAAACAACTTGCAATCTTCTACAAAATGGAGTATAATACTCACGACTTAAAAAATATGGAGGTTGAATCACTATGTCCGTTAAAGTTGCTATCAATGGTTTTGGCCGTATCGGTCGTCTGGCGTTCCGTCAGATGTTCGGCGCTGAAGGGTACGAACTGGTCGCGATCAACGACCTGACCAAACCCAGCATGCTGGCTCACCTGCTGAAATATGACACCGCTCAGGGCCGTTACGACGGTCACACGGTCGTGGCCGACGACGAAGCCGGCACCATCACTGTGGACGGCAAGGTTCTGAAGATCTATGCCGAGAAGAACGCGGCGGATCTGCCGTGGGGCGAAATCGGTGTGGACGTTGTCCTCGAGTGCACCGGTTTCTACTGCTCCAAGGAAAAGAGCCAGGCTCACATCGATGCCGGTGCGAAGAAAGTTGTTATCTCCGCTCCTGCCGGTAACGATCTGAAGACCATCGTGTTCAGCGTGAACGAAAAGACTCTGACCAAGGAAGACACCATCATTTCCGCAGCTTCCTGCACTACCAACTGCCTCGCGCCGATGGCGAAGGCTCTGAACGACTATGCCGAAGTGCAGAGCGGTATCATGACCACCGTTCATGCTTACACCGGCGACCAAATGATCCTGGACGGCCCGCACCGCAAGGGCGATCTGCGTCGTGCTCGCGCCGGTGCGCAGAACATCGTTCCCAACTCCACCGGTGCTGCGAAGGCCATCGGTCTGGTTATCCCTGAACTGAACGGCAAGCTGATCGGTTCCGCTCAGCGCGTTCCCACCTGCACCGGCTCCACCACCATCCTCGTGGCGGTTGTCAAGGGCAAGGACATCACCAAGGAAGGCATCAACGCGGCTATGAAGGCGGCGGCTTCCGATTCTTTCGGCTACAACGAAGATCAGATCGTGTCCTCCGACGTGATCGGCATCCGCTATGGCTCGCTGTTTGATGCGACTCAGACCATGGTGGCGAAGATCGACGATGACACCTATCAGGTGCAGGTCGTGTCGTGGTATGACAACGAAAACTCCTACACCAGCCAGATGGTCCGCACCATCAAATACTTCGCGGAACTGTAATTCATTAGTTTCGTAACCTGCAATGGCGCTGTTTCGCACGGAACAGCGCCATTGTTTTAGGGTGGACATCAGAATCCTTGGGAGAGATGATTATGAAAAGGTCCTGGTGGCGTTGGTTGCTTGTCGCCTTGTGGATGGGCGTGATCTATATGTTTTCTGCACAGACGGGAGAGGTTTCGGGACATTTGAGCGGAGGTCTTACGCAATGGCTCGTTTCCCATCTCACACCGCAGTGGGATGCGCTGTCGGTCGCGGCGCGTGAAGAATTGCTTGGCACGGTGCGCTTTTTGATCCGTAAAGGTGCGCATATGACCGAGTTCGCCGTGCTGGCCATGCTGTTTTTCTGTGCTTGGCGCAACGGCGGTCGGCGCACACTTGCCCGTGCGGCTTTGCTTACGGCGCCGTGCTGTTTGCTCACGGCGATGGGGGATGAATTTCACCAGCGGTTTGTGCCGTCGCGCGGCCCGTCCTTAGGCGACGTGTTTATCGATTTTGGCGGTGCTCTTTTGGGAATACTGTTGATGCTTTTGGTGTTCTCTCTTGCAAAGCGTTGCGGCAAATCGAAAGAATGATACGCTTTTTCTTGACTTTACAGAAGAATTCGCGTACAATGAAGAAGAGGTTAAACCGACAAACCCGAACTCCGTTTTGGGAAGGCGGATTTTCACCCTGTCGGCGTTAAAATGCTCGGCAATCCGCGAGGATTACCTCCGCTTTTGCCTTGACATGACAAAAATCCGCTCTTTCCAAAATCTACGACCTCATAGTGAGGAGATTTCGAGGGATTTTTGTTCCGGTCGGGCGAAGTAATGCTCGCGCCTTACGAGAACGAACGGGGCAAAAAGCACCGAAAGATCCCACTATGAGGCGGGTTCGGATCTGACGGTTTAACCTAGTATTAACGGAAAGCGGAGCGATGACTATGAAAATCGGCTTTATCGGTGCAGGAAACATGGCGAGTGCCATTGTGCGCGGTATGGCAAGCAGTGGCGTGCACGGCAGCGATATGTTGGTGTATGATGTCGATACGGCAAAACAGGTGGCTCTTTTTGAGGAGTGCGGTGTTTGTATGTGCGGCTCGGTAGAAGAAGTCATCTACGGTGTGGAAGCGGTGGTGCTGGCGGTGAAACCGCAGGTGTTCCCGTCCTTGTTGCCGCAACTGGCTCCGGCGTTGCAATCCTGCCGTCCGTTGATCATTTCCATTGCGGCAGGCAAAACCCTTGCGTCCATCGAAGAGTTGGTTGGCGAGGGCCTGGCAATCGTGCGCGTGATGCCCAACATAAATGCTAAAGTCGGCGAAGCGATGTCGGCATATTGTGCCAATGCGGCGGTGACGGACACACAGCGCGACACGGTTCTGCGTGTGTTTGATGCAGTGGGACAAACCGTCGAAATGGCGGAAACGCATTTTTCGGCGTATGCGGCGCTGGCCGGTTGCTCACCGGCGTACACGCTGTTGTATATGGATGCGTTGGCAGAGGCCGGCGTGAAATACGGCATCCCGAAGGACGTGTCGCTTCAAATCGTGGCACAGGCGGTGCTCGGCACGGCACGCCTGTTGCAGGAAAGCGGCGACCATCCGCGTGCATTGGTGGATCAGGTGTGTTCGCCCGGCGGAACAACCATTGAAGGGGTTATCGCCCTGCAACAAAACGGGTTTGAAAACGCGGTGCTTCAAGCCGCACGTGCCAGTATGGAAAAGGATAAGAAATTATGATGAAGGTAATTACCGGCAGTCTGCGCGGTCGCACGGTGCAAACGTTGGACGGCGATGCCACACGTCCCACCACCCAACGGGTGAAGGAAGCGTTGTTCAGCGCCATTCAGTTCGATATTGAAGGGCGGCGCGTGTTGGATGCGTTTGCAGGTTCGGGTCAGCTCGGCATTGAAGCGATCAGCCGCGGTGCGACCGCTTGTGTGTTTGTGGATACCAACCGCGAAGCGGCCGAGATCGTGCGCCGCAACGTGACGTCGCTCGGCATTGCCGCGCAAAGCACGGTGTTGTGCCAAGATACGATGCAATTTCTGTTGCGCACGAGTGAACGGTTTGATATTGTGTTTTTGGATCCGCCGTATGCCTCCGAACTGTTGGAACGGGCGCTGGCGGCGGCGGAAAAATTGTTGAATCCCGGTGGTTTTATCGTATGTGAAAGCGATGAAAACACCACCTTGCCCGAAACGGTGGGTGCGCTCTCCTTGTATCGTTCCTATCGTTACAGCCACGTGAAACTGTGGATATACCGCTGAGAGGAGTGGAAGAGATGCGTTTGGCGATCTGTCCGGGTAGTTTCGACCCGGTGACCAACGGACATTTGGATGTCATTCAACGTGCTTCGCATTTGTTTGACAAAGTGGTCGTGTTGGTGGCGGTCAATGCCGACAAGTACGGTGTATTTACCGCTGAGGAGCGTTGTGTGTTGTTGCGCCGCGCGACTGCACATTTGCCGAATGTGGAAGTGGACAGTTACGACGGCTTGCTGGCGGATTATGCCCGTGAACGGAACGCCGCCGCGATCGTGAAAGGTTTGCGCGCCATGTCGGATTTCGAATACGAATTCCAGATGGCACTCACCAACCGAAAACTGAACGATCAAGTGGAAACGGTGTTCTTAACCACCTCCACCGAATACATGTATCTGTCCTCCAGCTTGGTGAAAGAGGTTGCCCGTTTGGGCGGCGATATTTCGGAATTTGTACCCTCTTGTGTTGCCAATGAAATTGTAAATAAATTTGAAAGGAACGATACCCATGACCGTTGAAGTGATTTTGGAACAGTTGGACGATATGATTGACAAAGCGTTGCGCTTGCCTTTGTCGGGCGGCAAATGCTTGCTTCCTGCCGAGCAGTTGCGTGACTGTGTGGATGGCATCCGCGCGAACATGCCGATCGAAGTGAAACAGGCGAAAGCCATCGTGACCGACCGTGCGGAGATCATCTCCACCGCGCGCAAAGAAGCGGAAGGCATTGTGCGCACCGCCGAAGAGCGTGCACGCCGTCTGGTGCAGGAAGAAGAGATCGTGCGTCAAGCACAGGAGAAAGCCACCGAAATGTTGGCGCAGGCACAGCAGAAAGCGCGCGAAATGCGCCGCAGTGCGTTCGATTTCTCGGAAGACGTTCTCAAACGCACCGAAGAAGCGCTGGCACAGCGTTTGACCGAAGTGCGCGGTGTGCGCCAGTCGTTGCGCAGTCCGCAATCCGCGATTCAGAACAACACCAACAACGAAGAGTAATGTGTAAGCGAGTACATCGAAACGATGTACTCGCTTTTCTTCTTCGAAAAATCCGAAAAAATTATAAATTTCTCTCATTTTCCTCTTCATTTTTCAAAAATAGTATGGTATACTGAATCATATATATTTAGAAACCGATGGTATCGTCGGGAAAGGAACGGATATGCGGACTGAAGAAGGATTTGGACGGTCGGAAGACGTGATCTCCGGGCGTAATGCCGTGGCGGAAGCGTTGAAATCGGGACGCCCGATTGATAGTGTGTTGGTGGCGCGCGGTAACCGCACCGGCAGTATCGGCGTGTTGATCGCCAAATGCCGCGAGGCAGGGATTCCCGTGAAGGATGCCGATCCGCGTAAATTGGAAGCGATGGGTGGCCCGAATCATCAAGGCATTATCGCCCTTGCGGCATGCAAGGAATATGCCACGTTGGAAGATTTGTTTGCTCGTGCGGCCGAAAGTGGGGAAGAGCCGTTGTTCATCGTGTGTGATGAACTGGAAGATCCGCACAATCTGGGCGCCATTGTGCGCACCGCCGAAGCGGTGGGTGCCCACGGTGTCATCGTGCCGAAACGCCGTTCGGTGGGACTCACGTCCACGGTGTACAAAGCATCGGCAGGTGCGGTGGAATATATGCCGGTGGCGCGTGTCACAAACATTGCAGACACCTTGCGCGAACTGAAAGAACGCGGTGTCTGGATCTATGGATTGGATATGGACGGCGAAAGCTACGATCAAGTGGATCTGACGGGCGCGGCGGCACTGGTGGTCGGTGCGGAAGGTAACGGCATCGGTCGCCTGGTGCGTTCGGAATGTGACGTGATTGTGTCGTTGCCGATGCGCGGAAAAATTTCGTCGCTTAACGCATCGGTAGCATGCGGTATTTTGATGTATGAAGCGGTGCGTCAACGCATGGCTGGAGGGAAGTGAACGGAATGACGGATAAGAACACAGAAGAAATCACAAAAGAATTTGATATTGTGTCTGCCGATACCCCGTCGGAAGAAGAGGTCATTCGCATTTACGAACCGAAGCCGAAGGAGAATGCGGATGACCGCCACACGCGCATTTTGGATTTTGATGATGAACGAGAGCCGTCGCGTGAGGATGAACTCTCTTCGGTGGACGGACAACTGATGTTTGAAGGAATGGAGCCGGACGAAGAGCCCAACGTGAAATCGGTGGAAGAGCAGTTGCAGGATGCACGCCGTGAAAAGGTGGAGAAATTCCGCTTGATTGAAAACGACAGCCTGCGTTTGACGGGTGAGGAACCCGAAGAAGAAACGGAAGAGCCGACAGAAGAAGCGGAAGAAGCGGACGAAGAGCCGGAAGAAGGTACGGTGCTGGAAGACTACAACAGCTATGCCGAAACGGCCGCCGTGCGCGGCGAGTTGCTCTACCGTCGGCGTGGTGCACGCATCGGTTTGCTTGTGGGCGGTTTTTTGGAGTTTTTATTGCTCTGCTTGATGCTTGTCGCCATGGGTGGCGAACCCTTCTTCTACTTGGGTGCCAATCTGGTGCTGTTGATCAGCTTGATGTTGGTGGCACATCGCGTGATCGCCGACGGTGTGGGCGCTATCATTCATTTGCGTTTCACGGCTGATACCGTGACGGCTCTCGGCGCGTTTGCGGCCGCCATTCACACGGTGCTGCAATTCTTGGCGGTGGGCACAAGCGGTGGTGACACGGTGACGTTGTATTGTGCGGTTGCCGGTTTTTCGCTTGTGTTGTCGCTGTGTGGTCGTCTGTTCCGTATCACGCGTATTTGCCGCAACTTCCGCATGGTGTCGCACAAGGCGGATAAGTATGCCGCCACCTTTGTGCCGGAAGGCAAACAGCAAGAACAACTTGCGCGTTACGTTGCCACGGTGGGCACTCCGGCGGTGGCATACATAAAGAAAACGGCGTTTTTGACTCGCTTTATGGAGTATTCGTATGACGACGAAGGGCACGAACCGCTGTTCAACTGGTTTGCGCCGATTGTCATTTTGGCATCGCTGTTGTTGGCGATGGCGCACATGTTGTTTGGCGGTGAAACAGCCAACTGGTGGAATGCTGTGGGCGTGTTCACGGCTGCTTTATGTGCGGCGGCACCTGCCTTTGCGGTGGCCGGTGCAAACCTGTCGCTGTGCCGCGTGGCGCGTGCCATTTTGCGCCGCGGCGCGATGCTCATCGGTTGGAGAGCGGTGGAAACTTTCAAGAATACCGATGCGTTGTTGATCGACGGTGCGGAACTGTTCCCGTCGGAAACCATTCGTCTGCACGGCATCAAGACGTTTTCGGGTGCACGCATCGATGAAGCTATTTTGGATGCGGCGGCGGTATCAATCGAAGCCGGCGGTTCGATGGCAGGCGTGTTCCGCCGCGTGATCGAAAACCGCACCGACATGTTGCAAGAAGTGGACACGCTGCTGTATGAACAGGATATGGGTCTTTCGGGTTGGGTTGGCGGTCGCCGCGTGCTGGTCGGCAATCGTCGTTTGCTCGAAAATCACGGCGTGGATGTGCCGTCGCGTGACTACGAAATGCGGTATACCAAAGACGGACGTCAACTGGTCTATCTTTCCACGGGCGGCGATTTGTGTGCGATGTTTGTGGTGAGTTACACCGCCGATCCCGGCATTGAAGAAGCGTTGCATCGTTTGACCGATGCCGGTGTGACCTTGCTCTTGCGCACCACCGATCCGAACGTGACGAGCCGGTTGGTTCGTGATGTGTTCGGCGTGGAGGAGGAAAGCGTGCGGATTTTGGATACCGCGGCCGGTCGTGTGCGCGATGCCTTGATGTTGGAAGAGGATGAGCGTGCCGAAGCGCTGTTGGCGGTGAATGGGCGGTTTGAAGGCTTGGGTTTTGCACTCAGTTTTTGTCGCAAATTACACAAACGCATTCGTGCCACCGGCATTTTGCAGATGATCGCAGGCGGTATCGGCTTCTTGATGCTTTCGGCTTCTGTGTTTGTGGGCGAGATGATTCCGCCGCTGTTTATGGTGCTGAATGCCGCGCTTTGGGCGATATGCACAGCCGTTGCGGCAGGGTTTTTGTCAGAAAAGTAAACAAAAAGCTCTTATCCCTTTCGGATAAGAGCTTTTTTATGTTTTTGAAAAAAATTAGTTGAAATCGTAGGAAATATATGGTATAATTCAACAGAAAGGCAAGGAAGGCTTAAAAATTTTTGGCTGTTTTTGCTTTATCCCCCGCGCAAGCGGTAGCATTATATGAAAGGGGCGCTTTTCTTGAAACAGTATTCAGCAAAAAACATTCGTAACATTGCATTGGTAGGTCACGCGGACGCAGGTAAGACCTCGCTCGCGGAGGCGGCATATTATCTGACGGGTCAGTCGGATCGACTGGGTCGCGTGAGTGAAGGCAACACCATTTGTGATTTTGATACGGAAGAAATCGCCCGTCAAGGTTCGGTTTCCATGGCGATGGTGCCGGTGGAATGGAAAGGCACGAAGATGAACCTTTTGGACACGCCCGGTCTGTTCGATTTTTCGGGCGGTGTCAGCGAAGGTATCCGTGCGGCCGGTAGCGCGTTGATCGTCATCTCGGGTAAGAGCGGCTTGGAAGTCGGTGCGGAAAAGGCATTTGCCGCGGCATCCAAAAAGGGAATTGCCAAGTTGTTCTTTGTCAACTTTATGGATAACGAACACGCGGATTTCTATAACGTGTATCACGACTTGAAAGATGCCTACGGTATGGCGCTTTGCCCGATGGTGATTCCGTATAAAGAGGACGATCGTGTAAAATGCTATGTCAACCTGATCGAAAACAAAGCGTATGCATACGATAAGGGCAAGGCGACCGAAGTGCCGATTCCGCCGCTGGGTGAATTGTATGCCCGTTTGCGTGTGGAGATCGACGAAGCGGTGGCGGAAAGCAGCGAAGAACTGATGGAAAAATACTTCGCCGGTGAAGAATTCACCAACGAAGAGCGTATTGTCGGTTTGGCGCGCGGTATTCGTCGCGGTGAAATTGCGCCCGTGTTCTGCGGCTCGGCATATGAACTGGAAGCGATCGACCAGTTGCTCAACGGTCTTATCTGGCTGGCACCCTGGGCAGAATCGGTGGCAGGTGAACACGGCACGGATGCCGACGGCAACGACGTGGACCTCACGGTGGATGAAGACGGGCAGACGGCTGCCGTCGTGTTCAAGACGGTGGTTGACCCGTTTGTGGGCAAACTTCTCTACTTTAAAGTTATCAGCGGTTGCGTGAAGGCGGACTCCACCTTGTTGAATCCGCGCACGGGTGCTACCGAAAAGATCGGTAAACTCTTCTATATTCGCGGCAAAAAGCAGATCGATACCAACTGCGTGCCGGCCGGTGATATTGGTGCGGTGGCGAAACTTGCCTCCACCAACACGGGCGATACGCTGTGCGATCCTGCCAACCCTGTGACGTTGCGCGGTGTGGCGTTTGATGCGCCGTGTCTGTCCATGGCGATCGAAGCCAAGAAGAAAGGCGAGGAAGAAAAGATCGCCGCCGGATTGCTCCGCTTGGTGGAGGAAGATCCCACGGCTTCCTTTGAAGTGAATAAGGAAACCAAAGAACAGGTCATCTCCGGTTTGGGCGAACAGCATCTGGATGTGATTGCCTCCAAGTTAAAGAACAAGTTCGGTGTGGAAATGACCATGAAGACGCCGCGCGTCCCGTATCGTGAGACCATTCGCAAGAACGTTAAGGTGCAAGGTCGCCACAAGAAGCAGTCGGGCGGTCACGGTCAGTTTGGTGACGTGTGGATCGAGTTTGAACCCTGCGACAGCGACGAATTGGTATTTGCTGAGTCGGTGTTTGGCGGCTCGGTTCCGAAGAACTTCTTCCCGGCTGTGGAAAAGGGTTTGATCGACAGTGCTAAGAAGGGTGTGCTGGCAGGTTTCCCGATGGTTGGTTTGAAAGCTACGTTGGTGGACGGTTCGTATCACCCGGTGGATTCCTCGGAAATGGCGTTCAAAACGGCGGCTTCGCTGGCGTACAAGGCCGGTATTCCGCAGGCGTCTCCGGTTCTGCTTGAGCCGATCAGCGCGGTGAAAGTGTTTGTTCCCGGCGATTACACCGGTGACGTGATGGGCGACGTTAACAAACGGCGTGGTCGCGTGCTTGGCATGCATCCCTCGGCGGACGAGCCGAACGTGACTTGTGTGGAAGCGGAAGTGCCGATGGCGGAAATGTCCGATTTTTCCACCGCCTTGCGTTCCATGACCCAAGGTCGTGGCCGTTTCACCTCCGCGTTTGAGCGCTATGAAGAAGCACCTGCTCACGTGGCGCAGAAAGTGATTGCGGAATACAAAGCGGACGAAGAATAATTCCCAAAAAAAAGCGGCGGAGAAACGGGGCGTTCACATAGGGATTATTCGCCTAAAACAA
>JAZONO010000008.1:0-28291 GCA_045654545.1 Acutalibacteraceae bacterium
CCTCCCCTGACAAGGGGAGGCAGGACGTTCGCCTTACGGCGAAGTCCGTGTAACGTTTTTCTTACCGCCTTAAACAGGCGGTATTTTGCTTTGCAAAACCGAAAAAGTTACGGGGTGGCGAAATCCCCATTCGCAACTCCCCTACGGTGGGTGTTTTTTTCTTGACAAATCCAACAAACCCTTGTATAATAACAAGTGTTATATAACGATTGTTATTTTCGGAGGTGACGGTATGCCGCCCAAGACAAAGGTGACAAAGGATGCGGTGCTTGCCGCCGCGGTGTCGTTGGTGCGCCGCGAGGGGACAGGAGCACTCAATGCCCGTGCGTTGGCAGGGGAACTGGGGTGCTCCACACAACCGCTGTTTACGCAGTATCCCACGATGGAACACATAAAAGTCGCGGTGATCCAAGAAGCCGCGGCGTGCTGGATGCGTTGCATCGAAGCGGAAAACGCCAAGGGGATGTGGCCCCTCTACAAAGCGATGGGTATGGCGTATTGGCGGTTTGCTGTGACCGAACGGGAGTTATTCAAACTCTTGTTTATGCGTGACCGCACGGGTGAGGAATTCGCCACCGACGAAAGCTTTACCATAGCGATTGCCGCCATCCAACAGGCGAACGGATTGACCTATGAAGCCGCCGAGCGGTTTCATATGGCGATGTGGGCGGCGGTGCACGGGCTCGCCACCATGAGTGCCACAGGGTATCTGTCCCTGACCGAGGAGCAGGTGTCGGTGCTGATCAGCGAAATATATCAAGGATTGAAGGGGGCAGCGGAATGCAACACGTGATTGAGATTTCTCACCTGAGCCGCGCATTCGGCGAGGTGAAAGCGGTGCAGGACGTCAGTTTTTGTGTGAAAGAGGGGGAGCTGTTCGCGTTTTTGGGCGAAAACGGCGCAGGCAAATCCACCACCATTTCCATTTTGTGCGGCCAACTGCGCCGCGACGGCGGTGCGGTGCTGGTGAACGGCTGTGACCCCGACCGTGATCCGCAGGGGATCAAACGGGATCTCGGCGTGGTGTTCCAAAACTCGGTGTTGGATCAACCGCTGTCGGTGTGGGATAACCTGATGAACCGTGCCGCCTTGCACGGGATGTCCCAAAAGCAGGCGGCCGCACGGGTGAACGAACTGGCTCGATTGCTCGACTTTGAAGAGTTCCTCAAGCGCCCTGTGGGCAAGTTGTCGGGCGGTCAGCGGCGGCGTGTGGATATTGCGCGTGCCTTGATCCACCGCCCGAAGATCTTGATTCTGGATGAGCCCACCACGGGGTTGGATCCGCAAACGCGCCGCCTGTTGTGGCAGGTGATCAGCGATCTGCGCCACCGTGACCGGCTCACGGTGTTCCTCACCACACATTACATGGAAGAGGCGGCAGATGCGGATTACATGGTGATTCTGGATCACGGGCGCGTGGCGGCAGAAGGCACGCCGTTGCAGATGAAGAACACCTACACGGGGGATTTCATCACGCTGTACGGCGTGAGCGAGGAGGCGGTGAAAACGCTCGGTCGCCCGTATGAGCCGTTGCGCGATGCGTTTCGTGTGGCGGTGAAGAACACCGCCGAAGCCACCCGACTGATCGTGGAAAACGAAGCGCTGTTTCAGGATTACGAGATCACCAAAGGCAAAATGGACGACGTGTTTTTGGCGGTCACGGGCAAAGCGCTGGAAGGGAGTGATGGGGAATGAACCAACTTCGTGCATTGATCAAACGCAATACGAAACTGTTTTTCAAAGATAAGGGTGCGTTTTTCACCGCCCTCATCACGCCGGGCATTTTGCTGGTGCTGTACGCCACCTTCTTGGCGAAAGTATACCGCGATTCCTTTGCATCGGGGATACCCCAAGGCGTGGCGTTGGAAGAGGAACTGCTGAACGGCATTGTGGGCGGACAACTGGTGTCGTCGCTTCTTGCGGTGTGCTGTGTCACGGTGGCGTTTTGTGCCAATATGCTGATGGTATCGGATAAAGTGACGGGTGCGCGCCGCGACCTCACCATGACCCCCGTGAGCGGCGCCGCCATGGCAATGGGATATTCCGTCGCCACCTTTCTGGTCACCTTCCTCATCGGGGTGGTGGCACTGGCGGCAGGGCTTTGCTACATCGCGTTCACGGGCTGGTATCTCTCGGCGTGGGATGTGGTGTGCTTGCTGGGTGATGTGGTGTTGCTCACCTTGTTCGGCACGTTGCTTTCGTCGGTGATCAACGCGTGTCTGACCACACAGGGGCAGATCTCTGCCGTGGGCACGGTGGTCAGTTCGGGTTACGGTTTTTTGTGTGGTGCGTATATGCCGATGTCCCAGTTTGGGGAAGGGTTGCGCCGCGTGCTCTCCTTCCTGCCGGGCACCTACGCCACGGTGCTGTTCCGCCACCACGCCATGCGCGGTGCGTTTGACGAAATGGAAGCACAGCACATCCCCACCGCGGTGGTGGATGCCCTGCGTGACACGGTGGATGCCAACCTCTATTTCTTCGACGAACGCGTGCCGCACGGCGTGATGTATGCCGTGCTGGGCGGCAGTGTCGTGATCCTGGCTCTCGTATACATCTTCATTCAAGCGCGTATGCTCCGCAAAAAAGCATAACAGAAAACCGCCGCATTATTCTGCGGCGGTTCTTTTCTTTTGTTTATTTCGCTTCATCTGCTACGGCGCGGATCACAAAGGAGCCGTCCTCTGTCTTTTGCAACGTGTAGTATTGATAATAGGTGGATTTCGCGATGTCCACCACCTTGTTGCCGCGGTCGTCCACTTTGATGTCTTGCAGGTGGACGTAACCGACCTGCACGGTGTAGAGATCGCCTGCCCGATGGATCGTGCCGATCGCGTGCTCATACGCACCCGAGGAGGTCTGCGGCACGTGATATTCCTTCTTTTCGGCATCGTATTCATAGGAATAGTACGAGGCGTTTTCATACCCGAAGGATTGGTAGGTCGGGGTGTGATCGTTGCCGAACAGTTTGTGATACGCTTCGGTCACCGCGCTGACAGGCACGATGGTGCGTCCGAATTCGTCGGTTTGGTAGGGGGATTTGTAGTTCATATCCTGCCGTTGACGGATCTCCTCGCGGAAGGTGATCTCATACAGCGCCGCTTGGATCAGCGGCGTTTGATCCGCTTCCTCCACCGCATCGAACGCGGAGGGGACGTACTGCGCCAGCGGCAACAGGGTGTAGTACATATCCTCTTTTAAGTAGGAGGTATCGCGCAACTTCTTCACGGTGCGCACGCTCGTCACGACGGTGGCGATCACGCCGATCACCGCAAACACCAACACCAACAGCCCGATCACGGTGTACGCCGTGTGGCGACCGCGCCGCAAGCCGCGCTTGGTGCGGCGGCGCGAGGGGGCGGTGGGGGTGTCCTCGGCCGATTCTGTTACGGCAGGCTCTCCCGTTTTGGGTGTTTCCTTTTTTGCTGTGCGCGGTTTGCGACGGGGCTTTTTCGGGGCTTTTTCGACTTCGGCAGGGGCGAGTTCCTCTGCCGCCTTTTCCACCGCCACAGGGGCTTCCTCTGTGGGGTGCTCCGCGGGGGCATCACGTTTGATCCAAGCCATACTGTCACTCCTTTAAGGTGACACGAGCGATCCGAACCTGTTTTAAGAAGGCGGATTTTCGTTCACCCTACGTTAAAATACTCGCCAATACGGAAGTATTGGCTCCGTTTTCGCCTTGGTTGACCGAGAAATCCGTTCTTCTTAAAATCTTCGACCTCAAAGCGAGTAGATTTCGTGGGGTTTCCGTTTCTTCTTTTCTGCCGACAGGCTCGCGCCTGTCAAAGAAAAAAGAGCGGAAAACACCGAAATATGCCGCTTTGAGGCAGGTTCGGATTACTCGCGTCACCTTAACGGCACTGTCCGTTGCCGTTGATGATGAATTTGGCAGTGGTGAGTTCACGCAGTCCCATTGGGCCGCGTGCGTGCAGTTTTTGTGTGGAGATGCCGATCTCCGCACCCAAGCCGAATTCTCCACCGTCGGTGAAACGGGTGGAGGCGTTGACATACACCGCGGCGGCATCCACCTCGGCGGTGAAGCGCTCGGCGGCGGTGTGCGAATCGGTCACGATGCACTCGCTGTGCCCCGTGCCGTAGGTGTTGATATGGGCGATGGCCTCCTCCAACGAGTCCACCACTTTCACGGCAAGGATGTAATCACCGTATTCGGTCGACCAATCCTCGTCGGTGGCAGGGATGGCATCGGGGATGGCGGCGCAGGTGATGGGACAGCCGCGCAACGAAACCCCTGCCGCTTTGAGCGCCGCTCCCATTTTGGGAAGTGCCGCTTCGGCAATATTTTTGTGCAACAGCAAGGTCTCTGCCGCGTTGCACACCGAAGGACGGGAGGCTTTGGCATTCACCATAATATTGGTCGCCATCGCAAGATCGGCGGTTTCATCCACAAACACGTGGCAGTTGCCCACCCCCGTTTGAATCACGGGGACGGTGGCATTTTGCACCACCGAGCGGATCAGCCCGGCACCGCCGCGCGGAATCAACACGTCCAGATACTCGTTCATCCGCATCATTTCGGTAGCGGTCTCACGCGAGGTGTCGCCCAGCAGTTGCACCGCATCGGTGGGGAGATTCGCCTGTTGCAACCCTTCTTGCAACGCCGCCACTACGGCGGTGTTGGAGCGAATGGCCTCTTTGCCGCCACGCAACAAGGTGGCGTTGCCCGATTTCAGGCACAGCGCGGCGGCATCCGCCGTCACGTTGGGGCGTGCTTCGTAAATGATGCCGATAACCCCCATCGGCACGCGCACCTTGCGAATGGCCAGTCCGTTCGGGCGGCGATACCCGTCCATCACTTCCCCCACGGGGTCGGGCAGGGCGGCCACGTCGCGCAGACCGTTCGCCATCGCGGCAATACGCGTGCGTGAAAGTGCCAGACGGTCGATCAGCGATTCGCGCATCCCGTTTTCACGGGCGGCGGCAATGTCTTGGTTGTTGGCGGCCAGAATGTCTGCCGTGTGCGCCATCAGCGCATCTGCCATGCAAAAGAGCGCCTCGTTCTTCTGCGCCGTGCCCGCGGTGGCGAGCACACGAGCGGCGGCACGGGCATGTTTGCCCAGTTCTTGCAAGGTCACTGCGCCGCCTCCTTTGCTTTGAAGAGTGTGCCGATGGACGCGCCATCCAGCAGGTCGTAGAGATTTTCGGGACGTTCACCGCTCAATACCACGGTGGGGATGCCTTCGGCGGTGGCGATCTGTGCCGCGTGCAGTTTGGTGGACATACCGCCCGTGCCCAGCGGCGAGCCGGCACCCTTGGCGGCGTGGAGCAGGTCATCGGTGATCTCCTCCACCACGTCGATGCGACGGGCATCGGGATTTTGGCGCGGATTGTCGGTGTACAGCCCGTCGATATCGGTCATCAGCACCAACAGATCGGCGTGACCCAGCACCGCCACGATGGCGGACAGGGTGTCGTTATCGCCAAACTCCAATTCTTCGGTTGCCACGGTATCGTTTTCGTTGACGATGGGCAGAACACCGAATTCCATCAAGCGGGCGAGCGTGTTGGCGGCGTTGTTCTTGCGCACGTTGTCCTCAATGACGTCACGGGTGAGCAACACCTGCGCGGTCTGGTGCCCGTATTCCGCAAACAGTTTGTCGTAGGTATACATCAATTCGCATTGACCCACCGCCGCCGCCGCTTGTTTGCCGCCGATGTCGTGCGGTCGCTCTTTCAAGCCGAGCAGACCTGCCCCCACGCCGATGGCGGCGGAGGTGACAAGCAGAATTTCACGCCCGGAATTTTTGAGGTCGGCCAGCACTTTCACCAACTGTTCCACACGGCGGATGTTCAGCCGACCGTTGGGATACGCGAGGGTGGAGGTGCCCACTTTCACGACGATGCGGTGCGCGGTTTCGGGGGTTTTCATACGAACGCTTCCTTTGCATAAAAATAAAAAAGATGATATTCCCTTACAGAATACCATCTTTTTTCAGAAATTGCAAGTTTTTCCGCTTATTTCAGTCCGTCGACGTGCCAAATGTCACGCGCATAGTCCGCAATCGCGCGGTCGGAGGTGAAAATGCCGCTGCCGGCGGTGTTGAGCAACGCCATACGGGTGAAGCGGTCGCGGTCGCGGTACACCTCGCCCGACAGGCGTTGTGCGCGCGCATAATCTTCGAAATCCGCCAGCACCATGTACGGGTCGCGTGCCACCAAGGCATCCGCCACTTCGTGGAAGGTGCGACCGCCGAACCCTTTGTACATAAAGTCGATCGCGCGGTGAATGCGCGGATTTTGGTTATACAGCGCACGGGGGTCATAGCCTTGGCGTTTCAATGCTTCCACCTCTTCGGTGCGCATACCAAAGAGGAAGATGTTGTCGTCACCCACGGCTTCATAGATCTCCACATTCGCGCCGTCCAGCGTGCCGAGGGTAACGGCGCCGTTCATCATCAGTTTCATGTTACCCGTGCCCGAAGCTTCGGTGCCTGCCAGCGAGATCTGCTCGCTGATGTCTGCCGAGGGCATCAACCGCTCCGCCAAGGTCACACGGTAATCTTCCAGATACACGACCTTCAACTTGTCGCGCACCGCAGGATCGTTGTTGATCAGATCGGCAAGATAGCAGATGAAACGGATGATCTCTTTCGCCACGTAATAGCCGGGTGCGGATTTGGCACCGAACAGATAGGTGCGCGGCGTGAACTCCATCTGCGGATTCTCTTTGAGGGTGAGATAGGTGTTCAAGATGTTCAGCGCGTTCAAGTGCTGACGTTTGTATTCGTGCAAACGCTTCACCTGCACGTCAAAGATGGAATCGGGATCGAGCGTCACGCCGCACTGCTTTTGCACGTAGCTCGCAAACCGCTCTTTGTTTTGCCGTTTCACCGCGGCAAACGCATCCAGGGTGGCTTTGTCGTCTGCAAAGTCGCGCAGTTTCGCGAGTTCACTGCCGTCCAGCGCAAAGTTGTCGCCGATGCGCTCCTTCAAAAAGGCGGTGAGTGCCGGGTTTGCCTGGCACAGCCAGCGGCGGTGTGCAATGCCGTTGGTGACGTTTTTGAATTTGTCGGGGGTGACGGTGTAGGCATCGTGGAACACGGTGTCCTTCACGATCTCGCTGTGCAGGCGCGACACGCCGTTCACCGAATGGCAGGTGGCCACACACAGGTTTGCCATTTTCACCACGCCGTAGCTTAAGATTGCCATGCGGCTGACCTTTTCCACGTCGCCGCCGGTGGCCTGCATCATCGCGGCGCCGAAACGGTCGTTGATCTCGCACACGATCTGATAGATACGGGGCAGGCGCTGACGGAACAGATCTTCCGGCCAGCATTCCAGCGCCTCCGCCATCACCGTGTGGTTGGTATAGGCAAAGGTGCGCGACACGATGTCCCACGCCGCATCCCAGGTGTATCCGCATTCATCCAACAGAATACGCATCAATTCGGGAATTGCCAAGGTGGGGTGGGTGTCGTTGATGTGCACCGCCGCGTGTTCGGGCAGATCGTCCAACGTGGCATGGGTTTGCAGGTGGCGTTCCACAATGTCCTGCACCGAGGCAGACACGAGGAAATACTGTTGCGACAAACGAAGCGATTTGCCTTCGCGGTGGTTATCCGCCGGATACAGCACTTGGGTGATGACCTCCGCCATCGCCTTTTGCTCCATCGCGCGCATATATTCGCCTTGGTTAAACAGCGACATATCCATACCGGGGGCGGTGGCACTCCACAAACGCAGGGTGGACACGCCGCGCCCGTCCTTGCCGGCGACCATCAGGTCGTATGCCTGTGCCAACACGGTGGTGGCGTTTTCGTGCACGATGCTGTGATGCCCTTCGTTCCAACTTTCGCGGATGTTGCCGTCGAACAGCACCCGTTTGGTGAGTTCGGGACGGGGCAACAGCCAACTTTTGCCGCCCGGCAACCACATATCGGGCATTTCGGTCTGCCAGCCGTCCACCAACTTCTGGCGGAAGATGCCGTATTCATACAAAAGCGAATAGCCGATGGCAGGGATCTTTTCGGTGGCAAGTGAATCTAAAAAGCAGGCGGCGAGGCGGCCCAAGCCGCCGTTGCCCAGCCCGGCATCCGATTCCAGTTCATACAGTTTATCGAGTTTCACACCGTATTCCGCCATCAACGCTTCGGCTTCTTCGGTGAGGTTCAAGTTATAGAGGGTGTTTTTGAGCGAGCGGCCCATCAAAAATTCCATGCAGAGATAATACACCTGCTTGGCATCCTGCTCGTGCGCTTCGTGAATGTGCTGAATGCGGGCGCGGCGTAATTTATCGCGCAGTACCAACACCAACGCATTGTAAAAATGCTCATTGTTGGCATCGGCAGGCTGTAACGAGAAGTTGTGTGACAGCTTTGCCTCAAGCAACTCTTTGAGCGATGGCTCCTTGGTTTTTGCGGCCATTTTTTTGGTTGCCATAAAAACAGCGACCCCTTTCCCATGTTTGGTGAAATAGAAATGGATACCTAATTATACACCCGTTACACGGAAAAAGCAAGGGATTTTTGGCTGAAGTTACAAGGGAAGGGATGGAAATGCGTGGAAATTTCTTGTGGCATTTGTGCAGATTGCAACAAAATCATCGAGTTTTGACTTGCAATGGACGATCTGTGATGAAACGCCGTACGGCGTTTCGTCACAGATCGTCTGCGTCTTGTTCGGGGACACCGCCGTCAACAGGGATGCCGGTGTAACTGCCCAGCACGTCGGACAGCACGTTGCCGCGTCCTTCCTGCGCCAAGGCATCGGCGGCAGAACTCACCACACCGCGCGGCGGCTCTTCATAGGTGTGCACAATATCGGGGGTGGGAATCTCCTGTGTCAGTGAGGTTGGCGGTGCCGGATGCACGCGGATCACTTTCTTCGGTTGTTGTTCCATGAATCGGTTTCTCCTTTGTGTTAGGGTGAGCAGTCAAACCCGAACTCCGTTTTAGGAAGGCGGATTTTCGCTCATCCATTGTTAAAATACTCGCCAATACGGGAGTATTGGCTGTGTTTTTGCCGCGGCTGAACGAAAATCCGCTCTTCCCAAAATCTGCGACCGTAAAGTGAGGAGATTTTGAGGGGGTTTTGTTTCGGTCGGGCGGAGTAAGGCTTTCGCCTTGCGAGAACGAGCGAGGCAAAAAGCGCCAAAATATCCCACTTTACGGCGGGTTTGGGTTTGATTGCTCACCCTGAATTGCGACCTATACTTATTTTGCACTCCTGCACTGTGGCTATGAAAGGAGAATCTTCCCACTTTTTTAGCCAATTCGTTACAAAACATTCATAAAAACCTCTTGACATTACGGACGGGGAGTGGTAAATTATAGGAGGTTTAGCACTCGCCGTGCGAGAGTGCTAATTTAACGAAAGGGGTGCGTGCGGATGGAAACGATCGCGTTGAGTGACCGCAAACAGCGGATACTGGCGGCGGTGATCGAAGCATACATCGCCACGGGCGAACCGATCGGCTCGAAACTGCTGGCAGATGCGTTGGGGCACGCGGTGTCCTCTGCCACCATCCGCAACGAAATGGCAGAACTGTCTGCCATCGGCTTGCTCGCCCAACCGCACACGTCGGCAGGGCGCGTGCCCACCGCACCGGCATTTCGGTTGTATATCGACCGTTTGATGCCGCACCGCGAACTCACGCTGGAACATCGCCGTGAGATCGACCGCCTGTTGCTTGGCGCAGGAAACGATCCCGACCGCTTGGTGCGTGATGCGGCGGATGCGTTGGCGATGATGACCGGCTGTGCCGCCGTGTCCACCACGCCGAGTGAACAGGGTGCCACGGTGCGCCGCTTGGAAGTGATGTACATTTCATCACGCATGGCGGCGGTGGTGTTGATGACCGATGCCGGCTCGATCCGCAACCGCCTTTGCTGTTTTGACCGTCCCGTATCGGCGGCGGCACTGCACGCGATGGCGGCGGAATTGGAAGAGCGCTTCGGCGGTCATTTGCTGTCCGACATCACCCTGCCTGCGGTGCAGGGGATGATGCTCTCGTTCGGCACGGAAGGGTTGTCTCGCATGCCGGTGCTCACCGCTCTCTTAGAACTGGCAGGCGAAGCCACCGAAGCGCAGATCAACCTGAAAGGGCAGCTCAATTTGTTGCAACACCCCGATTACAACGCCGAACGGGTGACCACGTTACTCGGATTTTTGGCACGGCAGGAGCTGATCGGCGCGATGCTGTCCTCCTGCGCCGACGGACGACGTGTGTTGCTCGGCAGTGAAAGCGTGCGCCCCGAACTGAACGGGTCGAGTTTGATTGTGGCGCGGTATCGCGGCGGCAACGGCGGCGAAGGGTCACTCGGTGTCATCGGCCCGTTGCGTATGGATTACGCCACCACCATTCCGCGCATTGAATATCTCGCAACCTCACTCAGCCGTCATTTAGGACGACTGGCACAATAACAGCAAGGAGAATCGCCATGGACGAGGAAGTCAAGACCACCGAAACCGCCGCCGAAGAAGCCGCGGTGACGGAAGAAAAGCCGAAAAAGAAAAAGACGGCGGCCGCCGCCGAAGTGAAGGAACTGAAAGCGCAGTTGGAACAGCAAGAGGATGCCTACAAGCGGATGCTGGCGGAATATTCCAACTACAAACGCCGCACCGAACAGGAAAAAGAGAGCATCGGCTTGTTCACCAAAGGGGAACTGCTGAAAGCGTTGCTTCCCATTTTGGATAACTTTGAGCGTGCTTCCGCCGCCCCTGCCGGGGAGGAATACAAGACGGGGATGGAAATGATCGTCCGTCAGTTTGAAAAGACGCTTTGCGATATGGGACTCGCACAGATCGAAGCGGAAAACGCACCGTTTGATCCCGAACTGCACAACGCGGTGATGCGTGAGGATGCTGAGGACGTGGAAACCGAAACGGTGACACAGGTGTTCCAAAAAGGATACCGTCTGGGGGATCGCGTGTTGCGCCCTGCGATGGTGAAAGTGGCCAATTAAAGGGAAACCTTTGAGTAGGGTGAGCATGCAAACCCTATAATAAAACAAACCTATTGTGATATTTTAGGAGGAAACAATCATGGCAAAAATTATCGGTATCGACCTTGGTACGACCAACTCGTGTGTCGCGGTTATTGAAGGCGGCGAAGCGGTCGTTATCCCCAACGCAGAGGGCGCACGTACCACCCCGTCGGTGGTGGCATTCAAGAAGGACGGCGAGCGCGTGGTGGGCCGCGTGGCGAAACAGCAGGCGGTCTCCAACCCTGATCGCACCATCGCATCCATTAAGCGCGATATGGGCTCATCCCGTAAGGTGTCCATCGACGACAAGGCATACACACCGCAGGAGATCTCCGCAATGATCCTGACTAAACTCAAGCAGGATGCGGAAGCATATCTCGGCGATAAAGTGACCGAAGCGGTCATCACCGTGCCGGCGTACTTCACCGATGCGCAACGCCAGGCGACCAAAGATGCCGGTAAAATTGCCGGCTTGGAAGTGAAACGCATCATCAACGAGCCCACCGCGGCGGCGTTGGCTTACGGTATCGACAAGGAAAACGACCAGAAGATCATGGTGTATGACCTGGGCGGCGGCACGTTTGACGTGTCCATTATCGAAATGGGCGACGGTGTGCAGGAAGTGCTTGCCACCGCCGGTAACAACTGCCTGGGCGGCGACGACTTTGACCAAAAGATCGTGGATTGGATGGTGCAGGGCTTCAAAGCGGAGCAGGGTGTGGACCTTTCGGCCGACAAGATGGCGGTGCAACGTCTGCGTGAAGCGGCGGAAAAGGCGAAGATCGAACTGTCCGGTTCGGCAACCGCCAACATCAACCTGCCCTTCATCACCGCGGATGCGACCGGTCCGAAGCACTTGGATATGACCCTCACCCGCGCGAAGTTCAACGAGATCACCGCCGATCTGGTGCAAAAGACGATGAACCCCGTGAAGCAGGCGCTCTCCGACAGCGGTCTTGCCGCTTCGCAGATCGACAAAGTGCTGTTGGTGGGTGGTTCCACCCGTATCCCTGCGGTGCAGGAAGCGGTGAAGAACTTTATGGGCAAAGAGCCGTTTAAGGGCATCAACCCTGACGAGTGCGTGGCGATGGGCGCGGCACTGCAGGGCGGTGTGCTCGGCGGTGAAGTCAAGGGCTTGCTGCTGCTCGACGTTACGCCGCTGTCGCTGGGTGTTGAAACCATGGGCGGTGTGATGACCCGTGTGATCGAGCGCAACACCACCATCCCCACCAAGAAGAGCCAGATCTTCTCCACCGCGGCGGATAACCAGCCGTCGGTTGAAATCCACGTGTTGCAGGGTGAACGCGAATTCGCAAAGGATAACAAGACGCTTGGCATGTTCCATCTGGACGGTATTGCCCCGGCACGTCGTGGTGTGCCGCAGATCGAGGTGACCTTTGATATCGATGCAAACGGCATTGTGAACGTGAGCGCGGTGGATAAGGGTACGGGACGTGAACAGCACATCACCATCACCTCCAACACCAATATGTCCAAAGAGGACGTGGAGCGTGCGGTGGCGGAAGCTGAGCAGTATGCCGCGGAAGACAAGAAGAACCGCGAAAACGTGGAAACGCGCAATGCGGCGGATCAGGCGGTGTATCAGTGCGAGCAGGCGATCACCGAATTGGGTGAGAAGTTGGATGCCGCCGACAAGAGCGATCTCGAAGGCAAGATTGCCGCGGTGAAAGAAGCGCTGAAGGGTGACAACTACGAGGATATCAAAGCGCGTCAGGAAGAACTGATGCAGGCGTTCTATGCGGTGTCTGCGAAGGTGTATCAGGCGAATGCGCCGCAAGACGGTGCACCTGCCGACGGTTCCGCGCCGAACGCGGACGGCTTCTATGACGGCGACGTGAAATAAGGGTTTTGAAGTAATGTACACGGGTGTTATTAGGGGAGACGACCATGGCGGATAAACGTGATTTTTATGAAGTGCTGGGTGTGCAAAAAGGCGCATCCGATGATGAGATCAAAAAAGCCTATCGTCGCGTGGCAAAGGAAAACCACCCCGACTTGCATCCCGGTGATGCGGCGGCGGAAGCACGGTTTAAGGAAGCCAACGAGGCGTATGAGGTGCTGTCGGATGCGGATAAACGCGCACGCTACGATCAATACGGTCACGCAGGGGTAGACCCGAACTTCGGTGCCGGTGCCGGCGGTTGGGGCGGCGGTGGCTTTGATGTCGATTTCGGTGACATCGGGGACATTTTCTCCTCCTTCTTCGGCGGTGGCGGCGGTCGTCGCTCCAATCCGAACGCACCGCGCCGCGGCAGCGACGTGGCGACGTCGGTGTTCATCTCGTTCGAGGAAGCGGCACGCGGTTGTAAAAAGCAGGTTGAAGCGGACGTGGTGGAACGTTGCGACGCCTGCGGTGGCAGTGGCGCGGAATCGGCGGCCGGTGTGAAAACCTGTCCGCAATGTAACGGTACGGGTCAGGAACGCCGTGTGCAGCAGACCCCCTTCGGCGCAATGCAAACGCAAACCACCTGTTCCCGTTGTCGCGGTCGCGGCAAGATCATCGAAACCCCGTGCCAAAAGTGTCGCGGCAGCGGACAGACCGCCCGTCGCAACACGGTGGGCATCAACATCCCTGCCGGTATCGATGAAGGTCAGGTGATCTCCATTCGCGGCAAGGGCAACGCCGGTCAAAACGGCGGACCTGCCGGCGATCTGCAGGTACAGGTGTCGGTGAGACCTCACCCCGTGTTTGAACGCCGCGGATACGACATTCTGTGTGAACTGCCGCTCACCTTTGCGCAGATGGCACTGGGTGCGGAGGTGGAATTGCCCACCTTGGACGGCAAGGTGACCCAGAACATAAAAGAGGGCACCCAGCCGGGCGAGGTCATTCGTCTGAAAGGCAAAGGTTTCCCGTATCTGCAAGGGCGCGGTGCAGGGGATCTGCTTGTGCGGCTCACGGTGGAGATTCCGAAGAATCTGAACGGTGAGCAGAAAAAAGCACTTCGTGCGTTTGATGAAGTCACGAACGAAAAGAACTACCAAAAACGCCAATCCTTTTTCGATAAACTGAAAAAGGCGTTCGGCGGCGAATAAGAGAGAAAAAGCAGATATGCCGCGGTAGTATACCGCGGCATATCTGCTTTTTGTATTATCATTGTTGACTTTCGCACGGCGAAAATTAATGCCGTGCATGATAATAGGTCGGGGGCGGCAGGTTGCGACGATAGAAGATGATCGCCAGAATGCCCAACGCAACACAAAGGACACCGAGTCCGCCGGCCACCGCCCACGGAAGGAGCGGCAGGGGTGCAGTCGAAGCCGGCTCTTGTGCCGCGGTGGTGGTTGTCGCCGCCGCGGATGCGGTCGTGGTGGTCGTGGTGGTGGATGCGGTGGGAATAGCGGTCAGCGGAACGTAGCGTTGTAACGTGTCCTCCACCGTGTCCCAACAGTAAAAGCCCACATTGCCTTGATCGGTAATGGCTTTAAACACAAGAAAATCACGGTGATCCTCCTGCCCAAACGAGAACACGGGATAGTCGATGCCGTCCACCGGCAAGGTGGCCGCTGTCAAACCGAGCGGTGCTTCGGCGGCGAGGAAGTGATAGGTCACACCATTCAATTCCAACGGATAGTAGGGATACACTGCATCCGCCGCGGTATCCGGAATGAACCACGCGGCAGGATCGGTTTCGGTGGCGAGATACAAGAGGGTGATCGCCCCGTTTTCCGACACGTAGGCGTTCAGTGTCACCGCGCCGAACGGCAAGGTTTCCGCGGTGTAGCCGACGGGCACGCTGTTCGCTTCGGGCGTGGCAGGGCGATAGGTCACACCGCCGATCGTAAGGATGGTATCGTCATCCGGATCGGTCGGCGTGGCGGTTGTGGTGGTTGTGGTGGTGCCCGAACCGGTGGTGGTCGTCGTGGTCGGGCGTGACGTCGTGGTGGTCGTCGTAGTCGGGCGAGAGGTTGTCGTGGTCGTGGTCGTCGTAGTCGTGGTGGTTGTCGTAGTAGTAGTAGCCGTGGCGTTGACGGTCAAGCGTGCGCCGGCACCGGGTGTGCCGAGCGAACTTTCATCCCACGCAACGATCTCTACCGCATTCACCGAGAACAAACACGTGCCGGCCGCAAGTGCTTTGAAGGTGAGTGGAAAACTCAAGTTTTTGGTGCTGCCGTTACCGTATGCCACCAAGGTGACCGTGCCGTTGCCGCCGTTGGCATTCGCCCCTTCCACAAATTCCATCAGCGAGGAATCGTAGGTGAGGGTGGCCTGCACCGCACCGAGCGGCACTGAGGCGCTGAACGCAGGGGTCACCGTTACGGTGTTGCCCGCCACGACGGTGTTGGCGGAAAACATCATCACCGCGCGTGCCTCTTCCGCCGATGCCGCAAACGGCACGGCAAACAATCCGCACACGAGCAAGAGGGTGATGAACAACGAGAGAATCTTACGCATAAACAGCACTCCTTTTTTATTGTTCGATCAACGCGGCACCGAGAAGGTGTCGTTGAATACGCAGCAGGTCAATAACCGAAATTTTGTCATCCCCATTGATGTCGGCGGCATCCAACGTGTGACCCGTCAGAGTGCGCGCATTCAACAGATATTGCTGCACGCGCAACAGATCGATCACCGAAATGTTGCCGTCGCCGTTTAAGTCGCCACGGATCACGATGGGGTGGATGGCAAACAAGGTGTCGTCACGCGTGACGTGCAAGAAACAGCCTGTGCCGATGTTGCCGGTGCGCAACGTGCCTTTTTCGTCCACCACAATGAGCGTGGCGGTTTCGTCCGATAGGGTGAATCCTTTGAGGAAATCCTCCACCGTTGTGCCGAGTGCCACACCGCGGATCGCATCCTCAATGCGGTACACATCGCTTTCCAAGGTGGGTTCTTCCACATCATCGCCGGCTTCGGACGGGGTGCGGTACACCGAAAGGGTGTAGATCCGCTCATCCCCCGATGCCGCTGTCACACAAATGGTCACCGCGTTCATGCCGCTTTGCAACAGCACCGCACCTGCGCCGCTGACGGTCGCGGTGTCGCTGTAGGTTTCGGCGTTCACACGAATGGCGGAAACGGTGGACGGCACGGTGAGTTGGTAGGTTGTTGTGTAAAGGGAATACGTGGGGGATATGTCGTAATCGCTCACTGTGAGGGAGGCGAGCCAGTTATTGTTTGTCCCCGTGGAAGTGGGCTTTTCACACGCTGTTTCGGGCATATCCTCGAACACGGGAATACAGAATTCCATCGCGCCCCCCTTCACCTCGTCGGTGTATGCCCCCGACAGGGTGGCGGCTTCCGACGTGGGGGCGAAGATGTTGGTCATGTACTGATGACGATAATAGCCGTTGCCGCCATCGGTCACGTCCCATTTTTGTAAATACAGGGAATTTTGCTCACGGTTGATGTAGGAACTGCCCAGAATCACCGCACCGCCGCGCACCGCGAGTTCGGCGGACGTCCACGGCAGGTGATACGCCGCGTTGGTGGTGGCGGCATAGCGTGCCCCGTTCTGAATGGGGGACAGGGTGGAGGTGGCGTAGGCGTTGATGTTGAACACGTTGTAATACCCGTTGTAGGGAGCTTCTGCCGTGCCGTGTCCCAACGCGTTGCCGTGCACCCCTTGCTCCTGCCGCGCACGAGATGCCAGGTGATAGGGGCTGACCCCCGTTTCGCGCCCGGCATCCATAAACCACCCCGCCCAATCGCCCTCTGCCATAAACGTGCCTGCCAAGATGGCACGCACGCCGTCGATGGTACAGGTGTCGGAATAGGCGAGGTTTTCAAACTGGAAGATGGAGGTGGCGGTGAGGGCGTTGCGCGGATCCAGACAATACGCAATGATCTTGCGGTCGGCGGCGATCCACGCATCGCTGTCCAGCCCTTTCCATTTCCCCGTCACGGGGTCAAAAGCATTCTTTTCGCAGGATTTCCACGAGCCGATGCTGTTGGCCGGGATCAAACTGACCCCCACCGCACTTTCGGCATCCAGCACCTCCTGCCACGTCAGCCCCGTGTGTTGTGCGCGAAACACCCAATAGGGGTACTGCTTGTGCAATTCGCGCAAGGCGGTGTGATAACTTTCGGGAAACCCTTCCTTCGTAAGCCATGCATCAAACTCTTCGGCGGTCAGCGGTGGAGGTGGGGGAACTTCTTCTCCCTCCTCGCCTTCATCGGGCGTGGTGGTTGTGGTGCCCGTACCCGCGGTGGTCGTTGTACCGCCCGTAGTGGTGGTCGCCCCCGCAGTTGTGGTATCGGCGGTGGTGCGCGTTTCCTCCGCCGCGGCGAAAAGCAGCGGACAGCACAGCGCGGTAAGCATCGTCGCCAGTGCGATCCATCCAATCCATCGACGGGATATTCTCATGCTTTTCGCCTCCTTTCGACAATATATATCACATTGTACCATATTGCGACGACGGATGTCAACGGGAATTCTTGGGAGAGGGCGGTTGACAAAAGGTGGGGGCAGTTTGTTAAACTAAGAAGCAAAGACAGTGTTTTTGGGAGGTGCGTTATGTTGAACTTTGAGATGTTTCACACGGGCGACACCGCCTCGGTTGTGCGCTGTGAAAACTGCCAAACGGTGACATTGCAGGCAGATGTTGCACGCGGGTGAGATGTGCTGAAAACTGGCAAAACTCACCGATAACGGTATGGTTTTTTGGAATTTTTGGACAAAAAATCCCACCTTGCATCTTGACAAGCACCCTGTAAAGGTGTAAAATATACCTTGGGTATATCTTACCATGATGGGCGGTGCTGTCATCGGTATGAGCATATTCGAGCAACACGGTTTCGTGGTGCTTTCCTAGGTTAAACCGTCAAACCAGAACCCGCCTCATAGTGGGATATTTCGGTGCTTTTTGCCCCGTTCGTTCTCGCGAGGTCGTGGATTGCCGAGCATTTTAACGCCGACAGGGCGAAAATCCGCCTTCCCAAAACGGAGTTCGGATTTGTCGGTTTAACCTACGTATAATCACATTACCGAATTTGTAATCAGGAGGTGTAAGGTTTCATGGATATGAACATGATTTGGATGATCGTATCCGGTGTCGGCGGTCTCGCCGTCGGCTCCGTCACAGCGGCTGTCATCGCGTTCAAAAGCGGTGTCAACAGTCGCAAACGCACGGCGGAAGCCCTGATCGGCTCGGCCGAACAGGAATCCGAGCGTATTATCAAAGAAGCCAACCTCACAGCAGAAGCGAAGAAGAAAGAGGCTGTGTTGGAGGCGAAAGACGAAGTTCACCGTCTGCGCAATGAAGCGGAACACGAGATGAAGGAACGCCGCAAGGATATTCAGCGGCAGGAAAACCGTTTGCAGCAGAAGGAAGAAGCGCTTGACCGCAAGATCGAGAATTATGAAAAGAAGGAGGAGCAGATCGCAAGTCGCGTGAAGGAAGTGGAAGCGCGCTTGGAGGATGTGGAAAACATCAAACGAAGCCAGTTCGAAATGTTGGAGCGTATTTCCGGCTACACCGCCGAACAGGCTAAGGAATATCTGCTCAACGCCCTTACCGATGAGTTGACCCATGAAAAGGCGTTGCGTATCGCGGACATCGAAGCTCAGTTGAAGGACGAAGCGGACAGCCGTGCGCGCAACATGATCTCCCACGCGATCCAGCGTGTGGCCGCCGATCAGGTGACCGAAGCGACCGTGTCGGTCGTGCCGCTGCCGAACGACGAAATGAAGGGTCGCATCATCGGCCGTGAAGGCCGTAACATCCGTGCGATCGAAACCCTTACGGGATGCGATCTCATTATCGACGATACCCCCGAAGCGATCACTCTCTCGTGCTTTGATCCGGTGCGCCGCGAAATTGCGCGCCTGTCGCTCGAGCGCTTGATCTCGGATGGGCGTATTCACCCGGCTCGCATCGAAGAAATGGTGGAAAAATCGCGCCGCGAGGTGGAAGCTACCATCAAGTCGGAAGGCGAACGTGCGGTGCTGGAAACCGGTTTGCACGGCATCCATCCCGAAGTGATGCGTCTGCTCGGCCGTCTGCGTTACCGCACCAGTTACGGTCAAAACGTGCTGAACCACTCGATGGAAGTGGCGTTCCTTGCCGGCATTATGGCAAGTGAACTGGGCATTGATCCGGCGGTGGCACGTCGTGCCGGTTTGCTCCACGACATCGGCAAAGCGGTCGATCACGAGATCGAAGGTTCGCACGTGGAGATCGGCGTGGATATTGCACGCAAGTACAAGGAAAGCGAAGCGGTGGTGCACGCCATTCAGGCGCACCACGGCGACGTGGAAGCCGCCACCATTGTGGCGTGCTTGGTGCAGGCGGCGGATGCGATCTCGGCGGCTCGTCCGGGCGCACGTCGCGAGAATCTGGAAAACTACATCAAGCGTTTGGAGAAACTGGAAGAACTCGCCAACGAGTTCAACGGCGTGGAGCGTTCCTTTGCCATTCAGGCAGGTCGCGAAGTGCGCATTCTGGTGAAACCCGAAGTGGTCAGCGACGATCAGATGGTCTTGCTTGCGCGTGACATCGCGCAGAAGATCGAGGATAACATGGATTATCCCGGTCAGATCAAGGTCAACCTCATCCGCGAAAATCGCGCGGTCGACTACGCGAAATAAGTCCAAAACGGCGGGCGCGGAAATTCCGCGCCCGTTCTTTTGCAGAGAGGAAGCAATGCATGAATATTTTGTGTGTGGGTGACGTGGTGGGCACCCGTGGGTGCGCGCATCTGCGACAGGTGTTGCCTGCCCTCAAACGGCAATATGCGGTGGACGTGTGTGTTGTCAACGGCGAAAATGCGGCGGACGGCAACGGCATCACCCCCACGGCGGCGCGGTCACTGAAAGACAGCGGCGCCGACGTCATCACGGGCGGCAATCACACCTTCCGTCGGCATGAGTTTTATCCGCTGTTGGAGGAAGAGCCGTGGCTGTTGCGCCCGGCGAATTACCCTGTCACCGCGCCCGGTACGGGGATGTATACGGTGGATCGCGGTCGCTATCAGGTGACGGTGATCAACCTGATCGGCACGGCGTTTATGGAACCGCTTGCCTGCCCGTTCGATATATTGGATGCTCTGCTTCGCCAAGCGGGCAACCCGAAATTCTGCGTGGTGGATTTTCACGCAGAAGCCACCGCCGAAAAGAAGGCGCTTGCGTATTATGCCGACGGGCGGGTGTCGGCGGTGTTCGGCACCCACACCCACGTGCCCACGGCAGATGAACAGATCCTGCCCGACGGCACGGGATACATCACCGACATAGGCATGACCGGTCCCACCGAATCGGTACTCGGCATTAAACCCGAACTGTCCATTGCCAAAATGCACGGAAAACTCCCCGTGCGGTTTGCGACGGCGGAAGGGGTGTGTGAATTGCAAGCGGTGCTGTTCACCTTGGACGACAAAACGGGCAAAACTACCGCCGTGCAACGGATTGCCGTGAGATAAACAAAACGGGCTGTGACGTCCAGTCACAGCCCGTTTTTTGTGTGTATCGGATCAAAATGCCTCGCTGAAATGCGTGAATTTGCCCACTGCATATTGCAGGGTAAGACGGGCATCGGTGGAATCCACCTTGTTGTCTTTGTTCAGATCGGCACAGTAATCCTTTTGCACCGTGAGGGGGATCTCAAACGTGCAGAAACCGCCGACCTTGAGTGTCATTGTGGTGTGTCCCGGGTTCTTTGCAAACACCATACCGTCTTGCAACACGGCGATCGAGTCATCGCCGAAGGTAACGGTGAGAGGACCGTCCGCCGTCAAAGGGTGCCCATTCATCAGCACGTAGGGCTTGAAAGCGTACAACGTGCAGGTCAAAAACGATTCTTGCGGACAGGTGAAGCGCAAATGCTTGCGCTTGATCTGGATTTCGACAGACTTAGTTTCCGTATCGTTGCGGCTGGTGGATTCGTGCTGTGCACCGCTCATGAACAGAGCGTTCCAACAGAGAATACCCTCCGATTCGAACACGCCCACACCCACGAAGTCAAACGGTGCGTGAAGGATCTTGGCACGGTCGTCCGCACCCTCCATCCACGCGTTCACCACCGCGGAATTCGAGGGGTACTCGCCGCCGATGCATTCCGCTGCTTGATTGTAGTTATCGTTCGGGAACACGGTGTGAAAGGGGGTATCGTCGGGACGCGAGTGATCGAAATACATCGACAGTTCCGCGGCGCGCAGCATGGCGTTTTCCGTCAGCGAAACACTCATTTTCACAGGTGCTAGCCCGGCCGCGGCGCGCTCGGCATTGATCAACGACAGCACCTCTTGTGCGTAATCGTAACGCAACACGCCGTTGACGGAAGCATACACAATGTTTTCGCCAAGATCGTCTGCCGAAACGGGGATGGCACAGACTGCCGATACCATCAACAGCATTGCTACGGCAATACACAACCACTTTTTCATTTGGGTTGCTCCTCTTTGTTAAAAAGCAGTGCCATCGGCACTGCTTTTTAAGGTTATTCATCCTCTTTGGATTTACGCTTTTTATCTTCGTCCTCATCCTCTTCTACGGGAGGCGGAGGCGCCACTTCAATATGCACGCGGTTGATCGCACGGTCGTCCATCGACATAACGGTGAGGGTCAATCGATCGTATTCCACCACGGGCTGTTCATCCTCCTCGGGGATACGTCCCAACTGATCCAATATAAACCCTGCCAATGTTTCGTAGTCGCCTTCGGGCAGCTCCACGCCGAGCAATTCGGTCACTTCTTCGATCGAACAGAAGCCATCCACGTCAAAGACGTTTTCGTCCAACTGGGTGATCTCTTCTTCTTCGTTATCATACTCGTCTTGCATATTACCCACAATGGATTCCAGCAAATCTTCCACCGTGACAATGCCGGCAAAACCGCCGTATTCATCCACCACACAGGCGAGCTGAATGTGCTTTTCAGTCATTTCGGCAAACAGCGCACCGCCGCGCTTGGTGCCGGGGGTGAAGAAGGTGGGACGCACGAAATCACGCAGGGAGAGCATCTCGGGAATCAACTTGCCCACGTAGGGGAGCAGATCCTTCATGTACAAGACACCGATGGTGTGGTCAATATTCTCTTCATAGATCGGCAAACGGGAATATCCCGATTCCACGCCGATGGCGAGAGCATCTTCAATGGAGGTCTCCACATCCAACGCTTCCACGTCCACACGGGGGGTCATGATCTCGCCGGCGATGATGTCATCAAATTCGAAGATGTTGTTGATCATCTCTTTTTGCGTTTCTTCGATGACACCTTTTTCTTCACCGACATCCACCATCATACGGATCTCTTCTTCGGTGACCTGCTCTTCATCCGCATGGGGATCCATGCCGAAGAGGCGCACGATCAGGTTGGTGGACACCGACAGCAACCACACGAGCGGTCGGGTCAACCGCGCGATCACACGCAAAATGCCCACCGTCGCAAAGGCGATCGGTTCCGCTTTTTGCATCGCAATGCGTTTGGGCACCAGTTCGCCCAACACCAGCGAGAAGAAGGACACGAGCAAGGTGACCACGATCAGCGCGACCGTTTCCACTGCCGCCTCATAAGGGGCGGCACTCTTGACCAAGCCGATGAACCAAGCGGCCAGCGGTTCGGACAAGGTGTTGGCCGCCGATGCGGAGGTCAAGAACCCTGCAAAGGTGATGCCCACCTGAATGGTGGCGAGGAAGTGGGAGGAATCGGCGGTCAGTTTCAGCACTTTTTTGGCTTTTTTATGACCTTCCTCCGCCATTTTCTGGATCTTGTTGTCGTTCAGAGTAATGATGGCCATTTCCGATGCCGCAAAGAAGGCGTTGATAAGAATCAGCACCAGCAGCAAAAGGAAATGCAGGAGCAAAGCTCCCGTAGGCCCGGGGTCGTCCATGATGATTGGAACTCCTTTTCAATAAATTTTATTTAAGAACGCCGCTAACGGGGCGTTCACATAGGAATTCCTCCCTATGTGAGCGCCCCGAAGGGACGTATCTTACTTGGATGTGATCTGCTCTTTGCCGCCCATGTAGGGTTGCAACGCTTTCGGGATCGCCAGGGTGTACCGCTCGCCGTCGAAGGAAAGATTGTTTTCCAGCAACGCAATGAGCATACGCGGCGGTGCCACCACCGTATTGTTCAGCGTGTGGGCGAGATACTTCTGCCCGTCGGCACCCTTCACACGAATGCCCAAGCGGCGCGCTTGCGCATCGCCCAAGTTGGAGCAGGAACAGACTTCAAAGTATTTCTGCTGTTTCGGCGACCACGCCTCCACGTCATAGGACTTGACTTTCAAATCCGCCAAGTCGCCCGAGCAGCATTCCAGCGTGCGCACCGGAATATCCAGCGAGCGGAACAGCTCCACGCTGTAACTCCACATCTTGTGGAACCAATCCATGCTCTCTTCGGGGCGGCAGATGACGATCATCTCTTGCTTCTCGAACTGATGGATACGGTAAATGCCGCGCTCCTCGATGCCGTGTGCACCTTTCTCCTTGCGGAAGCAGGGAGAATAGCTCGTCAGCGTGAGCGGCAACGTTTCTTCGGGGGTGATGGTGTCGATGAATTTGCCGATCATGGAGTGCTCGCTCGTACCGATGAGGTAGAGGTCTTCGCCCTCAATCTTATACATCATGGCATCCATCTCTTCAAAGCTCATCACGCCGGAAACCACGTTGCTGCGGATCATAAACGGCGGAATGCAATAGGTGAAGCCTTTGTCGATCATGAAGTCACGGGCATAGGACAGCACCGCGCTGTGCAGGCGCGCAATGTCACCCATCAGGTAGTAGAAGCCTTCGCCTGCCACACGGCCGGCCGCCTCTTTATCGATGCCGTTGAACAACGCCATGATGTCGGTGTGATAGGGAATTTCAAAATTCGGCACGGTCTTGTCGCCGAAGCATTCCACTTCCACGTTTTCCTCGTCGTCCTTGCCGATCGGCACCGAAGGGTCGATGATGTTCGGGATCTTCATCAGCGCGGCGGTGAGTTTTTCTTCCAGCGCGGTCTCCTGCACTTCCAGTGCCTTCAACTCTTCCGCTTGCTCGTTCACCAAGCGCTTCTTCTCTTCTGCTTCGTCGCGCAGACCTTTTGCCATCAGGCCGCCGATCTCTTTGCTCACGCGGTTGCGGTTGGCGCGCAGTTCGTTAGCGCGGGTGTTGGCGGCACGCTTTTCGTCATACAACGCGCACACTTCATCCACCAGCGGCAACTTCGTATCCTTAAACTTTTTGCGGATGTTTTCCTTTACCAGTTCGGGATTTTCCCGTACAAATTTGATGTCCAACATGGGGGGTAACGCCGTCCTTTCACAATGCGGGTACATATATACAGAACGCAGTATAGCGTATTTTCAGTAAAAAGTCAAACAAAATTATCGGATTATTTCTCGCATTTCTAAAAATTTCCTCGGTTTTTAAATATTTCCGCGAAAAAACGTGTTTTCACCCTTTACAATTACGGGCGTTTGTGCTATTATACACTGTGGTGTACCTTGTAAAACGGGTGCGCAAAGTTTGTATTACTTTATCCCTAAAGGAGGACATACCAAAATGGCAAGAAAATTCAAGTCCATGGACGGTAACACCGCGGCCGCGCATGTATCCTATGCGTTCACCGAAGTGGCGGGCATTTACCCGATCACCCCGTCCAGCCCGATGGCTGACTATGTTGACCAGTGGTCGGCAAGCGGCCTGAAGAACATCTTCGGCACCACGGTTAAGGTGGCGGAGATGCAGTCGGAAGCAGGTGCTTCCGGTACGGTGCACGGCTCGCTCGCGGCCGGTGCTATGACCACGACCTACACGGCGTCGCAGGGTCTGTTGCTCATGATCCCGAACATGTACAAGATCGCGGGCGAATTGCTGCCTTGCGTGTTCCACGTGTCGGCTCGTTGCGTGGCGTCCCATGCGCTGAACATCTTCGGCGATCACTCCGACGTGTATGCCTGCCGTCAGACCGGCTTTGCCATGATGGCGGAGACCAACACGCAGGAAGTGATGGACCTCGGTGCTGTGGCGCACCTCGCTTCGATCGAGAGCCGCGTGCCGTTCCTGAACTTCTTTGACGGCTTCCGTACCTCCCACGAGATTCAGAAGATCCAGGTTTGGGATTTCGAAGACCTGAAAGAGATGTGCAACATGGACGCTGTGGAAGCGTTCCGCAAGCGTGCGCTCAACCCCGAGCATCCGGTGATGCGCGGTTCGCACGAAAACGACGACATCTTCTTCCAGCATCGTGAAGCGTGCAACGAGTACTACAACGCTGTGCCTGCCATTGTTGAAAAATACATGGGCAAGGTCAACGAAAAGCTCGGCACCGATTATCAGCTGTTCAACTACTACGGCGCCGCCGATGCCGATCGCGTGATCGTGGCGATGGGCTCTGTCTGCGACGTGATCGAAGAAGTCATCGACTACCTCACCGCCGCCGGCGAAAAGGTTGGCTTGGTGAAGGTGCGTCTGTACCGTCCGTTCTCGGCGGCACACCTGCTCGCCGCCATCCCGGCGAGTGTTAAGACTCTCGCGGTGCTCGACCGTACCAAGGAACCCGGTTCGCTGGGTGAGCCGCTGTACATGGATGTTGTCACCGCGCTGGCCGCCAACGGCCGCACCGGCATCCGCGTGATGGGCGGTCGTTACGGCTTGGGTTCCAAGGACACCACCCCTGCCAGCATCTTTGCTGTGTATGAGGAAGCGGCGAAAGCCGAGCCGAAGATGCAGTTCACCATCGGTATCGTCGATGACGTGACCAACCTCTCCCTGGAAGAGAAGCTCGCGCCGAACACGGCGGCGGCCGGCACCATCGAGTGCAAGTTCTGGGGTCTGGGCGGCGACGGCACCGTCGGTGCGAACAAGAACTCCATCAAGATCATCGGTGACCACACCGATAAATACGTGCAGGCGTACTTCCAGTACGACTCCAAGAAGACCGGCGGTATCACCATCTCGCACCTGCGTTTTGGCGACAAGCCGATCAAGAGCCCCTACTACATCAACAAGGCGGACTTCGTGGCGTGCCACAACCCGTCCTACGTGACCAAGGGCTTCAAGATGGTCAACGACGTGAAACCCGGCGGTGTGTACCTCATCAACTGCCAGTGGACTCCTGAAGAGTTGAATCATCACATGTCGGCTGAGGCGAAGCGTTACATTGCGGCGAACAACGTGCAGTTGTACACCGTGAACGCGATCGACCTCGCGGCGAAGCTCGGTATGGGCAAGCGCACCAACACCATCCTGCAGGCGGCCTTCTTCGCGCTGTCCGGCGTTCTGCCGATTGACGAAGCGGTGGGTTACATGAAGGATGCGGCCACCAAGTCCTACTCCAAGAAGGGTGCGGACGTTGTGGCGGCCAACCACAATGCGATCGACGCCGGTGTTTCGGCGTTCGTGAAGGTCGATGTGCCGGCTGATTGGGCCAACGCGACCGACGATGCCGCTCCCGTGAAGGAAGTCGGCCGTGCCGCGACGGTGGAAATGGTGGATACCATCATGAAGCCGGTGGGCCGCATGGACGGTTACTCCTTGCCGGTGTCGGCGTTCAAAAAGCACACCGACGGTACCTTCGAGCTCGGCGCTTCGGCGTATGAGAAGCGCGGCGTGGCTGTTATGGTGCCCGAATGGGATCCCACCACGTGTGCGAAGTGCAACCGTTGCTCGTTCGTGTGTCCGCACGCCACCATCCGTCCGTTCGCTCTGAACGAAGAGGAGAAAGCGGCGGCTCCTGCCAACACCCTGTACGCTCCGAAGCCGGTTGTCAAGACCGACTATGCCTACTCGCTCGCCATCTCCCCGATGGACTGCATGGGTTGCGGCGTTTGCGTGGGTGTCTGCCCGACCAACTCCTTGAAGATGGTTGCGCGTGAAGCAATGGAAGATCAGCAGCCGGTGTTCGATTACATGGTGGCGAACGTGACCGAGAAGGAAGAGACCCTCGGCAACTCCGTCATTGCCAGCCAGTACAAGAAGCCGTTGCTCGAGTTCTCCGGCTCCTGCGCAGGTTGTGCGGAAACCTCCTATGCTCGCTTGATCACTCAGTTGTTCGGCGATCGTATGTATATCTCCAACGCGACCGGTTGTTCCTCCATCTGGGGTGGCCCGGCGGCAACCTCGCCCTACACCGTGAACGCGGATGGCCACGGTCCGGCTTGGGCGAACTCCCTGTTCGAAGATAACGCCGAGCACGGCTACGGCATGTACCTCGGCCAGAAGGCGATCCGCGAACAGCTCATTGAGCAGGTCAAGGGCGTGACGGTTGCTGATTGCGCGTCTGCCGAATTGAAGGCGGCGGCTCAGGCATACCTCGACACCGTGAATGACGGCGAAGAGAACGCGAAGGCGACCAAGGCTCTGGTGGCAGAGCTCGAAAAGGTGGCCGATTGCGAAACCTGCGGTGCGATCCTCCGCAACAAGGAATACCTCTCCAAGAAGTCCATCTGGATCTTCGGTGGTGACGGTTGGGCATACGACATCGGCTTCGGCGGTTTGGACCACGTCCTCGCGTCGGGCGAAGATGTGAACATCATGGTGTTTGATACCGAAGTGTACTCCAACACCGGTGGTCAGGCTTCCAAGGCTTCGCAGATCGGTCAGGTGGCGCAGTTCGCCGCTGCCGGTAAGGCGATCGCCAAGAAGAGCCTTGCCGAAATCGCGATGTCCTATGGCTACATCTACGTGGCGCAGATCGCGATGGGTGCGGACATGAACCAGACCATCAAGGCAATTGCCGAAGCGGAAGCCTATCCGGGCCCGTCGCTCATCATCGGCTATGCACCTTGCGAGATGCACGCCATCAAGGGCGGCATGGCGAACTGCCAGGCCGAAATGAAGAAGGCTGTGGATTGCGGTTACTGGCATATGTTCCGCTTCAACCCGGCGAACAAGGCGGAAGGCAAGAACCCCTTCACCATGGACAGCAAGGCTCCGACCGCGAGCTACCGCGACTTCATCATGAACGAAGCGCGTTACTCCGGCTTGACCCGCAAGTTCCCCGAGCGTGCGGAAGAGCTGTTCACCAAGGCAGAGGAAAGCTCCATCGCTCGTTACGAGCACTTGGTGCGCTTGGGCGATCTGTACAGCCAGAACGTGTAAGCAATCTCTCGCATAACCACAACACCGCCGTCAAGCGTAAGCTTGGCGGCGGTGCTTTTTTGATATTTGAAAACGGTTGAGGGAATGAAAGGATACTAATGCACTGTAGGGACGGCTTGTCGCCTCCTGTCTTACAGCGAAATCATACCATCTGTTGTTTAGACGAAAAACGTCTACACAACAGGTTTATGTGTGGCAATATGTGGTGATGGCAGTTGGCACGGTTTTTTTGTGTTGAGAAAAACCTCTTGACAAAATTCGACTACAAGTGTAGAATAGAGTTGACGACTACGGATGTAGTCGTACGTGGAATAAGCGGAAGCCAAAGGGGGATCAATGAAAAGAAGGGGGCGATCGGGTG
>JAZONO010000009.1:0-7676 GCA_045654545.1 Acutalibacteraceae bacterium
CTTTCCACCCGATTGTTGAAAACCGCGTTTTCAATCCAATTTTCTTCTGACTTTCCACCCGATTGTTGAAAACGTGTTGAAAAGGTGGAAAACCTCCACTTTTCTCCACTTTGATGGGTTTTGGGTGCACTTTCCCCCACCACATGACTATTATACCCACTTCTGCGTAAAATTGCAAGCCTTTTGACATAAAAATTTTCAGTTTTCTTTTGGTGCTTTTTGCCAAAAATGACGGACAACATTTTTTGCTCGCATTTTGGTATTGCAAAGGTCAAAAAAGTGTGCTATTCTGCATATATAAACATTAAATATGGAAAATATGGAGGGATCTCTATGCGTTTTCGTCGAATAGTCGCCATTCTGTTGGCACTCACCTTGCTGTTATCCGTCACACCGTTCACCTTTGCCGTCACGGCAAAGGAAGAGGAGGAGTGGGACACGACGTATCTCGTGGGTAACATCCCCTACACACTCACAAGAGATTTTTCGGTCGGTACGTTTATTGCGGCGGAAAAAAGATTCACCCCCATCGACGCTTCCAAGCACAACCCGGCCACCTTGTCGTTGGCGATGGACATCACCGTCCAAAACTTCACCAACCCCGGCGACGTGTCGCCGTTGATGCAGGCCGTCGGTCAGATTGAATTGACCTCGTCGGGCGGATACGACAGGAACGAAGCAAGCCACTCCGTCTCCCAACTGCAATGGCGCGAAGGCACGTATGAATATCTCATTCCTCTCTCCCTCTTCAGCACCACGGGCGGCGCATTGGATCTCTCGGCCATCAACTACATGCGTATTTACATAAACAGCTGGCCTGACGACACGACCGATCACATGCGCATCGCGGTGACAAACGTGCGCATTGTGGACACGGCGAGTGCGCCCGTGTTGCCCACTCTGTTTTCGGACAACATGATGTTCCAGCAGAACAAACCGATGAACCTGTGGGGTTTTGGCGAGGAGAGCAGCGCCGTGACTGCGACCCTCCACAAAGGGGACACCTTGCTGGAAACCAAAACCGCCACAGTCAATCAGGACGGGCGTTGGGATCTGTCCTTTGCCGCGCGTAAAGGCGGCTATGACACCTACACCATCCGCATCGAAATGGACGGTTACGATTGGGAGATCCACAACGTGATCGTGGGCGAACTGTGGATTGCATGCGGTCAATCCAACATGGAACTGCAGATCGGTCGCGATATGGATGCCACCGCCATTTTGAAGGATGCCACCAACAAAGCCATTCGCGTGTACTGTGAACCGTTGCGCGCCAACGGCGGCAGTGCGCTGGTGGATCCTGCCGAAAACGTGCCCGGTGCGTATTGGTGCCTCGGGAACAACTCGGGGGCACTTTCCAACGTGTCCTCCATCGCCTACACCTTCGCCAAAACGCTGCAAGAAGAATTGGACGTGCCGGTGGGTATCATCAATGCGGCGTTGGGTTCCACGACGATCGAAGCGTGGCTCTCGCGTGAAGCGATTGCCGAAAACACCGCGTTGCGCACCGCATTGCAAAAACTCGGCAAATACTACGACGAAGAGCAGTGGCCCTCCACCCCGGGCAGTATGTCCACGTGGTATAACGCCAAGATCGGTCCTCTCGCCGGTATGAACATCGCCGGCACGATCTGGCACCAAGGCGAAAGCAACAACAATTATTCGGAAATGTACGGCGATGCCATTGCGGTATTGAAACGCAGTTGGGGCGATGTCTTTGGCTTCGAAGGCGAAGAAATGCCGCTCATCTTTGCTCAGATCTCACCCTACAACTACGGCATCGGCGAAGCCACCATCGGCTACCTTTCGGAGTTTATGGAACGCGGCTGGGCGGTGTGCGATCCCAAAACCACCGCGATGCTTCCGCTTTACGATCTGCCGCTCGAGCACATGCACGGCACCGACACCTCCGACCCGATCCATCCGCGTATCAAGACCCCCGTGGGCAAACGGTATGCGCTGGCGGCACTCAACATGATGTATGGCGGCAAGGGCGAATTCACCGCGCCCGTGTTCCAATCCTTCGAAGTGAAGGACAATGCGGTGTTTGTCACCTTTGATCGCGTGGGTGCAGGGCTCCGCTCCATCGACGGCGGCGACCTGCACGGATTCACCGTGGCAGGCGAAGACGGCATCTACGTCAACGCCCGTGCTGAAATCGTGGATGCCGACACCGTGAAGGTGTGGAACAACTACGTGAACGCTCCCACCCACGTGATGTATGCGTTCGACGACTTTGCCCAGGCGGCCAACCTTGCAAACGCGGAAGGCATTCCGGCCTCCCCCTTCCGCACCGCGCAACCAAACGATACGGTGAACAAGCAAGACAACACTGTCACCCGTTTTGTGGCACAGGATTGGATGTATGCCGACCGCGACGTGTGGGTATACGATGAGAGCAACACCGCACACTATAAATACGGCTACCGTCCCTCCTTCACGGTGAACGGCGGTCGCTATTCCTACGATACCGCTATCCGCGCCGAAGGTGTCGCCTCCTTGCGTGTGGAATACAGCGGCAACTTCACCGTGTCCCCCATCCTCACCTATCCGCAGGTGAAAAAACAAAAATGGGTCAACTTCAAAACGCTGTCGGTCAGTCTGCTTAACCCCACGAAGCAAGCGGTCACCCTCTCGCTCACCTTGACGAGCGGCAGTAAGACCTACAACGTGCCGTTGTTGGACGGCACGACCGAGCTCACGCTCGCCCCCAACCAAACGAAGTTTGCGGTGTATACCTTTGATTTGCGCGGCATCACGCAAAACGGTACCGCCGCGTTCAACCCGCCCGCCGTGTTGAACACCATTTCCGCCTTGAACTTCAACGGCACCGTGGAAGGCACCGGCGCCGTATTCTTCGATGCGTTCTCCTTCGGTTTGACCGATGCAGTCACAGCGGATGCCGAACTGAACCGCCAAGCCGCCACGGTGATCGCGACCCACAACGATCTCTTGAATGCTATTCAAGAGGCTTCAAACGAAGATCTGGAAAACTATACGTTGGAATCGGGCGAACGCCTGCGCTTGGCGCTCGAAAAAGCGAACGCCACCTATGACCGCAATCCGCCTGCCACGCTGTTGGAAGTGACCGATGCGTTGGTCGAGTTGAACGCGGCGATGCGCGAGTTGGAACCCCTGCCGCCCATTCTGTTCGACCTCGGCGACGTGGACGAAAGCGGCAAAATCGATTCCACCGATGCCCGTCTTATCTTGCAATACGCCGTGGGTAAGATTGACACGACGAAACTGAACGTCGCACTCGCCGACGTGGACAAAAGCGGCGAAATCGATTCCACCGATGCCCGTCTGATTTTGCAGTACGCGGTGGGAAAAATTCAAGCCTTCCCCTCCCAAAAGTAACCCTTGTATTTTTTTGAAAATCTGCTACAATTAGAGAAGCACTTTTATGTTAGGAGTTTTTTTTGTGGACACTCAAAAACCCAAGTTTTATTTGACCACCGCCATCGCCTATGCGTCCTACAAGCCGCATTGCGGCAACTGTTACGACATTGTGTTGGCGGATGCGATCGCACGCTATAAGCGGCTGTGCGGCTATGATGTGCATTTTCTCACCGGCTCGGACGAACACGGCCAGAAGATCGAGGATGCCGCCCGAGAGCAAGGCATGACCCCTCAAACCTACGTGGACGGTATGTCGGCGCAGATCAAAGCGGTGTGGGATTCGCTCAACGTGACCTACGACCGTTTTATCCGCACCACGGATGACGACCACGTGAAGGCGATCCAAGCAATCTTCAAAAAGCTGTATGATCAAGGCGATATTTACAAGAGTGAGTACGAAGGCAAATATTGCGTGCCGTGCGAATCCTTCTTTACCGCCTCGCAACTCAAAGACGGTTGCTGTCCCGATTGCGGTCGTCCTGTGACCGATGCGAAGGAAGAAGCGTATTTCCTGCGCCTTTCGAAATATCAAGACCGTCTGTTGCAATATTACGAGGAGAATCCCGACTTCTTCCAGCCGGAATCCCGTAAGCACGAGATGATCAACAACTTCTTGAAACCCGGTCTGGCGGATCTGTGCGTGTCCCGTTCCTCCTTCACATGGGGTATTCCCGTGGAGTTTGATCCGCGCCATGTCACCTACGTGTGGCTGGATGCGCTGTCCAACTACATCACGGGCGTGGGGTATCATCCCGACGGTTGCGGTGAACTGTACAGTCGTTACTGGCCGGCCGACCTGCACGTCATCGGCAAGGATATCGTGCGGTTCCACACCATTTACTGGCCCATCATTCTGATGGCGCTGGGTGAGCCGTTGCCCAAACAGGTGCTCGGGCATCCGTGGCTGCTGTTCGGCGAGGATAAGATGAGCAAATCCAAGGGCAACGTGGTGTACGCCGATGAACTGGCGGCACGTTTCGGCACCGATGCCGTGCGTTACTACCTTTTGTCCGAGATCCCCTTCGCACAGGACGGCAACATCACCTATGAAGCCTTCATTGCGAAGTTCAACACCGACCTTGCAAACACCTTGGGCAACTTGGTCAACCGTTCCATCGCCATGACCAACAAGTATTTCGGCGGTACAGTGGCATGTCCTGCCGCTGTGGATCCGTTGGATGAGGATCTGCGCGCCGCGGTGGCAACGGCGGTGAAGGAGTTTACCGCCCGTATGGACACCTATCACAACGCCGATGCGGCGGATGCCGTGATGACCTTGGCACGCCGTTGCAACAAGTATATCGACGAAACCGCCCCGTGGGTGCTGGCGAAGAACGAAGCGGATCATCCGCGCCTCGCCGCCGTGCTGTACAACCTCTTGGAAAGCATCCGCGTGCTGGGCATTCTCATCGCGCCGTTTATGCCTGCCACCGCCGAAGCCATCTTCGGTCAGTTGAAGGTATCGCTCGACACGATGGATTACGATCATCTCGCCTTCGGCACGATCGGCAGCTTCACGGTGGGCGAAGCGACCCCCTTGTTCCAGCGCTTGGATGCCGAAAAGGTGTTGGCGGAGCTGGAAGCGGAGTTGCAAGCCAAAATGAAAGCGGCGGCCGCCGCCAAAGAGCCGGATGCACCGGAATTTGCCCCCATCCTGCCCGAAATTGCGTTTGACGAGTTCGGCAAGATCGACCTGCGCGTCGCCGAAGTGGTGGAATGTGAGCCGGTGAAAAAGGCGAAGAAACTCTTGAAACTCACGTTGGACGACGGGAGCGGCACACCGCGCACCGTGTGTTCCGGCATTGCCAAGTGGTACACCCCCGACGATCTGAAAGGTCGCCGTGTGGTGGTGGTGGCGAACCTGAAGCCTGCCGTGCTGTGCGGCGTGGAATCGGCCGGCATGATTTTGGCCGCCGACACGTTGGATGAAAACGGCGAGGATGCCGCCCGTGTCCTGTTTGTGGACAACCTGCCGATCGGCAGTAAATTGCGCTAAACAAAAAGCACCTCATTCCCGAATGAGGTGCTTTTTAGCAAAGGAGTACCTATGATTTTCGATTCTCATGCCCATTACGACGACACGGCGTTCGAAGAGGACCGCGACGCCCTGCTCACCGCTTTTCCCGAAAGCGGTGTGGTGGGTGTGGTGAACGCCGCATCCGATGTGGATTCTGCGCGCCGTTCGCTGGCACTTGCCGAACGGTATCCCTTTCTCTATGCCGCCGTGGGCATCCACCCCGAAGCGGCCGATACCTTCTCCCCTGCCGTGTTGCCCACGCTCGAGGCGCTGGCGGCACATCCGCGTGCGGTGGCGATCGGGGAGATCGGGCTCGATTACCATTGGGAGGAAAACCCTCCGCGCGATGAGCAAAAAGCCTGCTTTGAAGCGCATTTGACACTTGCCAACCGTTTGTCCTTGCCCGTGATCGTGCACGACCGCGATGCCCACGAGGACACGCTCACTCTGCTGAAACAGTACCGCCCGAGCGGCGTGCTCCATTGCTTTTCGGGCAGTGTGGAGATGATGCGTGAAGCGGTCGCGCTGGGGATGTACATCGGGCTCGGCGGCGCGGTGACCTTCAAAAATGCGCGCCGTCCGCTGGAAGTGGCGGCCGCCGTACCGCTCGACCGCCTATTGCTCGAAACGGATGCCCCGTACATGGCGCCCGTCCCCTGCCGCGGTCATCGCTGCGATTCGCGCATGATCACCCACACCGCCGAAGTGATTGCCGCCGTGCGCGGCATGGCGGTGGAGGATCTGTTGCGCCACACCGCCGAAAACGCCTGTCGTTTATTTGGGATTTAGAATAAAGACTTGCTTTTTTAAAATTTGTATTATATAATATACTGGAGACAGTGTAATACTATAAGCGAGGATAGTTCTATGAAATTTTTAGTCTTGGGCTGCAATGGTATGGCAGGCCATACCATTGCACTATATCTAAAAGAGCAAGGGCACGATGTAGTAGGATTTGCATTAGAACCCTCCCCCTATGTGGAAACGATTGTCGGCGATGTCACAGATTTTGACGCCGTAAACAATATGGTAAAAACGGGGAATTATGATGTGATCATCAACTGTATCGGCGTATTAACTCGTTTTGCAGAGGAAAATCATCCCCGTGCCTTGTTGCTCAACGGTTACCTCCCGCATTTCTTGGCACATATCACAAAAGACATGCCCACCCAGATCATTCATATCAGCACCGACAGCGTGTTTTCGGGAGCCGCCGGTCAGTATACGGAAACTTCCGTTCCTGACGGCACGTTGTTTTATGATCGTTCAAAAGCTGTTGGCGAGTTGATCGATGATAAAAATGTTACGTTGCGTACATCTATAGTTGGACCGGATATTAATGACAACGGTATCGGGTTGTTGCATTGGTTTATGCAACAAAAAGATTCGGTGGGCGGTTTCGTCGGTGCAGCGTGGACCGGGTTAACAACTCTTCAGTTGGCTAAAATAATGGAAGCAACCGCACTGGCTCACACACGTGGGCTATATCACGCAGTGCCTGACACCTCCATCAGTAAATACGAACTGTTGAAGCTTTTTAACCAATACATTCGGTATAAACCGATTGAAGTTCGTCCCATTGATCGTGTGCTCCCGGACAAAACACTTTTGCGCACACGTACCGACGGATTGGACTTCATTATTCCGGACTATAAGACTATGGTGATCGAACTCGGAGAGTGGATGCGCCGTCACAAGGATATGTACCCGGATTATGACCTGTAAAACTTTGATCATTCACTATAGAGATACAGCGCAGAGGTGATTTGATGAAAATATTGATCACCGGTGCCAACGGGTTTGTAGGCAAAAACCTTGCAGAAGCACTGAAAAACATTCGTGACCAAAAAGACAAAACTCATGCCTCCATTCAGGTGGACAAACTGTATTTGTACGATACCGACTCCTCCCCCGCCATACTGGAGGAGGCTTGTGCGGAGTGCGATTTTGTGTTTAATCTGGCAGGAGTGAACCGTCCGCAGAATACCGAGGAGTTTATGCAAGGCAATTTCGGCTTTGCCGAAACCCTGCTCAACGCGTTGAAGACCCACGGCAACACCTGCCCCGTGATGCTTTCCTCTTCGTTGCAGGCCACCCTGATCGGGTTTTATAACGGCGAATACGGACGCAGTAAAAAAGCAGGCGAAGACCTCTTTTTCACCTACGCCGCCGAAACAGGGGCGGCGGTGTACGTCTACCGTTTCCCCAACCTGTTCGGCAAATGGTGCCGCCCGAATTACAACAGTGCGGTGGCGAC
>JAZONO010000010.1:0-25779 GCA_045654545.1 Acutalibacteraceae bacterium
CGTAACGGTTGGAACGGCATTGATTTCAAAACCTACAAGTGCGATAACCACTACATCGATTACTTGGCTGGTCACTTCTTCAATCGCGGTATCGTCATCGGTGCCGGCGCGGAGAATGGCTACGTGCGCAACTACCAGTTCAACTATAACTCCATTTTCCGAACGTTTCTTGACACATGGTCCGGCTTTGGCGGCGAGCCCTCCTCGCAGGAAATAGCTTCCAGGTTCCACCAGCCCATGCAGGCACAGTTCAACAACAACTCCATCGTTCTGCAGCTCGGTCACGTGGAAAATCAGTTGGTGTATAACTGCTTCAACTACGCAAGCTACATTGGCGTGCACCTCGTGGAAGAGGATGGCAAAGCGGCCGATGCCCGTATCTTCGGTTACGGCGTGGACTACGGCACGCAATCGGTCAAGATCGAAGCGGCCGAGCACGTGGAATTCACCAACCTGCAGTTGACCGCATTCAACCAGTGCGGTGACAACAGCGCCACGGAACGCTGGGCGGTGGATCAAAGCAAGACTCCGCTGTATGACATTTGGCTGACCGATACCTTCGACGGCGAAGTCACGGTTACCAACTTCACCGAGTGGGGATACACGCCGACGTCGGGTGTGCGTGTGGACAGCGGTGTGTTGAATTTGTACAATGCACAGTTCGGCCATACGGAGTCTCACTTGTTTGAACTGAACGGCGATGGTAAGCTCAATATTGTCGGCTTTAACTCCTTGCGTGATGACAATCCTGCGCTTGTGGATAACGATCCGGAAAACCTGCACATCACCGCCGGCTTCTATGCCACTGCTCCTGCCGGTTTGGAAAATGCAGGCACCTTCGAGCATGTGTACAAGCGTCAGTATCGCTACGCTGTGCCGAAGAACGTGGATTTCCCCGAAGGTTCCGAAATCGTGAAGGTGGAATCCTTCGATGAATACACCTTCTCCGATACCACCGAGTTCCGTACCGACGATCTTCGTGCCACGACTATCCGTCGCGGCGCGGCACGTCTGCGCTTGAGTGCAAGCATGATGATGCTCGGTCTGAAGACCGGTCAGGAAAAATCCGAAGAGATGCCCTTTGTGTTGGAAGGCGGTGCGAAAGACTCCATCTACCGTATGGAATGGCGCATCAACATTGCCGAGATGCGTAACACGATTGACAGTGCAATCTATCTCTACCTCTCCAATGCCAATACGAAGAATCAGCAGGTGCTGACCATTAACTTGGATGGTTCGGTGCAAGATCAAACCGGTGCCAAGTTTGCCAACATCGCCATCGGTACGGACTACCGTGTGGCGGTGGAAGTGGATGCCCGTAACGTCGATAACAAGACGGTGACGGTGTATCTGATGGACGATGACAGCAAAGTGATCGCCAGAGGTGCTACCTCGGCACTGAACAAGGCAACCTTCCAGGGGGCTAACAACACGGTGACCGGCTTTGCGTTCTCCGCTCTTGCATCGCCGTTCGATGCGCCCGAAACCGAAACCGACTTCACTATCGACTACTTCTACATCGTCAAGAGTGAGAAGAGCACGCTGGCGTCGGATAAGGTGGGCGACGTGAACGGCGACAACAAAGTCGACTCCACCGATGCACGTCTGGTTCTGCAGTATGCGGTCGGCAAGGTTACCACCCTTAGCAACCAAGCCGCTGCAAACGTGAACGGTGACGGCAAGATCGATTCGACCGATGCGCGTTTGATCCTGCAATACGCTGTCGGAAAGATCCAAGACTTTTCGCAAAAATAAATAATCGGAAAAGCCAAGGAGAAATCCTTGGCTTTTTTGTTGTTTTTCGTAGGATTTTTTATTTTTACCTGTTGCGGTTGTCGCTCATATCTGTTATAATAAACTAAATATAGAGTTTTATAGTTTGAATGTAAGGAGTGGTTAGCATGAAGGTGAAATTGATCACCCATACCCCGAATCCTGAACAGACCATCGCCGTGGCGGCACGTCTTTGTTATTCTCCTGCGACCATCGACGAAGTGAGTGAGATGTTGACCCCCGAAAAGGCGGCAAAATTTGTGGAAATGCTGGGCGATCTTGGTCATGACAGCCCGGTGGAACACGTGACGTTTACGTTTGGCATTGAAGAAGTGTCCCGCTCGCTGTTGGCGGAGATCACCCGTCATCGCATTGCTTCCTTCAGCGTGCAGAGCCAACGCTACGTGACGGAGAACAGTTTCTCCTATGTTACACCGCCGGCAATTGCGGACATTCCCGAAGCGGTGGAGGAATTCCGGCGTGCGATGGCAGAGGATCAAGAGCATTATAATCGTTTGGCGGATATGTTGCGTGAAAAGCACCGTGCGGCGTTTGAGGCAGAGGGGATGACTCCAGAAGCCGCCGCTAAAGCGGCCGAAAAGCGTGCGATCGAGGATGCCCGTTTCGTGCTTCCCAATGCTTGCACCACCAAGATCATTATGACGATGAACGTGCGCAGTTTGCGCAATTTCTTCCATCTGCGTTGCTGTAACCGCGCCCAGTGGGAGATTCGTGCCTTGGCAACCGAAATGCTTCGCTTGTGTCACGAAGTGGCGCCGCATATGTTTGCCAAATCCGGTCCTTCTTGTGTGAGCGGACCGTGCCCCGAAGGTAAAATGTGTTGTGGCAAAACGGCCGAAGTGCGTGCCGCCTTTGCCGCATTGAAGGAGTGAACGTCATGGGTCGTCTGATCGTGGTGGACGGCTTGGACGGATGTGGAAAAAGCACACAGCTTGAACGGCTGGATGCGTATTTCCGTCAAAGTGGGATACCCTACAAACAAATCTCGTTTCCGGATTATCAAAACCCCTCCTCGGCACTGGTGAAACTGTATTTGGACGGCAGTTTGGGCAATCATCCGTCGGATGTGAATGCCTATGCCTCTTCCACGTTTTATGCGGTGGATCGCTATGCCAGTTTCAAGCAGTTTTGGCAGACCGAATATGAACGAGGCGACTTGATTGTGGCGGCACGTTACGTGACCTCCAACGCAATCCATCAAATGTCCAAACTGCCGCGTGACGAGTGGGACGGTTACCTTTCGTGGCTGGAAGAGTTTGAGTACGACCGCTTGGGTTTGCCGCGGCCGAACAGCGTGGTGTTTTTGGATATGCCGCCCGAAGTGGCAGATAAGTTGGTTATGTCCCGTTATGCAGGGGATGCCGCCAAAAAGGACATTCACGAACGCGATGCGGCATATTTGGCGGCTTGCCGTCCTGCGGCGTTATATGTGGCGGAAAAGTGGGGGTGGCACGTCATTGCGTGTGCCGCCAACGGAGAACCGCGAAAAATTGAAAACATTACAGCGGATATTTTAGCCGCTGTCAAAGGAGATATTGCACTTTGAGTGCCGAACTGTCATTTCACACCCCGACGTATGATGATGCCGCGTGGTGTATTCCGTTACTGAAAGCGGCACCGTCGCGATGCTGTGAATACAGTTTCGCCAATATGATGGCATGGCGCGAGCATTTTGACACGCAAGTGGCGTTGGTGGACGGTGCGGTCGTGATTCGCTTTGGCGGTGAATTTCCGCATTATTTGGCACCTGCCGGTGAACAAGGGGAACAGGCGCTCGAAACCCTGTTTCAAGATGCACACCGCCACGGTAAGCCGCTCTGCGTATTCGGTTACGAAGACGAGGACGTGGATCGTTTGGCTCGTCGCTACACCGTGTCATCGCGTGAGGAATACCGTGACGAATTCGATTATTTGTATCGGGTGGAGGATCTCGCGCAACTGGCAGGACGATCCTATCACGCCAAGCGCAACCACATCGCAGCATTTTCACGCGAGTTTGCGTGGGAGTATGAGGAATTGCGTGATGAGAACGTGGCAGAGGTGCACGCTTGTGCGGATGTGTGGTATCAGCAACGGGTGTCCGTTGTCACCGACGAGGACGGAGCCTTGCTGTCGGAGAACAAAGCGATTCACGAATTGCTCACACACCGCCGTGAAACCGAGTTGCGCGGTGGCTTGATTCGGGTAAACGGTGCGGTGGTGGCGTTCACATTCGGTGCACCGCTCACGGGCGATACGTTTGATACGTTGGTGGAAAAGGCGCTGACAGGGTATGACAAGGCCTATGCGGTCATCAACCGTGAATTTGCCCGCCGCACGATTGCGGAATTTACGTATGTGAACCGTGAAAACGACGTTGGTGCCGAAGGGTTGCGCCGCGCAAAGCTGTCGTACTATCCCGTGGCGCTTGTGAAAAAGATTTTGTGCACGATGGAATAACAAAGGAGGCGGTCCGCGTGACACAGTTTGTGTGGGCGGACGGCCGCCATACAAACGATATTCTCACCTTGTGGAAACAAGGGTTTCCCGAGGATACCGAAGAGGATATACGGGCATTTTTAAACACCCTTCGCCAAGATGCGCGCTGTTTTATGTTGATGCAGGGAGGAGAAGCGCGCAGCATGGCGTTTGTGATTCCGTCCGTGCTCATGCAAAACGGCAAAAAGACGGTGTGGTATGTGTATGCGGCGGCAACCGCCACACAGCACCGCAAAAAAGGGTTGTTTGCTCGTCTTTTGGAAGAGTTGGCACGCCGTGCGGAAGGGGAAGGGGTTTACGGAATGTTCTTGCGCCCTGCCACCCCGTCATTGTTCGGGTATTATGAGCGCTTGGGATTCAAAACTGCCTTTTCGGTGGAGCAGATCAAGTGTAAAGCAAAAGAACTTTACAGCGAAATTGAGAGTATAACGTGGCAAACGGTTACGTCGCACCATGCGGTATGCCGACAGTATTGGCTGTCGGTGTGTGGTGTGCCGCATATTCTGTGGTCGGAACGCGCAACCGATTATGCCGTAAAACTCTTGGAAAACGGCGGTATGTTGGCATCCACAAAGGGTGCGGTCATGTATCGCCGCGAAGGGGATCGGCTGACCGTGACCGAATTGCTGTGCAGACGGCAAGACAGGGAAATGGTGCTGTCCTCGCTGGCAAGGCAATTTTCTTGTCGAGAGATTTGTATTATTACCCCCTCGTTTAACGAGGAAAATAAACGTCCCTTCGGGATGTTTCGCGCAACTTGTTCCATTTCCGTCGAGGATGACGGTTGGTATATGGGGTTTTCATTGGAGTAAAAGAAGGTGCATACATTATGGTATACGTATTTCTGGCCGACGGGTTTGAAGAGATCGAAGCATTGGCGCCGATCGATATTTTGCGTCGTGCCGGTCTGTCGGTGCAGACGGTGGGAATCGGCGGTCGAGAGATCACCGGGTCCCACGGTGTCACGTTCATAGCCGATATTGCCGATGAGGCGTTCATACCCGACGATATGGAAGCGGTGGTGTTGCCGGGCGGTATGCCGGGTACAAAGAACCTGGAAGCTTCGCGCACGGTAGCGGCGGCATTAACTCGTGCCACCGAAGAACACTGTGTGATCGCGGCTATCTGTGCCGCGCCATCGATTTTGGGACATAAGGGATTACTGCAAGGCAAACGCGCCACATGTTACCCCGGTTTTGAGGAGGCGTTGCAAGGGGCATCTGCCACGGGAGAGCCGGTGGTGATCGACGGTCATTTTGTCACCGCGCGCGGTGCAGGCGCTGCCGTGGACTTTGCCCTTGCGTTGGTTTCCGTTTTGTGTTCGCCGGAAGAAGCCACACACCTCAAGGAGGTGTTACAATGCCCGTAGCCGATATTCGCCCCGTAAAAGAAGGGCTTCGTCAGAAATATAAGCAGCAGCGCGCGGTTATGCAACCCGAAGAAAAGGCGCAGATCGACGAAGTGATCGCCGCTCGTGTGGCTTCCCTTTGGCAGTATCAACGATGCCGTATGTTGCTGATTTACGTGTCCACTAAAATCGAGGTGGATACCTTCCGCATCATTGAACACGCCTTGGCGGAGGGCAAAACCGTGGCGGTGCCGCGGTGTGTTCCCGGCACACGTCAAATGGAATTTTATCGCATCGACAGCGTGGACGAGTTGGAACCCGGCACGTTCGGCGTGTTGGAACCGTTGCCGAACCCCGAAAAATTGGTTGCGGAGTTTGCACAGGACAGTTTGTGTGTGGTGCCTGCCCTCAGTTACGACTGGAACGGATTTCGCTTGGGGTACGGAAAGGGGTATTACGACCGTTTTCTCTCCAAATATAACGGCGTAATGATCGGCATTTGTTACAGCGATTGCGTGCAACGCAAGTTACCGCACGGACGGTTTGACCGCCCGGTGGAATTGCTGGTGACCGAACGGTATTTGCGCCGTACGGCTACCCATCGTCCGCGCGAAACGTATGGAAATCGCGGATAAACCTACCAAAGGAGGTGTCGTTTTATGGCGGATACGTTGGAAGAGATCTTGGCAGAATTGAGTGCAAAACGAGCGGAAGAACACACCGCCGATGAACCGTCGACAGACGAAACGGTGTCAGTTGAGAACGAAACGGATGATCGCCGTGCAAAGGTGGCGTCCTTCCGCTTGGAAATGAATATTGACGATGAGTTCGGTGAGTATGAAGAACCGCCCGTTCCTGAAGTTCAGGAACAGGCAGCCGAGGACGCCTTGAATGAAGAGCCGATTCTCCTTACGGAAGAAGAGGAGGCGCCGACAACCGAGGAAGAGCCTTCGAGCGAAGAGGAAACGTCGCCTGTTCCCGAAACGGTGGAAGAAGAAACACCCGAAGAGGTCGTGCCGGAGAAAAAGCGCAAAAAGAAACGTGCGCGCATGGGCGAAAAAGAACGTGCGCTGTGGGGATGCGCCGGCGGTATGTTCTATATTCTGGTTGTTATCGGAATCTCGTTGGTGTTGGCGAGTGTCATCATTATGGCGGCATTGGATCTGACCGGCATCGGCAAATCGAGCAAAAACGTGCGTGTCGTGGTGGAAGACGGAGCAACCCCCGAAAGCATCAGTGCGGTGTTGAAGGATCACAAGTTGATCAATCACCCCTTCTTCTTCAAACTGTATGCCACCGTCACGGGAAAAGACGATGCCTTCAAATCCGGTGTATACACCTTCTCTGCCAATATGGGATACGGTAACATTATGGATATGTTGCGTGTGGGTGTGCCGCGTAAGGTCGTGACCATCACCATCCCGGAAGGGTACACAATCGATAAGATTGCCGCTTTGATGGAAGAGAACTCGGTGTGCACGAAAAACGATTTCTACGATGCGGTGCTGGGTGGCAATTACGACGATTATTCCTTTGTGGCATCCATCCCGGAAGCGACGGGCAAATATGCCGGTCGCGGCTATGCGTTGGAAGGGTATCTTTATCCCGATACGTATGAGTTTTATACCGGCAGTACGGGCGAAACCGTGGTGCGTAAGTTCCTTGCCAACTTCGATAACCGCATTGATACCACGATGCGAACGAAGATTGAGATGCTTTCGGAAGAGCTCGGTATGAATTTGAGTTTGAACGACGTGGTTATCATCGCCTCCATTGTACAGGCAGAAGCCGGCAGCGATGAGTGGTCCAAAGTGTCGCACGTGTTGCTGAACCGTTTGCAGAATGCCGCGTATTTCCCCAGCCTGCAATGCGATTCCACCACCGATTATTACAACAGTTTGAATTTGGCGGTGGAGGGGCTGAAAGCGGATGCCAATGCCTATAACTCTTATACGCGCCAGGGCTTGGTTGTCGGTGCCATCAGCAATCCCGGCATGAAAGCCATTCAAGCCGTGCTGGAACCGGCAACGCTGGAAGAGATCAAACAGTATATGGCATACCGCGCAAGCCGTGACGTGGAAGGCGATCAGTTTGCACCGTTGCGTTATCAAAACGATACGTGGAACGCGAAGGGCGATTACTATTTCTTTGCAACCAATATGGAAACCGGTGTGACCTATTACACCACCAATGCAACGGATCACGGGATCATTTGCAGTCATTACGGAATTTAGGGTGAGCACTATGCATTGTCCAAAATGCAACGCAGAACGGGAGACGCGTCATGGCGCGTGTCCCGTTTGCGGTTTTGATTCCAAACGCACCGCCCGGCTTATTGTGGGTATTGTTGCCGCGATGCTGGTTTTGTTGGGACTGTTGGTGTGGGGCATTTTCTCACTCGTTCATTCGATGCCCGAGGGATCGACGCCCACGACACCTACCATACCAAACGAAGCGACTACATCCACAACGACCTTGTCGCGCACGGTCATGGTAACGGTTCCCGAAGGGTACACCGTGCAAAAAATTGCCGCTTTGATGGAAGCGGAAGATGTGTGCACGGCAGAGGAGTTTCTGCACGCGGTGAAGGAAGGGGATTTTTCCGACTACGCGTTTCTTTCGGACGTGACAACCGCGAATGAGGACGGCACGCCCAACGGGCGGTATTACCGTTTGGAGGGGTATTTGTTCCCCGATACCTATGAGTTTTATCGCCGATGCAGTGGGGAAGCGGCGGTGCGCCGTTTTCTGGATAATTTTCAAAAGAAATATGAAGCGTTGCAACCTGCTCTCCAAGCGAGCGGTTTCACCTTGGATGAGGCGGTGACGTTGGCATCCATTATTCAGCGTGAAGCCGGTGCCGCACGGGATATGCCCCGTATATCCCGTGTGTTGCAAAACCGCTTGCAAAGCCCGTCCTATCCTCGCTTGCAATGTGACGTTTCTACGGCCTATCTGCGCGAGTTGGTCGAAGCAGGGGAGACACCCGTTGAAGCGGCGTACGATACATACGTTTGCCGCGGTCTGCCTGTGGGGGCAATCGCCAACCCAGGTTGGGCGGCGTTGACGGCGGCGGTATCACCTTCCGTCGAGGAGATTTGCGCAAATTGTTATTTCTTTGTGTATGATGCTACCGATGGTTCGGTGTACTATTCGGCCACCTATGCCGAACATCTGGCGGTATGGGCAGAAATTCAAGAACGAATGGAGGAATGACCGTGGCAAAAAGACCGGAAGTGTTATCGCCGGCAGGGGATGCGGAACGGCTGGAAGCCGCCTTGCTGTACGGCGCAGATGCGGTCTATCTTTCCATGACCCAATTCGGTATGCGCACCGCACCGCAGAATTTTGATGAAACCGCGCTGAAAACGGCGGTGGCGCAAGCGCACGCAAAAGGGGTAAAGGTATATCTCACCTGCAACATTCTGCCGCGTAACAACGAAATCGAGCGGTTGCCCTCCTATTTCGAAGCGGCGGTGGCGGCCCGGGTGGATGCGTTGATCGTTGCCGATCTCGGTGTGATCGGATTGGCTAAACGCTATGCGCCCACATTACCGCTTCACATCTCCACGCAGTTTGGCGTGGTGAACTATCAAACCGCCCGTGAACTGTACGATATGGGCGCCTCACGTGTGGTGCTGGCACGGGAATTGTCGCTGGATGAGATTGCCGCCATACGTGCCAAAACGCCCTCCGATTTGGAAATCGAATGCTTTGTGCACGGGGCAATGTGTATGTCCTATTCCGGACGGTGCCTGATTTCCAACTATCTCACGGGGCGTGATGCCAACCACGGTGACTGTGCACAACCCTGTCGGTGGCGATATGAGGTGATTGAACCTTCTGCTCCCGATAACCGCTATACCGTGGAAGAGGATGCGAGCGGATCGTATCTGTTCAATGCCAACGATCTTAATATGATTGAACATATCCCGGCATTGTATCACGCCGGTGTCACGTCTTTTAAAATTGAAGGGCGTGCCAAAGCGGCCTATTATGCGGCGGTAACCACCAACGCTTACCGTGTGGCAACCGATGGGTTTATCGCATCCGGTTATGCCAAGGATTACCGTCCGCCGCAATGGGTGATCGAGGAACTGCAAAAGGTCAGCCATCGCCCGTATACCACGGGATTTTATTTTGATACCCCCGGTCAAAATCTGGCATTTGGCGGTTACGTGCGCGACTATCAAGTGGCGGCGGTTGCCGTTTCGTGGGAAAACGGTATGCTCACCGCATCTCAGCGCAATCGGTTTTGTGTGGGGGAAACGTTGGAGGTGTTGGAGCCCGGGTGTGAACCCTTTGCGCTGACCGTTACCGAATTATATGACGAAGAAGGCACAACCATTGAATCCACACCGCATCCCACCATGCTGTTTCGCGTGCCGTGCGAACGATCAGTGGCGCCCGGCAGTTTGTTACGCCGCAAAATATAAGTTTACAACGAGCATCCGTACGGATGCTCGTTTTTGCATACCTTTCCCACTTTCGGTGCACAATGTAACCGAAGGGAAGGGATGTGTGTGTATAAACGTGCAGTAGCGGTGATGATGCTGTTGTTTTGCGTGTTCAGCGGTTTAACGGCACATTACTTGACATTGGCGGAAAACCCGGCTTCGGCGGTGGTGGAAGGACAGTTTGTCACCACGTTACGGGTGGGTGCGGTGCGCGGAAGTATATATGACCGCAACGGGCGGTTACTCGTGAACGATACATCCGAATGGCGGTTGTGCATAGCCCCCTACACGCGCACGATGAGTGCACTTGCCGAAAAATTGCCCAAAGAGACCTTCTCGCTTTTGTCGGCGCGATTGGAGAGCGGACGACCGATCGTGACCCTTGCGGATGACACGTTTCCCACCGTGCGCGGTGTGCTTCGGTTTTGCGTGCCGCGCCGTTACAGTGAACGCGTGTATGCACCGCATTTGGTTGGGTATTTGGGATCGGACGGGAACGGAGCGGTGGGAATGGAACTCGCGTATAACACGCTGTTGCAGTCCTGCAACGGGGCGGTGAACGTCACCTATTCCGTCAATGCGGCAGGGCATCTGTTGAGCGATGTGTCGCCCACGGTTGCCGATACGCTGGCGAACGCATCGGCAGGCATCATGTTGACGATCGACCGCGATATACAACAGTATGCCGAACAGGTTGCGCAAAACGATCTGCAAAAAGGGGCGGTATTGATCGCCTCCGCAGATACCGCGGAAATCTTGGCATCGGTCAGTGTTCCCACTTTTCAACCGTCTACTGTGGCCACGCTGTTGGATGCCGCCGATGCGCCGTTGATGGACCGCACGTTACAAAATTATAACTGCGGATCTGTTTTCAAGATCGTGTCTGCCGCCGCAGCCCTGGAAGCAGGCGTGCCGATCACACGGGAATACACGTGTAACGGGGTGAGTGTGGTGAACGGCGTACGGTTTCATTGCCATAACCGTTTGGGACACGGTGCGTTGAATATGGAACACGCATTTGCGCTTTCGTGCAACTGCTATTTTATCCAACTGATACAAGATGTGGGGGCAGAGGCTATGTATCGCACCGCCACCGCTTTGGGGTTTGACCGTGCGGTGATCCCAACCGAAAATTATAAGACGGCACGGGCAACCATACCGTCGCTTAAAGAACTTCAAGCAAGCAATGCAGCACTCGCCAATCTGTCGTTTGGTCAAGGGGCACTCCTTGCCACGCCGTATCATATGATTCAAATGCTGTCGGCAGTAGCGAACGGAGGCGAAATGCATCGTCCGACGGTGGTGCGCGGCACGGTAGGGGTTGATATGTCCGTAAAGGCATATGGCATTACACCTGCACAAACGGCGTTTTCGCGCGAAACGGCAAAAAAACTGCAACAACTAATGGTTGCAGCGGTAAAAGAAGGGGCGACCGGCGAAAAAGCAATGCCGGCAAGCGGTGGTGCCGGCGGCAAAACGGGGACAGCCGAAAGCGGTTGGATCACCGACAGCGGCGAGGTGGTGCAAAATTGGTTTGTGGGATATTATCCTGCGGAAAATCCCCGATATTTGGTCGCCGTGTTAGCGGAAGACAGCAATACCACCAAGGCATCGGCCGCTGAAGTGTTTTGCCGTCTTTGCGACGGCTTATATGCGCTGGGAAAAGAAAAATGAGTTGCAAGTTTTCTGCTTTTGTGATATGATAATGCGAGAGTTATCGGAAAGGATGCGTACAATATGACAAAGATTGATATTTTCTCCGGCTTTTTGGGTGCGGGGAAAACTACGTTGATTAAAAAATTGATTCAAGAAGCGTATGCCGGTGAAAAACTGGTGCTGATTGAAAATGAATTTGGTGAAATCGGGATCGACGGCGGCTTTCTGCAAGAGGCGGGTGTCGCCATTACCGAAATGAATTCCGGTTGCATTTGTTGCAGTTTGGTGGGAGATTTTTCCGAAGCACTCAAAAAGGTGCTCCGCGAGTTCGCTCCCGATCGTGTGCTGATCGAACCTTCGGGTGTCGGCAAACTCAGCGACGTGATCCGCGCGGTGGAAAACGTGGATTGCGACACCATGCAGTTAAACTCTTATACCACCGTGGTGGATGCAAAAAAAGCCAAGATGTACATGAAAAACTTCGGCGAGTTTTTCAACGATCAGGTGTCCCATGCAGCCACCATTATTTTGAGCCATACCGACGGTATGGATGCCGACAAATTGGCGGCGGTGACAGCGTTGTTGCGCGAACATAACAACGAGGCGGTTATTGTGACCACTCCGTGGTCGCAACTGGACGGAAAACAGATTTTGGCGGCTACCGAGCGTACTTCCACGCTCGAAACGGAACTTCATCATTTGGCGGAAGAAGTGGACGTGTGTCCGACCTGCGGACATCACCACCACCACGATCGCGATCACGATCACGCGTGTGAGTGTCATGAGCATCACCACCACGATCATGACCATGCGTGTGATTGCCACGAACATCATCACCACGATCATGACCACGCGTGTGATTGCCACGAACATCACCACCACGATCATGATCACGCGTGTAATTGCCACGAACATCATCACCACGATCATGACCACGCGTGTGAGTGTCATGAGCATCACCACCATCATCATGCAGACGACGTGTTCCAAAGCTTTGGCCGCGAAACGACTCGTGTGTACACCGTAGAAGATCTTGAAGCGATGCTGAAAGCGTTGGAGGATGAACATGCCTACGGTCAGGTGTTGCGCGCGAAGGGTATTGTTGCCGGCGAGGATGGCTGGTTGCACTTTGACTACGTGCCCGGTGAGGCGGACGTGCGCCACGGTGCGGCCGGTGTGATCGGTCGGTTGTGCGTGATCGGCGCCGATTTGAAGGAAGAGGCGCTGGAGATGTTGTTTGCACTGTAATTGGAGGACGGAAATGGAAACACCGGTCTATCTGTTCACCGGCTTTTTGGAGTCGGGGAAAACGCGTTTTATCCAAGGGACATTAGAGGATAAGCGCTTTAACGGCGGCGAATCCACCTTGCTGTTGGTGTGCGAAGAAGGGGTGGAGGAATACGATCTGTCCCATATGCCGAACAGCGGAAAAAACATCACGGTACAGGTGGTGGACAAGGAAGAGGAACTCACCTCTGACAACCTTGCCGCGTGGAAAAATGCATGCAATGCCAAACGTGTTATGGTGGAATACAACGGCATGTGGATGTTGGATGCTTTGTATAATGCTATGCCGCAAGGGTGGGTGATTTATCAAGAACTCTGCTTTGCGGATGCATCCACATTTCTGACATACAATGCCAATATGCGCAGTCTGGTTGTGGATAAATTTAACAGTTGCGAATTGGTGGCATTCAACCGTTTTCAGGCGGATATGGATAAAATGGCGTTTCACAAGATTGTGCGTGCCACCTCCCGTCGCGCGGATATTGCATACGAATATGAAAACGGGGACGTGGAATACGACGATATCGAAGATCCGTTGCCGTTTGACATCAATGCACCGATCATTGAGATTGCCGATGCCGATTACGCGCTTTGGTATCGCGACCTGAACGAAAACATGAATACCTATGCCGGAAAAACCGTGAAATTCAAAGGCTTGGTGGCGGTGGAAGGGAAGATGCCGCCCGATAGTTTTGTGATCGGTCGACATATTATGACCTGCTGTGAAGACGATATTGCGTACGGTGGTCTGATTTGCGACTGGAAAGGCGCCAAAACGCTTAAACAGCGCGATTGGGTGGTGCTCACGGCACGCTTGACGGTGGAATTTCACAAAGCCTATCGCAAAAAAGGGCCGGTGCTGAAAGCCATCAAGGTGGAAGCATCGAGTGCACCCGAACAGCAAGTGGCAACGTTCTTTTAATAATTCAACAGCAAAAGGGCATACTGTTAGCGGTTCTTGAAAGGAACGGTGATGAGTATGCCTCTCTTTTTTTCGGAAAGTGCAACCGAGAACATCTCGCTGTTGCGACAGTATCTGCGTATCTCCGCGAGTTTTGATCTGGTACAGAGGGATATCACGGTTGCCGAAGCACCTGCCGCCGTTATTTTTGTGGACGGTATGGTGAAGGATGAAACCATGTCCAAAATGTTGCAATTTTTCTCCTCCATCAAAAAAGAGGATCGGGAAAAGGTGACGGAAGCCAACGCCTTTGCCGCACGGTTTGTACCGTATACCGAAGTGGCGGTGATAACCGATCCCGACGAAGTGGTAACGGCGGTGCTGTCGGGACAGTTGGCATTTGTTGTGGATGGATTTGCGGCGGTGTTTCTCATCGATGTGCGCACCTATCCCGTGCGCGGTGTGGCAGAGCCGGAATCGGATCGCGTGTTGCGCGGACCGCACGATGGATTTGTGGAAACGCTGGTGTTTAACACGGCATTGATGCGCCGTCATGTGCGCGATCCGCGCCTGACAATGGAATATATGCAGATCGGCTCGATCTCTAAAACCGACGTGGTGCTTTGTTATCTGGATGGGGTAACTCCGTCACGACACTTGAAAACCTTGCGCGAAAAGTTGCAAAGCATTACCATTCCAAGTCTTTCCATGGGGCAGGAAAGTTTGGTGGAATGTTTGTTTCGCAAACAGCAGTGGTACAATCCGTTCCCGAAAGTGCGGTATACCGAACGCCCCGATGCGGCGGCCGCCGCCGTGATGGAAGGGCGTATCGTGGTGATGGTGGATAACACGCCCGTCGTCATGATCTTACCGACCTCGGTATTTGATTTCGTGCAGGACACCAACGACTATTACTTTCCGCCACTTGTGGGATCGTATTTGCGTTTGGTGCGCATCTTGGTGTTCGGGTTCACCATCTTTGTCACACCTGTGTGGTTTTTGCTCATTACGCATCCGCAATGGATTCCCGATTGGCTTTCGTTTATACGCATCGAAAACCCCAACACCGTACCGGTTATTGTGCAACTGCTGTTGGTAGAGGTGATGATCGATGCCATTCGTTTGGCATCGCTGAACACACCGAGTGCACTCAACAACGCGTTCGGCGTGGTGGGGGCTTTGATTTTGGGTGAATTTGCGGTGACGGCAGGATTGTTTGTGTCGGAAGTGTTGCTATATATGGCGGCGGTCGCCGTGGCAACCTTCACACAACCGAGTTTTGAGTTGGGATATGCCTTTAAACTGTCGCGTATGCTGTTTTTGGTGTTGACCGCGTTGTTTGGTGTGTGGGGATTTGTGGGCGGTATTCTGCTGGTGGGAGTTGTTCTTGCCACCACGCAAACTGCGCTCGGAACGGGATATTTGTATCCGATTTTTCCCTTTGATCGCGTGGCGTTACGCCGCTTGGTGGTGCGCCGTTTGTTGCACCACAACAATGCGTTTCATAAATAGCAAATACCAATGGAAAAGCCACCCGTTGCGGTGGCTTTTCCATTGAAAAACTATTGACATTTTTCGCAGTATCTATTATAGTATGTATTAGTTGTTTAATATGCTAAACAACGAGCCGTTTCTACATATTGGGAAACGGGGCATCTAAGCCAATATCAGCGGTATCCGGCGACGCCGCAATCGCGTTAAGTTTTCTTACGGCGATTGTGAAAAACCCTTTGCGGAGGGCGTTGTTCAAAGTATCGCGTTCTCCGTGGGAGTCGGAGGATTTTAAACCGCAAAGGGGGATGCTTCTTATGGAAGACATTATTAAACTGCAAGACATTGCCGTATCGTTTGATGGCGAACCGGTGTTGGAAGGGTTGAACCTCAACATCAAAAACGGTGAATTCGTGACGTTACTGGGTCCTTCCGGCTGTGGAAAGACCACGACGTTGCGTATCATCGGTGGGTTTGTTACACCGGATCGCGGCGATGTCTTTTTTGACGGTCGCCGCATCAACGATATTCCACCGCATAAACGCGCGGTGAATACCATTTTTCAGCGGTATGCACTGTTTCCGCACCTGAACGTGTATGAAAACGTGGCGTTCGGTATGCGCATTCAAAAGAAGAAGAAGGATGAAATCGACGAAACGGTGCGGCGTATGCTGGCGCTCGTGAACCTTAAGGGGTTCGAAAAGCGTTCGGTTGCCACGTTGTCGGGCGGTCAGCAACAGCGCGTGGCGATTGCACGTGCACTTGCCAACAATCCCGGCGTTCTGCTGTTGGATGAGCCGTTGTCGGCATTGGATCTGAAACTGCGTAAGGATATGCAGGTGGAATTGAAGAATATTCAAAAAAGCCTGGGCATCACCTTTGTGTACGTGACCCACGACCAGGAAGAGGCTCTTTCGATGTCGGATACTGTGGTGGTGATGGACGGCGGCCGTATTCAGCAGATTGGTTCGCCGCAGGACATCTATAACGAGCCGCAGAATGCCTTTGTGGCGGATTTCATCGGTGAGAGTAACATTCTTGACGGTATTATGCACGAGGACTATCTGGTGGAGTTCTTCGGGCGTAAGTTCAAATGTTTGGACAGCGGCTTTGAACCGATGGAGCCGGTGGACGTGGTTATCCGTCCGGAAGACATCGATATTGTCGCCCCCGAAAAGGGCAGTTTGGTGGGTACCGTGACCGAAGTGACCTTCAAGGGTGTGCACTTTGAAACGATCGTAGATTTCAAAGGCTTCAAATGGCTGATTCAGACAACCGATTATTATGCGCCTGGCAGCGTGATCGGCATTGTGTTGAATCCCGAGGACATTCACATTATGAAGAAGTCCGAGTATTCGGGTATGTTCGGCGATTATAGTTCCTATTCCGAAGAATTTGAAGAGATGGCCGATCCGAACGCCGACCTTGCAGAAGAGACGACAGGGGAGGAGACGCGATGAAATCCAAAGTTTCTGCCGCTCCGTTTGGGCTGTGGATGCTGTTGTTCACCGTGGTTCCGTTGGCGGTGGTGGTGTGGTTTGCCTTTACCGACGAAAGCGGTGCGTTTACCCTTGCCAATTTGATGGATGTACAAATATTTATTCCCACCTTTTGGAAATCCATCTGGATGGGTGCCGTTTCCACCGTGATCTGCCTTGTGTTGGCATATCCGCTGGCATACGGTATTTCCCGCACCACCGCTCGCACACAAACGGTGATGGTGATGCTGGTTATGTTGCCGATGTGGATGAACTTTTTGCTGCGCACGTATGCGTGGATGTCCCTTTTGGAGGATAACGGTCTGATCAATCGTTTCCTGGAAACGATCGGTTTGCAACCCGTACATATGATCAACACAAACGGTGCGGTGATTCTCGGTATGGTGTATAACTTTCTGCCGTATATGGTGATTCCGCTGTATTCCGTGATGATCAAGATTGATAACCGCTTGATCGAAGCGGCACAAGATCTTGGGTGCAATGCGGCACACACCTTCCGTCACGTGGTGCTTCCGCTCTCCAAACCGGGCATTGTGTCGGGTATTACCATGACCTTTGTGCCGGCGGTAAGCACATTTGTTATCACCAAGTTGCTCGGCGGCGGCAAAGATATGCTGATCGGTGACGTCATTGAACTCTTGTTTATGGGCAGTAGTAAGGAATACAACATCGGCGCCATGCTCTCGTTGCTGTTGATGGTGCTGATGGTGATTTGCATGACGACCATGCGGTTTGTGGATAATCAAGAAGACGAAATGGAGGGCTTGATGGTATGAAATGGCTCTCCCGTGTGTATAACACAATTATTTTCATCTTTTTGTATTTGCCGATCGTGGTGTTGATGGTGTTTTCCTTCAACGATTCCAAAAACCGTGCCCAGTGGAAAGGGTTCACGCTGGATTGGTATCGTGACTTGTTCCAAAACGAGCTGATTTTGGAATCGCTGAAAGTGACTTTGACGGTGGCGGTGTTGGCGGCGATTATTGCCACCGTGATCGGCACGGCCGCAGCGGTGGGAATCCACGGCATGAACAACCGCATGAAACGAGCGTTCTTGTTTGTGAACAACATTCCGATGGTGAATCCCGAAATTGTCAGCGGTGTGGCGCTCATGTTGATGTTTGTGTTTGTGTATCGCGCTACCGGTTTGTTACGTCCCGGTTTTGGTACCTTGCTGATCGCGCACATTACGTTTTGTATTCCGTACGTGGTGTTGCAGGTGATGCCCAAACTGCGGCAAATGAACCGTCACATGTATGAAGCGGCGTTGGATCTTGGGTGTTCTCCCATCAGCGCGTTTGTGCGCGTGGTATTGCCCGAAATTGCGCCCGGTATCGTGACGGGTGCCCTGATGGCGTTCACCATTTCGCTGGATGATTTCGTGATCAGTTATTTTAACGCAGGTTCGACGGCGCAGACCTTGTCGGTCACCATTTATTCCATGACGAAGAAACCTGTTACGCCCGAGATCAACGCGCTGTCTACGTTGATGTTTGCGGCGGTGCTGTTTCTTTTGTTGCTCGTGAATTTCGGGCAAATTCGCGACGATGCGCGCAGGGCAAAGGCGGCTCGTCGGTAAAGGAGGTTTACGTAATTGAAAAAAATTGCGATCCTTTTGATCGTGGCGCTTCTGTTGCCGTTTGGCTTGTGCGGATGCTCGAAAGACGAGGGCATTACGCTGAACGTGTTTAACTGGGGCGAATACATTGATGACGAGATTCTGGATGTCAATCGCGCATTTGAAGAAGCGACGGGCATCAAAGTGAACTATAAAACCTTTGATTCCAACGAGTCGATGTATACCCTTGTCAGTACGGGTGCGGCCGATTACGACGTGGTGTTTCCCTCCGACTATATGGTGGGACGCATGATCGACGAAGGTTTGCTTGCCGAATTGAATTTTGATAATATCCCCAACTATCAACACATCGACCAAAAACTGTGCCAAAAATTCAGTTACGACCCCGAAGGGAAATATTCCGTTCCGTATCTGTGGGGCACGGTCGGCATCTTCTATAACACGAAATATGTGTCACAAGAAGAGGTGGAATCGCAAGGATGGGGGATTCTCTGGAACGAAAAATACCGCGACAAGATCTATATGTTCGACAATCCGCGCGATTCCTTTGCGGTAGCGCAAGCCCATTTAGGCTATTCCATTAACACCACAAACGAAGCAGAGCTGAACGCTACTTACGATAAGTTGATCGAACAAAAGGATTTGGTGCAAGGGTATTACATGGACCAGATCTTCCAGAAAATGATTAACGAGGAAGGCTGGCTTGCACCCTATTACGCAGGCGACGGAAGTATCATGATGGATCCCGACGAAGGCAATCCCAACATTGCGTTTTATATGCCGCCCGGTGCCAACATGTTTGTGGATGCGATGTGTGTGTTGAAATCCTCGAATATGAAAGCGGAGGCGGAAGCATATATCAACTTCCTTTGCGGCACCGAAGCGGCGCTTGCCAACGCGGAATACGTGGGATATTCCACCCCTCACACCGAAGCACGTGGGCTGTTGGATCCCGAACTGGCAAACGATCCGATGTATTATCCTTCCGATGCCATGCTCTCGACGACCGAAGTGTTTTTGACTCTTCCCGAAGCGACCAATAAGTTGATGAACCGTCTGTGGATCAAACTAAAGATATATTAAGGCGATTTGATGGAAGCATTCAATTTGTGGAATACCATTTCGGGTGAGGCGGCAGAAATTCCTGCCATTATTCCGTAACAAAAAAAGCTACTCGTCAGAGTAGCTTTTCTTTTGTTACGGAACGAATGGCGTGGGATAGGGAGGATGCATCGGCATAGCCTTGGAACGTAACGTCGATCATCATGCCGTTGTTGCTGTAAATCGTGCTCTTTTTCACGGTGGAATCCTTTCCAAAGACAAAGTATAGCACAAGGCAGTTCGTGTTGCAACGACAAAACATCGAAATATTTTCGAATTTCATTTCCCTTCATACGTGGCAACAGCGTCCACGTCGTATTGTTTGAGCGCATCGCGTCCGTTCAATCCTGCCAATTCCAACAAAAACAGGACCTTCACCACGTTGCCGCCCAGTTCTTCCACCAATTCGGCGGCGGCTTTAATGGTGCCGCCGGTAGCGATCAAATCGTCGATCAATACCACGCGTTGGCCGGGCTGAACGGCATCCTTGTGGATTTCAATTTCTGCCGTACCGTATTCCAACGCGTATTCCTTGGAAACGGTTTCGCGCGGAAGTTTGCCTTTTTTGCGAATCGGAACAAACGGCTTGTTGAAGTGATAGGCAAGCGGCGCACCGAAGATAAATCCACGGGATTCTGCGCCGGCAATCACGTCAAACTCGACACCTTCCAAACGGGATTTCAGTTCGTCGATCGCCAGGTGAAATCCATCGGCATCCTGCAAAATGGAGGTGACGTCCCGAAACATAATGCCCGGTTCGGGAAAGTCGGGGATGGTGATTATATAGTCTTTGACAGTTTTCATTGGAATCAACTCCTATCCTCTTTACTTTATCAAGAAATCCTATAAAAGTAAAGAGTTTTCTCACATTTTCTTGACCGAAATAGGGAATCGTGCTATACTTTTTCTATCACGTTTTAGGAGAGACTTTAACTATGAACACAACCGAACAACTGTCCGCCATTCGTTTGTTTTTGTTTGATATGGACGGTACGTTGTATCTTGGCAATCAGTTGTATCCGTTCACCAAAGATCTGCTGAAAACCATCAAAGAGAGCGGCCGCCGTTATCTCTTTATGACCAACAACTCGGCACGCAGTGTGGTGGATTACATTGCAAAATTGGAGCGGCTCGGCATCGCGGCGGAATACGAGGATTTTATCACGTCGTCGCAGGCGACCATCTGGTATTTGAAGCGCCATCACGCCGATGCCGTGCTGTATGTGTGCGGTACAGAATCGCTGAAACGAGAGTTGCGTGATGCAGGTTTTACCGTGACCGAAAACACCGATGAGGTGACGTGCATCGTCATTGGAAACGACACCGAGTTGACCTTCAAGAAATTGGACGATATTTCCCGGATGCTTTGCACACGGGATCTGCCGTATGTTGCCACCAACCCCGATTGGGTCTGCCCGACGGAATACGGCAGTGTGCCCGATTGCGGCAGTTTTTGCGAAATGCTGTATCGCGCTACGGGTAAACGTCCCGTATTTATCGGCAAACCCGAACCGTTGATGCCGCAACTGGCGATGGAACGCACGGGTTACGATAAAGAGGAAACTGCCGTGGTGGGCGACCGTATTTATACCGACATCAAAAGCGGGTTGAATGCAGGCACGGTGAGTGTGCTTGTGATGAGCGGAGAAACGACCGAAGAAATTTTGAACGCATCGAAAGATAAGCCGGACTTGGTGCTTTCGGATGCAGGCGAAATCCTGAAAGTATTGACGGAGTGAGCGTATGAAGAAAAGACAAAAGCGAAAAGGAATCGGATTGATTCGACGGTTTCTTCCGTATTATAAGAAATACCGTTTCGTACTGTTGCTCGATCTGTTCTGCGCCGCGTTGACGACGGTGTGCGAATTGGTGTTACCGATGATCGTGCGGCGCATCACGGGGCTTGCCACCAACGATTTGGCTTCGCTTACCGTTGGTTTGATTGTGCGGTGTACGGTGTTGTATGTACTGTTGCGCGTGGTGGATACGGCGGCGAATTATTACATGGCAACCGTGGGACATATCATGGGCACCAAGATCGAAACCGATATGCGCCACGATTTCTTTGCTCATTTGCAAAAGTTGTCCTTTTCCTATTATGACAATGCCAAGATCGGCACACTGATGTCACGTATTACCAACGACTTGTTTGACGTGACGGAATTTGCGCACCATTGCCCCGAAGAGTTCTTTATTGCAGGCATCAAGATCGTGTGCTCTTTTGCCATTTTGTGTACCATGAGCGTGCCGCTTACGCTGATTGTGTTCTCGGTGATTCCGCTTATGATTTTTGTGCTTTCTTTCTTTAGCAAACGGATGAAAGCGCAGTTTCGTGAATCGCGCACCAAGATCGGCGAATTGAATTCGCAGGTGGAGGATAGCCTGCTCGGTGTGCGCGTGGTGAAATCCTTTGCACAGGAATCGTGTGAACAAGAGAAGTTCGATCACGGTAACCTGCGTTTTTTGGACGTGAAATCGCGGATGTACCGCACGATGGGAGCGTTTCAGTCCAGCACCCGTTTGTTCGACGGCGTGATGTACATTCTGGTGGTGGCGGCCGGTGCGGTGTTTTTGATGAAGCGTGCCATCACGGCAGCCGATTACGTGGCGTACTTGATGTTCGTCACCACGCTGATCACATCGGTGCGCCGCATTGTGGAGTTTACCGAGCAATTCCAGCGCGGTATGACGGGTATTGAACGTTTTGGCGAGATTTTGGATATTCAGCCGGAGATTTGCGATGCCAAAGACGCAATAACCCTCAAAGACGTGAAGGGCGACGTTGTGTTTGAGAATGTGTCCTTCCGTTATAATGCCGAAACGCCTTGCGTGATCGAGAGGATGAATCTCACGGTCAAAGCAGGGGAGAGTGTGGCGTTGGTCGGCCCCTCCGGTGGTGGTAAAACCACGCTTTGCTCGCTGATTCCGCGCTTTTACGACGTGAGTGACGGCACCATTTTGCTGGACGGCCGGGATATTCGCACGGTGACGACCCGTTCGCTTCGTGAAAACATTGGTACCGTGGCGCAGGATGTCTATCTGTTTTCGGGCAGTGTACGCGAAAACATTGCCTACGGCAAAAACGATGCGACCGACGAGGAGATCGTGGAAGCCGCCAAACTGGCAGGCGCACATGAGTTTATTGAGGAGTTGCCCGATGGCTACGACACGTACGTGGGCGAACGTGGTGTGAAACTTTCGGGTGGACAAAAGCAACGCATTTCCATTGCCCGTGTGTTCTTGAAAAATCCGCCCATTCTGATTTTGGACGAAGCTACCAGTGCCTTGGATAATGAAAGCGAACGGTTGGTGCAACAATCGCTTGAGCGCTTGGCAAAAGGGCGCACGACCTTTACCATTGCGCACCGCCTCACCACCATCCGCAATGCCGATCGCATTTTGGTGTTGACCGAAAACGGTATCGAAGAATCCGGTACGCATCACGAATTGATGCAAAAAGGCGGCTTGTACAGTGAGTTGTATGCGATGTATTCCGCAAACTAAAAAACGTTCCTCCCACGGGAGGAACGTTTTTTCTTTGTTTATTTGCCCAGCATACGGTACATCAAGCGATACCCAATCTCTTGATGAATGCCCGTGCTGCGTGCCGCCGCCTCGGTAAAACGTGTCACGCCGCTGTTCTTCTTGTCGTTGCTGCGATACAAAAGGTAGGGAACGGGATCTGCCGTGTGGGTGCGAATGGTCAGCGGTGTCGGATGGTCGGGGAGAATGAGAACGGTGTAGTCATCCATCTCATCAAGTGCTTTCAACAACGGTCCCAATACACGGGAATCAATGTCCTCGATTGCCTTCACTTTGTTTTTTATTTCACCGCGGTGACCGCACTCATCGGGACCTTCCAGATGAATGTACACCAGATCCTGACCGCTCTTCAACTCGTTAATAGCGGCGTTCAGCTTGCCTTCGTAGTTGGTGTCAATATAACCCGTGGCACCTTCCACCGCGCACACGTGCATATCGGCAATGCGTGCGATGCCTTTGAGCAGATCGACCGCCGAGATCATGGAACCTTTGATACCGAAACGCGCGGTGAAGTTCTGCAAACTGGGACGGTTACCCTGACCCCACAGCCAAATGGCGTTGGCAGGGTTTTCACCTTTTTCTGCACGTGCTTTATTGATGGGATGATCACGCAAAATGTCCACGCTTTGTTGCATCAGGTTGAGCAGTGGCGCGGCATCGGGATGCGAGGGGATATACTCGCCGATCACGCGCCCTGTAATATCGTGCGGCGGCGTGATCTTGCCCAGCGCGGTTTTGCCTCCGTGCCACACAAGACAGTGGCGATATGCCGTACCGGTGTAAAAATCGAATTCCTCGCCGCCGAGCGCTTCTTGTAACGTGCGAATGATGGCATCCGCTTCGGCTGTGGGAATGTCGCCTGCACAGTAGTCAAGAATCGTCTTTTCAGCATATACGTCATCATCCGACAACGTAACCAGATTGCACCGTAACGCCACGTCGTCATCCGCCAAATCGATGCCGATGTTGGCGGCTTCCAAGGGGGAACGGCCGGTGTAACACTCTTTGGTGTCGTAACCGAGCACGGCCAGGTTTGCCACGTCACTGCCGGGGGACAACCCATCGGGCACAGTGCGTACCGTGCCGACCTCTGCATGACACGCCAACGCATCCATATGCGGTTTATGAGCAGCTTCGGCAGGGGTTTGTCCGTTTAATCCGTCAAACGGAACGTCCGCCATACCGTCGCACAACAGAACTACATATTTCAAAATGATCACCATTCCTTTCACTTGGTTTCTATTATACTCGAATTGCAAAAAAAGGGAAGAGGTTTCCAATATTTTTTTCAAATGTGGTTGATTTTTCTTTTGAAATGCGGTATACTGTCGGTAAGATAATAATGGGGGAGTTTGGTGGCAAAAAAACCCCTTCTTTTCAGAAAGCGAGGCAAGGATATGGATATGTTTTTTGCAGCGGTGGAATCCGGCAGTGTGATCATCGGCGATTCGTTAATGACGGGTCTGATTCTGCTTGTGGTGGTGTTTGCGGCGCTGGTAGCCTTGGCATGCGTGATCCAGCTGTTTGGTAAGATTGGTGCGTCCGAAAAGGCGGCGCCCCAACAGGTGACGCCTCCAGCGCCGAAGGCGAAGAAAGTGGTTACCGCGCCGACAGCGGTTTCTGCTCAGACCGAGGATGAAGATGAAATCGCGGCTGTGATCGCGGCCGCTGTTGCCATGATGGCGCCTGCCGGTGTTACCTATCATGTGCGTCGCATTACGCCTGCCGGTGTGCGTGCCCGTTCCGAATGGGCAACCGCCGCCGTGCGGCAGAACACCATGCCGTTTTAATGTACAAGGAGGGGCACCGTGGAAGCGTTATTAAAAGCAATTGTTGAGTTGTGGAACGAATCCGGTTTTGCACAGCTTATGAATTTTGAAGGCGGCGGCTGGAAGAATCTCATCATGATTCTGGTCTCGTTCGTACTTATTTACTTGGCTATCAAAAAGCAGTTTGAGCCTATGCTCTTGTTGCCGATTGCGTTTGGTATGTTGCTGTGCAACCTGCCGCTCGGCGGCATTATGGACCCACAGCAAAACCAGTTGATTCCGCTCACAGAGGCTGAATTGGAGCAGTATGCAAACGGCGTTTTCGCACAGAATTACCCTGTGTTCGAGGATATGGCCGGCAACCTTTATTGGCAGCATTTTGATCAGGGCGGCCTAATGTGGTATTTGTATCAAGGCGTAAAGTTCGGCATTTATCCGCCGCTTATCTTCCTTGGTATCGGTTGTATGACCGACTTTGGTCCGCTGATCTCCAACCCGAAGAGCTTGTTGCTCGGCGCAGCCGCACAGTTCGGTATTATTATCACCTTCGTTGGTGCACGTGCCATGGGGTTGTTTGGTGTGGAATCGTTGGCGTTCAGCAAAGCGGAAGCGGCTTCCATTGCCATTATCGGCGGTGCGGACGGCCCGACAGCCATTTTCTTGACCTCGCAGTTGGCACCGCATCTACTTGGTGCGATCGCAGTGGCGGCATATTCCTATATGGCGCTGGTGCCGATCATTCAGCCGCCCATTATGAAGATGCTCACCACCAAAGAAGAACGTGCCATCAAAATGGATCAGCTTAAACCGGTTACCAAGAATCAGAAGATTCTGTTCCCGATTGTGGTGACGTTGCTTTGCGTGTTGCTGTTGCCT
>JAZONO010000011.1:0-18243 GCA_045654545.1 Acutalibacteraceae bacterium
CTGGCGGCAACGGTGGCCGGCGGCGTGGGCTGGTGGGTGTGGCGGCAAGCCGTGGCGCTGTTAAGCGACGAAGCGCGCATTCGTGCGGTGGCCGACCGCTTGGCGGCGGCGTGGAACACCGTGGCACAATGGGGCGAGCAACGGTTGGGAGCACTTCCTCCCACGGTTGCCGAAGCGTTGCGCGGCATGACGGCAGACACCGCCCCCATCGGGGAATGGCTGTCAACGGCGGCCGGCGGCGTGGTGCGCTTTGCCACGCGCAATCTGCCCGCGCTGGCACTTTCCTTTCTGGTATGGATGATCGCCACCGTATTCATTACCGCCGATTACCGCCGCATCGTGAACGCTCTCACCCGTCATCTTCCACCGCGTGCGGCAAGCATTGTCAGCGACCTGCGTGATCTGTGCGGCGGCACCGTGAAGCAGATGGCACGTGCCTACCTCTGCCTAATGGGGGTTACCTTTTTGGAACTTTGTGTCGGGTTGTGGCTGTTGCGCGTGCACAGGGCGGTGTGGCTCGCGGCGTTGATCGCCTTGGTGGACCTTCTGCCCGTGCTGGGGGTGGGCAGTGTGCTGTTGCCGTGGGCAGGTGTGGCGGCACTGAACGGTGACGGCCGATTTGCCTTGTGTCTGCTCGCTTTGTATCTGATCATCACCGTGATCCGCAACCTGTTGGAACCGCGGCTGATCAGCCGCCGCGTGGGGTTGCCGCCCATTGTCACGTTGCTGTGCTTATACGTGGGATGGACGTGGTTTGGATTGATCGGCTTGCTGTTTCTCCCCTTTGCCGTCACGGTGGGGGTGGGATTATACCGCCGCAAAACAAAACCGAGCGAAGCATAACTTCGCTCGGTTTGCGTTGTTTATGGGTTATGCAGGGGATTCCTTGATCTTACCCACCGCCAGTTGCAGGATCAGCCGAGCATCGGTGGAATTGACCTTGGGGTCCCGTTCACCGAAACTCCTCTTTAAATATGAGATGATCACTATACCTATATGATAGCATGATGGCAGTTTTCCGTTTTTCCGCCAGGGCGACGGGTGTCGGTACCTTGCACAAAAATGTATCCGCTTTTTTCGCAAAAAAACGGGGATCAACGCATCGCTCAACAGGCGATATTCCCACCGTATGTGGGTGTTCAACCCATATTTTGTGATATTTCATCACAAAATATGGGTTATACCTATTGCATTCCGTCTCAGTTTGTGATATAATATCACAAACGATCGGAGTGGGGGTGGTTGCTTGCGAATGTTCTACCGTGCGAGGGTGGTGCCAAGTCACATCACCCTGGAAGGATGCGACTACATCACCTACGGCATTGCGATCCACAGCACAGAAGGATATGCCGTGGTGCACGACATATCGGTGTGTCGTCGTGAGGTGGCTGCGTTGTGCCGTCGCATACGGCGCGGTCGGCTCGCCCCGTGTCATTTACAGGCGGTGGCGGAGGATTTTGTGGACCGCTGAACCACTGTCATACAGCCGCCAAGCAATCGGCGGTTGTCACGTGCCATCCGTATCCTCCGTTCTCGCTTTCAGGATACCATATCCGTACATAAAAGTATACGTCGCTGTCGCTGTTGGTGGCAATGTCGAAGTATTTTAACGTGTCCATCCACTATTTGATCACGGGCGAAGAGTTTCGAAAGCGGTGAAAGGAGATTTTGGGGGACGTGTCCCGTGTGATGGTGCACGACATCCCCTATACCTCCTCCAAAATGTATGCCGGTAATCTTTCCGACGGGCGACACTATCCGGTGGCGAACGTGGAAGTGTTTGACCGTTCACGCTTGGTGTTGTTCCTCACCGAGGGGGATTCGCCGCGCTTTTCGAAGCGGTTGACGTTGTTCGACCGAAACACCGCCCACCACCACGAGGCGGTGGCGTGTCACTACCCTGCGGCGGTGGAATGCGACGGGGTGTTGCAGATCATCGCCACGTTGAATTACACGTGGGAGCGCCGCGGCGCGGTGCTGTTCACCGTGCCGCTCACATAAGTAAAACGCCGTATGTCAAACGACATACGGCGTTTTTGATGGGTGTATGCAAAAAGGACGCTGCAGCAATGCATCGTCCTTTGTTTGCCTTGAAAGGAAATCTTATTTGATTTCGACCTTCGCGCCGGCTTCTTCCAGCTTCGCCTTGATGGAGTCGGCTTCTTCCTTGGAAACCGCTTCCTTGACGTTCTTCGGAGCGCCGTCGACCAGTTCCTTCGCCTCTTTCAGGCCCAGACCGGTGATCTCGCGGACAACCTTGATAACGCCGATCTTCTGTGCGCCGGCATCCGCCAACACAACGTCAAACTCGGTCTTCTCTTCAGCAGCAGCAGCCGGACCGGCAGCCACAGCAACAGCCACGGGAGCAGCGGCGGAAACGCCGAACTCTTCCTCAATAGCCTTCACCAATTCAGACAGCTCCAACACGCTCAGAGCCTTGATCTCTTCGATCATGTTCGTGATTTTCTCAGACATGGTATTACCCTCCGTTTTTTTGTAATGTTTTTGTTGTTAAGTACCGCTTATGCGGTGAGTGCAGACATCTTATTCTGCGGCCGCTTCTTCAGCAGCAGGGGCTTCTTCGGCAGCCGGAGCTTCCTCGGCGGAAGCCGGTTCGCCACCGTTCTTTTCGACGATCGCATTGAGCGCGACAGCCAGACCACGGATCGGGCCGTTCAAGACGCTAAGCAACATCGAGAGCAGGCCTTCCTTGCTCGGGAGCTTGGACAGTTCCTGAACGCGAGCGGCGTCGATCACTTCGCCGTCGATAAAGCCGGCTTTGACTTCGAACGTATCGCTCTTTTCCGCGTACTCGCACAGGATCTTGGCGGCGGCGGTGTAATCGGTGCTCACCGCGAGGGCGGTGCTGCCTTCGAGCACGCTGTCCAGACCGTTCAGACCAACGTTGTCGGCCGCACGGCGGAGCATGGTGTTCTTCACAACCGCGTAGTCCACACCGGCTTCACGCATCTTACGACGCAGCGCGGTATCCTCTTCCACCGTGATACCCTTGTAGCTGACGATCACACCGGCGACGGCGTTCTGCAACTTTTCGGTCAGGGTGGCAACGTACGCTTGCTTTTCTTGCAAAACCTTCTCACTTGCCATTTTCATTTCACCTCCCATTAATGCGGATGGTGCTGTTTCATCCAAAAAGAAAGCCCTTTTGCGTTTCCACAAAAGGGCGTGATTACAGAATGATACTGTAATGCTCTGCCTCGGCAGGCGTCCCGACGGGACATTAGAAGCAAATGCTCACCTGCTGTCTGTGGAAGAACAGCGCGATGTCTTGCGACACCGTTGATATTTTACCAAACAGAGCGTGCTCTGTCAAGTACTTTTTTCGGAAAATCAGCCGCCCAAACGAGACGGGTTGATCTTCACGCCGGGGCCCATGGTGGAGGCCACCGAGCAGGTGCGGATGTACTGACCCTTCGCCGCCGCCGGCTTCGCACGGACGATGGCGTTCAGCAGTGCATCAAAGTTCTCCTGCAACTTCTCCACACCGAAGGACACTTTGCCGATCGGGCAGTGGATGATGTTGGTTTTGTCCAGACGGTACTCGATCTTACCGGCCTTCGCTTCGGTAACAGCCTTCGCGACGTCCGGGGTCACGGTGCCGGCCTTCGGGTTGGGCATCAAGCCACGGGGGCCGAGCACCTTACCGAGACGACCGACGAGACCCATCATATCGGGGCTCGCGATGACCACGTCGAAATCCATCCAACCGCCGTTGATCTTGGCGATCATTTCTTCATCACCGATGTATTCCGCACCGGCTTCCTGCGCCGCCTGCACCTTGTCGCCCTTGGCAAACACGAGCACGCGCACCGACTTACCGGTGCCGTTCGGCAGCACGACCGCGCCACGGACCTGCTGATCGGCGTGACGGCCGTCAACGCCCAGCTTCACGTGCACTTCCACGGTCTCATCGAACTTCGCCTTGCCGGTCTTGACGACCAGATCCAACGCTTCGTTCACTTCATACTGGTTGCTACGATCGATCAGCTTCGCGCTGTCGACATATTTCTTACCATGTTTCATTCGGTTTCAATCCTCCCTGTTTGTTATCGCGCGGATATTACCCGCGATACGGTGGTAATCGGAACGTCAGAGGGTTTCCTCCCACCCGTTCGGGTTATCAGCAGAAATTATTCCTCGACCTCAATGCCCATGCTGCGTGCCGTGCCGGCGACCATGCTCATAGCCGCTTCGATGTCGGCCGCGTTCAGATCGGGCATCTTAGTGGTGGCGATCTGCTTTACCTGCTCCTTCGTGAGCTTGGCAACCTTCGTCTTGTTCGGAACACCCGACGCCTTGTCGATGCCGCAAGCCTTCTTGATGAGAACCGCAGCCGGGGGCGTCTTGGTGATGAACGTGAACGACTTATCCGCGTAGACGGTGATCACCACAGGGATGATCAAGCCAACGTCGTTCTTCGTACGCTCGTTGAATTCCTTCGTAAAGGCCATGATGTTCACGCCATGCTGACCGAGAGCCGGACCAACAGGGGGTGCCGGCGTAGCCTTACCCGCCGGGATCTGCAATTTGATGTAACCGGTAATCTTTTGAGCCATTTTACATTGCACCTCCAAAAATCGTGGTAACTGGCGGCACCGCCCACCGGGCAGTACCTCCCACAGCCGGAATCGCGTCCGGCGCAGAGTAAAAGCGGATGTTCCGCTTATACACGAATGTGTTGCGGCAAAGCGTTAATCCATACGCTCCGCCTGGTTGAGTTCGAGTTCCACCGACGTTTCACGTCCGAACATCGAAATGGTGACTTGAACTTTCTTCTTCTCACGGTTGATCGCATCCACCGTACCGGAGAAGTTCTCCAGCGGACCTTCCACGATGCGCACCGTGTCGCCGACTTGATAGTCGATCTCGACTTCGTACCGTTCGATACCCAGCGTCGCCAACTCTTGTTCGGTGAGCGGGATGGGTTTACCGTTCGGACCGACAAAGCCCGTGCAACCGCGGGTGTTGCGCACCACGTACCAGGATTCGTCGGTCATAACCATCTTCACCAACACGTACCCGGGGAACAACTTGCGTTCCACCTCACGGGTCTTGCCGTCTTTGGTTTCGCTGACGATTTCGGTCGGCACGCGGATCTCGTGAATCCAATCCTGCAGTTTGCGGTTCTCGACGATCGTTTCGAGATTGGTTGCCACCTTGTTTTCGTAACCGGAAAAGGTGTGCACCACATACCATTTTGCCTGTTCTGCCATGGGGTACCTTCCTTCCGCTTATACGCTTACTTCTTCAGCTTCAAAAACAAGTCCACCAAGGCGGACAAACCGATGTCCACCAGGATAATGAACACCGCCACCAACGCACACATAATGAGCGTGATGCCCGTATTCTTTACCACCGTCTTAAAGGTCGGCCAGGTGATCTTCTTGTACTCGCCCTTCGCATCGCGCCAGAACTTGATGGCGCCGGCGCCGACTTTCTCCTGTTCACCGGTACGGCGCACCTTGGCACGACCGATAAAGAACACAATCAAACCGACGATGACCAGCAACAAACCCACGGCGAACACCACTTTACGGGTGGTGAGGTAGTTCGGGTTCACAAGATGGGCAAAATACGTCCAACCAAAGAACTCCAACTTATCCGCGATACCCTGTGCCGAGACGAGAAGAGACATGATCGCGGCGACTGCGCCGACGAACCACATAACAAATCCCCAAAAAATCATGGTTTGTTTCCTCCTGTCGTCGTTGTATTACTTCGTTTCGCGATGCACCGTGTGCTTACGGCAAAAACGGCAATACTTGCTCATCTCCAAGCGATCGGGGTCGTTCTTCTTGTTCTTCATGGTGTTGTAGTTGCGCTGCTTGCATTCGGTGCAAGCCAAAGTGATCTTCACTCGCATTACGGCATCTCCATTCTTAATAGATTTTTTAGCCTCCCTCGAACAAGGGGGTTGCACCCGCAAAATGGGCACAAAAAATAAACCCCCATTTGAGGTAAGGCTTATTATAACACAGGGAATCCCATTCGTCAAGTGTTTTTTTACATTTTTTTACGGCTTTTGCAAAAGCACTTGCACAGGGGGAAAAACTGTGTTATACTATGCACTTGATAAATTATTCCTTTTTATATGCGGAAGGAGGGAACGCCGTGGACGTGAAAATCCGCATCGTGGGCACACAGGTGTTCGACGGACAAACGGATACCGTGACACAAGACATCGTCGGCACGCTGGCATTGCAAGGCGACACCGCGCGCCTGTGCTACACCGAGCAGGACAACGACGGCGCCAACGCCACCGTGACCGTCACGGCAACGGCAGACGGCGTGACGGTGGACCGACGAGGTGCGTTTTCCTCGCGATTGCAGATGCGTCCCGGCGCGCGGTGCCAAAGCGACTACGGCACTCCCTACGGCACGTTTGAGGTGACCACCCTCACCCACACCTTCCGACGACGAGTGGACGAGCAAGGCGGCGAGATGTTCCTCGCCTATACCCTCACGCTCGGCGGACAAGCCATGGAAAACACGTTACACATCACGATAGAAAGGACCCATCTCTCATGAAAACCATTACTGCACATTTGACCGATACCGTTGCCGCCGCCTTTGCGAAGGCCGGGTATGATCCGTCGCTCGGCACCGTGACGGTGTCCGACCGCGCCGACCTGTGCCAATTCCAATGCAACGGTGCGCTTGCCGGTGCGAAACTGCACCACAAAGCCCCTCGTGCCATTGCGGAGGACGTGGCGGCGCTGTTGCGCGAGGACACACAGTTCCGTCAGGTGGACATTGCCGGTCCCGGCTTTATTAACCTGTCGCTGACCGACGAAGCCCTGCTCGCGGCGGTGACCGCCCTCGCGGCGGACGAGCACTTGGGCGTGCCGCAGGCCGAAACCCCCGAAACGGTGGTGATCGACTACGGCGGACCGAACGTGGCAAAACCGCTTCACATCGGTCACCTGCGTTCCGCCATCATCGGAGAAGCGCTCAAACGCCTGACCCGTGTGTGCGGTCACACCGCCATCGGCGACGTGCATCTGGGCGACTGGGGCACCCCGATGGGCTTGGTGATCGAAGAGTTGCACGACCGTCATCCCGACTGGGCGTGCTTTAGGAAGGACTTTGATCCTGCACACGACACCGTTCCTGCGCTGGATGCCGCCTCGCTCAACGAGATCTATCCCTTCGCTTCGGCACGCAAAAAAACCGACGAGGATTTCCGCGACCGCGCCCATCAGGCGACGTTTGAACTGCAAAACGGACGTCCCGGTTACCTCGCGCTGTGGAAAGAGATCTTAAAGGTTTCGGTGGGTGACATCCGTGCCGCGTATGAAAAGCTGAACGTGGATTTTGAGTATTGGTACGGCGAAAGCGATGCCGACCGCTACGTGCCCGAACTGATGGATATCCTTGCCGACCGTGCGCTGTTGCGTGAAAGCGACGGTGCCGAGGTGTTGGACGTGGCGACCGAAGAGGATACCGCCCCGATGCCGCCCATCATCATCCGCAAGACCGACGGCTCGATCACCTACGAGACCACCGACCTTGCCACCATTTTGCAACGGCAAAAGGATTTTGCGCCCGACCGTATGCTGTATCTCACCGATGCACGTCAGGGCTTGCACTTTGAGCAGGTGTTCCGCGCCGCGAAGAAAGCCGCTTTGGTGGGGGATGACGTGACGTTGGACTTCCTTGGGTTCGGCACGATGAACGGGGCGGACGGCAAGCCGTACAAAACCCGTGACGGCGGCGTGATGCAGTTGAACGACCTGCTTGCCACCGCCACCGCCGCGGCGTATGACAAACTGCGCGAATCCTCCTATCTGAACGAGTCGGACGAAGCGGAAAAGCAACAGCTCGCGCAGAAGGTGGGTATTGCCGCGGTGAAATTCGGCGATCTGCAAAACAACCCTGCGCGTGACTACGTGTTTGATCTGGATAAGTTCTTGGCATTTGAGGGCAAAACGGGTACCTATCTGCTCTATACCGTTACCCGTATCAACTCGGTGCTGAAAAAGGCGACCGCCACCGAGGGCGGCATTTGCGGCATCTACTCCGACACCGAGCGCGATATCGTGCTGAAACTGTTGTTGTCGGGCGAGGTGTTTCGCCGTGCGCTTACGGAAAAAGCCCCGAGTTTCCTGTGTGACAACGCGTATCAACTCGCCTCGCTGTTCTCGAAGTTCTATCACGACAACCATGTGTTAGGCGAAGAGGATGCCGAAAAGAAACAGTCGTGGCTGTGGCTGATGACCTTGGTGCGCCGCATGCTGTTGCTGCATCTGGACACCCTCGCTATTGATGCCGTGGAAAACATGTGATAAGGTATATAGTAAAGATGCCCTCGGCGTTGCCGAGGGCATCTTTGTGTTTTTCGTCACACCCACCACATAGCGGCAGGATCTTCGGTGATGAGGATATCTTTGAGGAAGGAGATGGCTTTTTCAAGCCCTTCCTGCGGGCTCATCAAGCCGTCCTCATGCTCGATGCTGACCGCCCCCTCATAGCCGATGATCGCGAGGGTGGAGATCAGATCTTTCCACGTTTTGGTTTCGGTGCCGTAGCCCACCGTGCGGAACACCCAACTGCGTGCCGACAGATCGCCGTACGAGCCGGTATCCAACACGCCGTTTTGCGCCACGTTATATTTATCCACGCGCGTATCCTTGGCGTGGAAGTGATACACCGCACCGCGCAGAGATTTGAGCGCCGCCACGGGATCCATCCCCTGCCAGATCAAGTGGCTGGGATCGAAGTTCGCACCGATCATATCGCCCACCGCTTCACGCAGGCGCAACAGGGTGGCCGGGTTATACACGCAGAAACCGGGGTGCAACTCCAACGCGATCTTCTTCACATCATAGGACGCGGCAATCTTCACCGCCTCTTTCCAATAGGGGATCAGCACTTCGTTCCACTGCCAATCCAAAATCTTGCCGTAATCCTCCGGCCAACTGCAGGTGACCCAGTTGGGATACTTCGAACCCTCGCTGTCGCCGGGGCAACCCGAGAAGGTGACGATGGTGTCCACGCCCAACTTCTGTGCCAACCGACAGGTCTGCACAAACACCGCGTGATCCGCCGCCGCGCGATCCTTGTTCGGATGCACGGGGTTGCCGTGGCAAGAAAGCGCCGCCACCGTCAACTCGTTCTTGGCGAGTTGGGCTTTCAACTCCGCAACCTTGCTCTCGTCGCCGAGCAACACGTCGGGGTTGCAGTGATTGTGGTTGGTATAGCCACCCGTGCCGAGTTCCACGCACTGCACGCCCAAGCCGTGCAGATACTCAAATGCCTGCTCTGCCGCAATCCCCTGCAGCGGAACGGTCAATACTCCCAGTTTCATGTTGCTTTCCTCCTTATTTTTGCAGGATGATATCATCCAAATATGCCTTAAAGAATGCTTCGCCTGCGGCGTCGTAGGTCACCGCCACCGCCGTGACCGTGCGCCCGTAAAGCGTATCGGAAATCGAGAAGGTCTGCTTGACAAAACCTGCCCCCTCTTTGTACACCCCTTTCGGTTGTGACAGGTAACAACGCCGTTTTGGAAATTGCTCCACGTAAAACCGGCGTGCAACACGGGTTGATATTCTTGCCCACTTTTTTGGATATATGCAAGGTCGCGCGCCAAATGATCGCTCATCCACGCATCCGGCGTTTCGGGGCGGTAACGACCGGGTGTCCACGGCGAAATCATATCCAGCACCGCATACACCGCGGCATAGCGCCCCGTTTCCTCCACCTCGTCGGCAGGGGGAGACCGCCGCCTTTTTTCAAGCCCTTTTTGGCGTTCGGTGTCACCTTGGCACTTCTCACGAAAAACGGTGTGTAATTTTAGCGAATAAAGCAAATGAAAACATTGTGTAAAAACTGCCTGCGGCGGTTGCCATTTGCAAAAAAACGTGATATACTTATCGGTATACTATATATAAGGGGATTTCCGTATCATGGGACTGTTGAAAGCCTTGTTCGGCGATTACAGCAAGCGTGAGTTGAAACGCATTCAACCGCTGTGCGATAAAGTGTTGGCGTTGGAGACCACCTACCGCGCCATGAGTGAAGAGGAGTTGCGCGGTCAGACGGCGGTGCTGAAAGCCCGTTTGGCGGCAGGCGAAACCACCGATGACATTCTGCCCGAAGCGTTTGCCACCTGCCGCGAAGCCTCCACCCGTGTGCTGGGGATGACCCACTTCCCCGTGCAGATCATCGGCGGTATTGTGTTGCATCAAGGGCGCATTGCCGAAATGAAAACAGGTGAAGGCAAAACGCTGGTTGCCACCCTGCCTGCCTATTTGAACGCCCTCACGGGGCACGGTGTGCACATCGTCACGGTGAACGAATATCTGGCGCGCCGCGACAGCGAATGGATGGGCAAGGTGTATCGCTATCTCGGTCTTACGGTGGGGTTGGTGCAACACGACCTGCCCAACGATGCGCGCAAAGCGGCATACGAAGCCGATATCACCTACGGTACCAACAACGAGTTGGGTTTTGATTACCTGCGCGACAACATGGTGATTTATAAAGACCGCAAGGTGCAACGCGGACACGCGTTTGCCATCGTGGACGAAGTGGACTCGATCTTGATCGACGAAGCGCGTACCCCTCTCATCATTTCGGGGCAGGGGGACAAATCCACCGATTTGTATAACCGCGCGGACGAATTTGCCAAGCGGCTCCGCGCCTTCCGCATTAAGGAAATGGATGCCAAGGAAAACCAAGACGTGGTGGACGGCGACTACATTGTGGATGAAAAGGCGCGCACCGCCACCCTCACTCAAGCCGGTGTGAAGAAAGCGGAGACCCATTTCGGGGTGGAAAACCTGATGGATCCCGACAACGGCACCCTGCTTCACCATATCAACCAAGCCATTAAGGCACGCGGTGTGATGCAACGCGACGTGGATTATGTGGTGAAGGACGATCAGGTCATCATCGTGGACGAATTCACGGGACGTTTGATGATCGGCCGCCGCTACAACGAAGGGTTGCACCAGGCGATCGAAGCCAAAGAAAACGTGAAGGTGGAACGGGAAAGCAAGACCCTCGCCACCATCACCTTCCAAAATTTCTTCCGTCTGTATCGCAAACTGTCGGGTATGACGGGTACGGCGATGACCGAAGAGACCGAATTTCAACAGATCTACCGCCTGGACGTGGTGTCCATTCCCACCAACCGTCCCATGATCCGCGAAGATCTGGGGGATCAGGTGTACAAAACCGAGTTGGCGAAGTTCCGCGCCGTCATCCGCGAAATCGAGGAACGCCATGCCAAAAAGCAACCCGTGCTGGTGGGCACGGTGTCGATTGAAAAATCCGAAGTGCTGTCCAAAATGCTCAAAGCACGCGGCATTCCGCACGAAGTGCTCAATGCGAAACAGCACGAGCGTGAAGCGGAGATTGTGGCGCAAGCCGGTAAGATCGGTGCGGTCACCATCGCCACCAACATGGCCGGACGCGGCACCGACATTATGCTCGGCGGTAATGCGGAATTTTTGGCAAAATCCGAAATGCGCCGCATGGGCACGCCCGAAGAATTGATTGTGGAATCCACCGGTTACGGCGAAACAGACAACGAGGAAATCCTGGAAGCGCGCCGTTTGTATGCCGAGCTGGAGGCGAAACACAAAGCCGCCATTAAACCCGAAGCCGATGCGGTGCGCGCGGCAGGCGGTTTGTGCATTCTTGGCACCGAGCGCCACGAATCGCGCCGTATCGATAACCAGTTGCGTGGTCGTGCCGGTCGTCAAGGCGACCCCGGCACCTCCCGTTTCTTCCTTTCGTTGGAGGATGACTTGATGCGTCTGTTTGCAGGTGATCGCATCACGGCGTTGATGGATGTGTTGCGCGTGGACGAGGACACCCCCATTGAAAACGCGATGCTCACCCGTACCATCGAAAGCGCACAACAGCGCGTGGAGGAACGCAACTTCGGTATCCGCCGCGACGTGTTGCAATATGACGACGTGATGAACCGCCAGCGCGAGATCATCTATTCCCAGCGCGATCAGGTGCTGGACGGCGACGATCTGGGCGAAAAGATCCGCAATATGATCCGCGAATCCATCGAAAGTCAGGTGGCACAGTACACCGCCGGCGAGGAACGCGAGGAGTGGAACCTGAACGGTCTGCGCGAATATTATCACGGATGGCTCGCCCGTGCGGAGGATTTCCGTTTCACCGCACAGGAATTGGAAGATTTGGAACGCGAGACGCTTACCGCACCGCTGCTCGAACGTGCCGACAAGATCTATGCGGCGAAGGAAGAACAGTACGGCGAAGGGATGATGCGCGAGTTGGAACGCGTGGTGCTGCTCCGCAACGTGGACCGCTACTGGATGGATCACATCGACAATATGGACGAGTTGCGCCGCGGCATTCACCTGCGTGCCTACGGTCAGCACGATCCCGTCACCGCCTACCGCTTGGAAGGCTTTGATATGTTCGATCAGATGATCGCCTCCATCCGCGAGGACACGGCGCGCGGCGTGTTGCTGGCGCAGATCCGCACCCACGAAGAGCCCAAGCGTGAGCAGGTGGCCAAAGCCACCGGCACGTCGGGGGACGGCACGGCGCAAAACCGTACCGTGCGCAAAACCGCCAATCAAAAGATTGGGCGCAACGACCCGTGCCCCTGCGGAAGCGGCAAGAAATACAAAAAATGCTGCGGCGCAGGAAAAGAGGAGTAAGGAAAACAGCAGCCACCGTACGGCTGCTGTTTTTTGCCCAAATCCGCCGCGCAAAAATTGTGCAACTTTTTGTGCAAAACCCATTGACTTTGCGGGCGGTAAAGGCTATTTTAAGGGTGACCGCTGAAACTGTCTGTTCCCCGAGGGAGGTTGTTTTCCGTGAGCAAAAAACGTCCGTCAAAAAAGCCAACGAGAGCCTGTTCCTTCGTGCCGTTCCACATTCGGGAACTGCGCGAAAAAACGCCGTTTACCGATGCGGATGTGGCAAAGCAAGAGAAAACCTTGCTCAAAACCTACAGTAATCCGCACGCAAAGCCAATGGGGGTACTTTTTCGCTTTTATCGCGGACACTATCTTCATCTTCTGCTGTCCGCCTTTTTCTTTCTCATCAAGACCAGCCCTGTGTGGTTCCTTCCCGTTGTCACCGAACGGGTGATCGACCGCGTCACCGTCGGCGGACCCGACGCGTGGCAATCCATTCTGTTCTGGCTGTTGTTGGAACTCGGATTGGTGCTGCTCAACATTCCCACCCACTATTTGCACGTGCACTTTTTGAGTTTGTCCACCCGCAGTATCGAAGCCGGATTGCGCGGCGCGATGGTGCGCAAACTGCAACAACTCTCCATCGGGTTTCACAAGGAGATGGAATCGGGACGTATTCAATCCAAGGTCATGCGTGACGTCGAATCCATCGAAGGGTTGTCCTCTACCCTCTTCTCAAATATACTCAACATCATCGTCAACATCACCGTTGCCTTGGTCGCGGTGCTCACCACCAACATCACCGTGTTTTTCTTCTTCCTTGCCTGTGCACCGCTCGGCGCGGTGCTGATGTTCGCATTCCGCAAGGATATGGGGCGCCGCAACCACGCCTTCCGTGCCGAAATGGAACGCACCTCCGCCACCGTGATGGAGATGGAAGAACTAGTGCCCGTGGCGCGCGCCCACGCGCTGGAGGACAAAGAAGTGCGCCGTATGACACGGCAACTGAAATTGGTGGCAGAAAAAGGGTACCGTCTGGATGTGTTGCAACAGTTGTTTGTGTCGGCAAGTTACGTCGTGTTCCAAGGATTCCAGTTGCTTTGCCTGGCGTTCACCTCCTTCCTCGCGGTGAAAGGCGACCTCACCGTCGGTTACGTGGTGATGTATCAAAGCTATTTTGCCACCTTGGTGGGGCAGATCTCCGCCCTGCTCAGCCTGTTGCCCATTTTCACCAAAGGCATCGAATCGGTGCGCTCGGTGGGTGAGATCCTGTCTTCCCCCGACGTGGAGGTCAACCGCGGCAAAAAGCGTGTGAAAAGCGTGGAGGGTAAATTCGAGTTCCAGGGCGTGGCGTTTGAATACGATTCCAAATCCCGTGTGCTCAGCGGATTGGATCTCACGGTGAATGCCGGCGAGACCATCGCGTTGGTCGGCCCTTCGGGTTCGGGCAAATCCACCGTGCTCAATCTCGTCATCGGGTTCAACCACCCCAACGCCGGACGCGTGTTGCTGGACGGGCAGGATATGTCCGAACTGGATCTGCGCAGTTATCGCCGCCACTTGGCGGTGGTGCCGCAAAACAGCATTCTCTTCTCCGGCACGATCAAAGATAACATCACCTACGGTATGCCGGGTGTGACCAAGCAACAACTGTGGGATGCCATTGAGGCGGCAAACCTCGGCGATCTCGTGCGGTCACTCCCGAACGGGGTGAACACGGTGGTGGGCGAGCACGGCAGTAAACTGTCGGGCGGACAGCGGCAACGCATCGCCATCGCGCGTGCCATCATCCGCAATCCGCGCATCATTCTGTTCGATGAAGCCACCTCGGCGCTGGACACCGTGTCCGAACGTGAGATCCAAAACGCGATCAACGCGCTCTCAAAGGATCGCACCACCTTCATCGTGGCGCACCGCCTGTCCACCATCATGGATGCCGACAAGATCGCCGTCATCAAGGACGGGCGCTGTGTGGAGTTCGGCACCTACGACGAGTTGATGGCACTGAAAGGCGAATTCTTCCACATGAAGGAGTTGCAAGCGTAAAAGGGCAGCCATCCAAAAAAGGATGGCTGCTTTTCACATACCACTCGACGTATTTTGCAAGGCTGCGCACTTTTCTCCCCTCTCCCCCTTGCAAAATACGGCGGTATACGCTATAATAAATCGGTAAAATGCAATTTAAGGAGTATATATATGAAACTCGGTATCGTCGGGTTGCCGAACGTCGGCAAATCCACATTGTTTAACGCCATCACCAACGCAGGCGCACAAAGCGCGAACTACCCCTTCTGCACCATCGACCCCAACGTGGGCGTGGTGGCGGTGCCGGACGAGCGCCTTGACCGTCTGGCAGAGATGTATAATCCCGTGAAGATCACCCCGGCGGTGATCGAATTCGTGGACATCGCCGGTCTGGTGAAGGGTGCCAGCCGCGGTGAAGGACTGGGCAACAAATTTCTTGCCAACATCCGCGAGGTGGATGCCATCGTGCACGTGGTGCGTTGCTTTGAGGACGACGACATCATCCACGTGGAAGGCAGTGTGGACCCTCTGCGCGACATTGAAACCATCAATCTGGAACTCATCTTTGCCGATATGGAAACGATGGAGCGCCGTATTGACCGCACCGCCAAGGCGCTGAAGGGCGACAAGACGTTGCAGGGCGAATACGACTATCTCCAAACCGTGTTGCAGGGATTGACCGACGGCAAGCCGGCGCGTGCGCTCATCACCTCCCCCGAAGAGGAGGCGATCCTCGCCACCACGCCGTTGCTCACCGCGAAACCCGTGATCTATGCCGCAAATTTAAGCGAGAGCGACTTCACGGGCGGTTTAAACGACAACCCGTTGTTCCAAAAGGTGCAGGCGCTCGCCGCCGCCGAAAACGCGGAGGTGTTGCCCATCTGTGCGCAGATGGAAGCCGACATCGCCGATATGGATGCGGAAGAAAAGGTCATGTTCCTTGAAGAACTCGGTCTGTCCCATTCCGGTCTGGACCGTTTGATCCAAGCGAGTTACCGCTTGCTGGGGCTCATCTCCTATCTCACCGCAGGACAACCCGAAGTGCGCGCGTGGACCATCACCGACGGCACCAAAGCGCCGCAGGCGGGAGGTAAGATCCACACCGATTTCGAGCGCGGCTTCATCCGTGCCGAAGTCATTGCCTATGACGACTTGATGGCATGCGGTTCCATGACCGCCGCCAAAGAAAAAGGCCTTGTCCGCTCGGAAGGCAAAGAATATGTGATGAAGGACGGCGACATCGTGCTGTTCCGCTTTAACGTTTAATACAACAAGGGGGGCAGGTTTTGGTATCTGCCCCCTCTTTTCAAAAAGGGAGGGCTTTATATGTTTCATGCACAAGCACGCCGGATCGGGGTGGACAGCGGCTACACCTCCCTGCGCAGTTTCAACCGCTGCTTCAAAGCGCAGTTCGGTGTCACTCCCACAGAATACCGTAAAACGTGAAAAAGATGCTGTTCCTCGTGGGGAACAGCATCTTTTTTACTCACTCACTATTTTTTCCGCATAGCGGACGGTTTCCATCGCATCTTTCGCGTAATGGTCTGCACCGATGCGCGCGGCATACTCCGCCGTGAGCACCGCACCGCCCACCACAATGTTGCACCAAGGGGCACGTTCTTTCAAAAGCCGCACCGTTTCCTCCATCGCAGGGACGGTGGTGGTCATCAGCGCGCTGAGCCCTGCCAGCGGTGCTCGGGTGGCGATCACCGTTTCCACCACCGTTTCGGGCGGTACGTCACGACCGAGGTCGTATACCTCGAATCCGTAGTTTTCGAGGAGCAGTTTCACGATGTTTTTGCCGATGTCGTGAATGTCGCCCTGCACCGTCGCCAGCACAAACCGCCCTTTCACAGGCGGCTTTTCGCCGCTTGTCATGGAGGCTTTGATCTGCTCGAACGCGGTCTTTGCCGCCTCGGCACTCATCAGCAGTTGCGGCAGATACACCGTCTTGTTTTCAAACCCGACCCCCACCGTGTTGAGCGCAGGAATCACTTCGTTTTGCACGATGTCCAACGGGGGGGTAGTTTTCAGAAGTTCCTGTGTGATCTCCCCTGCGCGCTCTTTCATCCCCTTGGCGATGGCGCGTTGCAGTGCCGAGCCGCCCATCTCCCCCCACACGGGCGCAGGCGCAGTCGTTCCCACCGTGGCGAAGGTGGCCGCCGCTTCAATGTAGGCGGCGCAATTCGCATCCAAGCCTTTGAGCGCGTTATAGGTGTAGTAGGTGCGCATCATATCCGCGGAATAGGGATTCATAATGGCGGCAGACAGCCCGTTTTCAAGTGCCAGAGCAAAGAAGGTGCTGTTGATGGCATCCCGTTGCGGCAAACCGAAGGACACGTTGGACACCCCGAGCGAGGTGTGACAGCCGAGTTCTTCCCGAATCTGCCGCAACGCACCCAAGGTGGCAAGCGCCGCCCCGTCGTCTGCGCTGACCGTCATCGCGAGCGTATCGAACACAATGTCCTTTTTGTCGATGCCGTACTGGGCGGCAACGTCCAATATGCGCCGCGCAATCGCCACCCGACCTGCGGCATCCGCAGGAATGCCGTGTTCATCCAGCGTGAGCGCAATCACCGTGCCGCCATACTTCTTCACCAGCGGAAACACCGCCGCCATACTTTCCGCTTTTCCGTTGACCGAATTGATCAGCGGTTTGCCGTTGTAGCGGCGCAATGCCGCTTCCATTGCCGCCGCATCGGCGGTGTCGATCTGCAACGGCAGGTTGGACACGGCTTGCAATTCGCACACCACCGTGCGAAGCATTGCCACCTCGTCAATCTCCGGCAATCCCACGTTCACATCCAAAATGTGCACGCCTTTTTCCTGCTGATTGACCCCTTCCGCCAGTATGTAATCCACGTCGTTTTCCACCAAAGCTTGCTTAAACCGCTTTTTGCCCGTGGGGTTGATGCGCTCACCGATCAACACGGGGCGTGCACCGAAGGTCACCGCGTGGGTATAAGAGGACACCACCGTGTCCTGCTTTGGCAAAATCTCTTTAGGGGTACATTTTCGCAATTCCGTCGTCACCGCCGCAATATAGGCAGGGGTGGTGCCGCAACAGCCGCCCACCGCACGCACGCCGTCGGCGGCCAATGCCGCCACCTCTGCCGCAAAGGCGGTGTGTGTCACGTCAAACACGGTGCGCCCCTCCTCCACACGGGGCAGACCGGCATTGGGCATCAACAAAACGGGGACGGAGGACACGCGAAGTAACTCTTCCGCCACGGGGCGCAAGCCGCTCGGGCCAAGCGAGCAGTTGGCGCCGATGGCATCCACCCCCATGCCTTGAAGCATCGCTGCCATCGCCGCAGGGGTGGCACCCGTCATCAACTTGCCGTCCTCGCCGTAGGCATTGGACACCACAATCGGCAGGTCGCAATTCTCCTTGGCGGCCAGCACCGCCGCTTTGGTTTCGTAACTATCGTTCATGGTTTCGATCAAAATGAGATCGACCCCGTATTTCACCCCGAGTTTCACCGTTTCGCCGAACAGCGCCACCGCATCCTCGAAATCCAAGTCGCCCAGCGGTTTGAGCAGTTTGCCCGACGGACCGATGTCC
>JAZONO010000012.1:0-6858 GCA_045654545.1 Acutalibacteraceae bacterium
CCCCTAACCCCAAAAACCGAGAAATTTGACCCCCCTCCCGATTTTTGTATCAAAATTAGCCGTCATCTTCATAATCATCAACATTCGTTGATACAAAGAAAAGTCCTTGTTTTCAGGGGCTTTTCTTTGTTTTTTGTGTCAAAATCCGTATTGCTATTAACTACAGTTTCATTTTTGGGTAAAGTCTTGCACTAGTGCAAGACTAATCAAGCCGTTCTCAAATTAAGAGAACGGCTTGTAGTTTCGGTGTTTTTTATAATTATATTTAATCGTTTATTTCAACCCATTCGCCACTGACATCACAACCTACTATTTTTCTTTGAATACAGGGGGTCTATTTGCAGTGCGTTTGAATATCCATCTCCGAATTGGAAAGAATATCTAATATCAAACAAACGGAGGTAGAATTATGTTCAAACACGAAAAGATGCTTTTTCATCCCGTGGCGGTGGAGAGACCGAACCCGCAGTATGCGGCGCTTTTGCAGGAACAGCTTGGTGGCGGCAACGGCGGGCTGAAGGCGGCGATGCAGTATATGTCCCAGAGCTTTCGAATCAAAGACCCCGAGATCAAGGATCTGTTCCTTGACATTGCGGCGGAGGAGCTGGGGCACATGGAGATGGTGGCGCAGACCATCAATCTCTTAAACGGTCACGACGTGGATGCCGAGAAGGTACCCTGCGGTGAGATTCAATCCCACGTGCTCCTCGGACTGAACCCCGGTCTGATCAACGCTTCGGGTTATTCCTGGACGGGTGATTACGTGACGGTTACGGGAGATCTTTGCGCCGATCTGCTCAGCAATATCGCGTCCGAACAGCGCGCAAAGGTGGTTTACGAATACCTTTATCGCCAGATCGACGACAAGAAGGTGCGCGAGACCATTGATTTTCTCTTGAACCGCGAGGAAGCGCACAATCAAATGTTCCGCGACGCCTTTAACAAGGTGCAGAACTCCGGCTCCAACCGTGATTTCGGCACAACTAAAGCCGCAAAAATGTATTTTTCAATGTCAGACCCTGGCCCCAACGCATTCGCCACAGGCGAAACCAAGCCCGTTTCCTTTGAGTAATAACGAAAAGCCGATGAGGAATCGTTTGATTCTTCATCGGCTCTTTTCTTTGTCTACTGCGGGCAAAATTTGAACTTACATTGAAAGTATGCAAAAAACTCTTGACAAATCATATACTTCGCGATACGATGTATTACACGAGGGGAGGTATGGTATGGATATTCAACTGAAACGCGGTTTGCTGGATGTGTGCGTGTTGGCGGCCATTCGGGATGAAGATTCCTACGGCTACAAGATCATTAAGGATATGAAGCCGTATATCGAACTGTCCGAATCCACATTATACACCATTTTGAAGCGTTTGGAAACGGCGCAGATGCTGACGGTGCGCACAGCAGAGCATGACGGGCGGTTGCGCAAATATTACCGCATCACAGCATTGGGTGTGGCGCGGATCGAGGAATTCAAAGAGGATTGGAACGAGATGCTTTCGATTTATCGATTTGTTACGAAGGAGGGGGAACGAACATGACAAAGGGTGCGTTTTTGGCACAACTGTGTGAAGCGCTCGGCGGCTTGCCGTCGGCGGACGTGGAGGAACGCCTGGCGTTTTATGGTGAGATGATCGACGACCGTATGGAGGATGGTGTTTCTGAAGAAGAAGCGACGGTGGCGATCGGCTCGGTGGAGGAGATTGCGGCACAGATTATTGCGGAAACGCCGCTTACCAAGTTGGTGAAAGAGAAGATCCGCCCCAAAAAGCATCTTCCCACATGGGCGATCGTACTGTTGGTCGTTGGCGCCCCCGTTTGGGGTTCGCTGTTGATCGCGGCGTTCGCGGTGGCGTTTTCGCTGTACGTGGCATCGTGGTCGATTGTGGTTTCGCTGTGGGCGGTGTTTGCCGCGCTGGTCGGTTCCGCCTTCGGTTGTATTGTGGGCGGTGTTGGCTTTGCGGTGGGCGGTTTTGTTCCCACAGGATTGGTGTCGATTGCCGCAGGGTTTGTGTGTACGGGGCTCTCCGTATTTGCCTTTTTCGGGTGCCGTGCGGCAACGAAAGGGCTTATGTTGCTGACAAAAGCGGCGGTGCTGTCCACTAAAAACCGCCTGGCGAAAAAGGGGGGAGCATAATGAAAAAATGGATAATTGCCGCGGTGATCACGATCGTGATCGGCGGCGGACTGTTTGTGGGAGCGATGACGATGATAGGATGGGATTTTATGAAACTGTCTACCGATAAGTTTAGTACCAACACGCACATTGTGGGCGGTGATTTTACCGACATTGTATTGACCGCGAGTACGGCAAAAATCACGTTTCTGCCTGCCGAAGACGGACAGGTAACGGTGGAGTGCTTTGAATCGGAACGTCAGCAACACGCGGTGACGGTGCAGGACGGTATTCTCAAAATTGAGCAGCGGGATACGCGCAAATGGTATCATTATATCGGCATCTCGTTCCAATCGCCGACGATCACGGTGTATCTCCCTGCAGGGGAATACGGTTCGCTCGCCTTGGATTCCCACACGGGCCGGGTGAATATTCCTGCTGATTTTTCTTTTAAGAATGTGGATGTTGCATTGACTACAGGGGACATTATCTACCGTGCTTCGGCAACGGGTGACGTGAAGATCAAAACGAGCACGGGGGACATTACGACCGAAAACATTACGGCATCGTCGCTTTCGCTTGTGGCATCTACGGGGAAGATTACGGCAACGGATGTTGCGTGCATGGGAGACGTGACGATGAAAGTATCGACAGGCAAGTCATATTTTACCAACGTGACCTGCCGCAACCTGAAATCGGAGGGCACGACGGGGGATACCACTCTCAAAAACGTGGTTGCCGAAAAACAGATTTTTATTGAACGCGACACAGGAGATGTGACATTGACCTTGTGTGATGCCGCCGAACTGTGGTTGGAAACGTCCACGGGGGACGTGAAAGGAACACTTCTGACCGAAAAGGTGTTCATCACGAGCACCGATACGGGACGTGTGGACGTGCCGAAATCCGTGACGGGCGGACGGTGTGAGATCACCACCGACACGGGCGATATAAAGATTACAGTAGGATAACAAAAGCCACCCTTAGGGGTGTGCACCATATTGAAAATTGGTTTTTCGGGTTCGGTTGGCACACCGCTTGCCAAAAAGCCTCGCAATACACCAGTATTCCTGCGTTTTTTGGCGGCGCGGAGTATCCAACCGAATCCCTACAAAACTGCACGGCACCCGAAAACGAGAAGTTTTTTGGTAAGAAAAGGCGAAAATCCGCGGTAACGCTGTCGCGTACCGCAGATTTTTAACGCATTATTACGGAAAAAGGGCCGTTTTCGGGCAATTTGCCAACATGGCGCGCACCCCTAGGGGTGGCTTTTGCTTACGGCAAGACGTTTCCGGCCGCTTTGTAGATCTCATACCAATCCTCACGCGAGAGGGTGACCTCTGTCGCTTTGAGGCAATCGGCCAGGCGTGTGAGGTTGGTCGTGCCGTGCAGGGGTGAGTGCATCGGCAAAGATACGCTCACTGCGACCGCCGCCGTAAATGTCTGCGTGATCAAAGAAATTTGCCCCGTTTGCAAGCGCTATGTCGAGCAATTCTTCGATCTCTTTCACCGTTTTGTCGCCAAAACGCATGCAATCCCACCGCAACGGCAGGCACTTGCAATCCGCTTTTTCCCAGCTCGATCGTGTACATAATACATGTTACAGCACCTCGAACAGCCACGACACCGCAATGCCGAGCACCGCCGACAGCAAAATGAGTTGAATGGCGGTGAGTTTTTTCTTAAACGCTTTCAGGCACAGCCAATACACACCTGTGAGTAACGCCAAAATGACCAGCGCGATCCAATTTACCGAAAACACGGTGAGCGACACGTATCCGATTGCTTTCACAAGTAACAGCAGACCCGTGGAAAGGATCAGCGCCGAAATGACGGGTTGCACGCCGCGCATAAATCCACGAAAACCGCGCGTTTCGGTGAAGGTTTTCATCACCGAGGCGATCAGCAAAATGATGAGAAAAGAGGGGAGCACTACGCCGAGTGTAGCAAAAATACTGCCGAACGGGCCGCCCTGGATGGCACCGACATAGGTGGCCATATTGATGGCGATCGGGCCGGGGGTGGATTCGCACACGCCGATGAAATTGTAAAATTCCGCTTGTGTCAGCCACGCGTGTTGCAACACCGTTTCCTCCACCAACGGGATCATGGCGTAGCCGCCGCCGAAGGTGAACAGACCGATCTTAAAGAATTCCAAAAACAAGGTGAGGTAGATCATTTCGTCCCCTCCTTGCCGATCAGCGCATAGGCGGTGATGCCGATCACGCCGCCGATCACAATGAAGAAGATGGTGCTGAATTGCACGGCGAACAGATCGAACAGGATCATGAGCAGGAACACGCCGCCGAAAATGGCGAGCGGCAGCGGACGGTGCGGCACTTTTTTGAGCAAGCCCCACCCGGCGCGGATGATGAGAAACGCCACCGCGCATTGAATACCGTTGAACGCGTATTTCACAAAACGGTTGGTCATGAACGCATCCAAGAACAGCGAGATGGTGAAGATGATGAGCATGGACGGCAACACCACACCCAAGGTGGCAAGCGCACTGCCGAGCGCGCCGCGCTTCTTGAATCCCACGTAGGTTGCCATGTTGATAGCGATCGGACCGGGAGTGGATTCCGCAATCGCGATCATTTGCAGAAACTCTTCTTCTGTGAGCCACTTCTTTTGTTGCACCACCGTTTCACGCACGGTGGCAATCATCGCGTAGCCACCGCCGAAGGTGAACAAACCGATCTTAAAAAATGTCCAAAACAGTTGCAAAAGCATAGAAAACTCCTTCAATGGGTTGACTTTTATCCCAACAGTACGTCAAATACCAGCATCAGGCAAAAGCCGAACAGCAGTGAATAGGTCGCGCCGCGCTCGCTGCCGTGTGCGTGGGTTTCGGGGATCATCTCGTCGCTGATGACGTACAGCATCGTGCCGCCTGCAAACGCCAGCGCAAAGGGCAACACGGCAGCGGAAAGGCTGACGGCGAAATACCCGATCAAGGTGCCCAGCACTTCAATCACACCGGTGGCCACCGCGATCCACATAGTGCGTGCAGGGGAGATGCCTGCCGCCAGCATCGGGGCGACGATCACCATGCCTTCGGGGATGTTTTGCAAGGCGATACCACCTGCCACCGTGAGTGCTTGCACGGTGTTATCCGTGCCGAACCCGACACCGGCGGCAATGCCTTCGGGCAGGTTGTGAATGGCAATGGCGATCACGAACAACAGCACACGGTTTAATTGTTCACTATGTTCGGGGTGCGCTTCCTGATCCACCCCCGTCATGCGGTGCAGGTGGGGGACAAGTTTGTCGATCACGTTGACACACAACGCACCGCCAAAAATGCCTGCCACCGTCACCAACAGCGGCAGACGACCGCCGTATTCCAGCGAGGGGAGGATCAGTCCGCACACGGCGGCGGCCAACATCACACCGGCGGCGAACGACAACACGATATCGCTGAACTTGTGGGTGGCTTTTTTGAACAGAAAGCCGAGCAGAACACCAAACACCGAAGCACCGCCCACGCCCAGCGAGGTGAGCCATACGATTTGCATGGTTATTCCTCCGTTTGCGGCGTGTCGATCCAGTTGAAGGCGGTCTGCTGATACACAAAGTAGTTCAACCAGTTCGAGAACATCAGGTTCGCATGACTGCGCCAGGTCATCGGCGGCAACATCTCGGCATCGTCCGAGGGGAAGTAGTTTTGCGGAATTTCGGGATCGATACCGCGCTTTTGGTCACGGGTGTATTCGCCGGCCAAGGTCATGCGGTCATATTCAAAGTGCCCCGTGATAAACACCTGACGGGCATCCACCGTGGACACGATGGCGACCCCTGCCGTTTCGGATACCGAGAGCAGTTGCAAATCGGGGTTTTGGCGAATATCGTCCAGCGACACTTCGGTGTAACGGGAGTGGGGCATGTTGAACACCTCGTCAAATCCGCGCAGCAACGGGTGAAGCGGATCCAGCGGACGGTGACGGAAAATGCCCGACAGTTTTTTCGGCAACATGTGCTTAGTTACACCGTGATGGTGGTACAACCCTGCCTGCGCACCCCAACAGATGTGCAGGGTGGAATAGACGTTTTCGCGCGACCAATCCATGATCTCTTTCAGTTCTTCCCAGTAGTCCACGCTTTCAAACTCATAGGTTTCCACCGGTGCCCCCGTGATGATCATACCGTCGTAACGGTTGTGTTTCAACTCATCAAAGGTGTGATAAAACTCCAACAGATGTTCCTTGGAGGTGTTCTTCGAAATGTGGGTGGCGGTCTGCATCAAGTCCACGTCCACCTGCAACGGACTGTTGCCCAGCAGGCGCAACAGTTGCGTTTCGGTCTCGATCTTAGTGGGCATCAAATTCAAAATAACAATACGCAACGGACGGATATCCTGATGCGTTGCTCTCTGCTCGGTCATAACAAAGATGTTTTCGGATTCCAGCACTTTGGCGGCCGGCAGGTTATCGGCAATTTTGATTGGCATAACGATCCTCCTTAGGGTGAGCATGCAAACCGGAATTCCGTTTTGGGAAGGCGGATTTTCGCTCATCCATTGTTAAAATACTCGCCAATACGGGAGTATTGGCTGCGTTTTTGCCGCGGCTGAACCAAAATCCGCTCTTCCCAAAATCTACGACCTCAAAGCGAGGAGATTTCGAGGGGTTTTTGTTTCGGTCGGGCGAAGTAAGGCTTCCGCCTTACAAGAACGGGCGGAGCAAAAAGCACCAATTTTTTAGGATTCTATCCATATTGGGAGAATGAGCGCGTAGTGC
>JAZONO010000013.1:0-10330 GCA_045654545.1 Acutalibacteraceae bacterium
CTTTTCGGCTTGTTGTCGGTGGCAGGCGACAGCCTTGCCACCTTCGCCGCACCGAAAATCACACGAAATTCCACTCGTTTTAGGTCGAAGAATGTAAACGGAGCCGATTTTTTCATCGGCAAGGCAAAAGCGCAGTAGATCGTTGCGGATTTACGAGCATTTTAACACAGCCGAGGGGAAAATCGGCCCGTTAACATCGGGTTCGGATATGCCTCTCTGCTTAACAAAAAGCAGGGAAGAACCCTGCTTTTTTTGTTGCATTCTGCGCGGATATATGGTATAGTAAAGATGTATAGATATCAATATATGGAAATATGTGGGGGGTGTCTTTATGCCTTATCCCACGTGGCTGAAAAATTCGATGATCTATAACGTGTATCCGCAATCGTTTTAGGATACCAATGGGGACGGTATCGGTGTTCTGCGCGGTGTGGAGGAAAACTTGACTATATCCGCGATTTGGGATGTAACATCATTTGGATGAACCCGATTTTTGTAGTCCCTTCCGCGATGAAGGGGTGCAGTTACCTCATGTTCAAGGTGTAATAAACCGTCGCTTTACGGGAACACTGTCCCGTGAGGTGACAGAATATGTGTGATTACAAAAACGAAGCGGTACGCCCCGAAGCACACGAAAGCCGTGTGCTGGGAGAACAACTGAAAGATATGGTGGAAACGGGTGCGGTGGTGACCGATAACGGGCGCCATACCATCCACACCCTCACCATTATCGGGCAGATCGAAGGGCACTATGCGTTGGGCAGTGACAACAAGACCACGAAATACGAACACGTGTTGCCGCAACTGGTGGCGATCGAGGAAAGCCCTGAGATCGAAGGGTTGCTCATTCTGCTCAACACCGTGGGTGGGGACATCGAAGCGGGACTTGCCATTGCAGAGATGATTGCCGGGATGCAAAAACCCACCGTGTCGTTGGTGCTGGGCGGCGGTCACTCCATCGGTGTTCCGTTGGCGGTGTCGGCAAAGCAATCGTTTATTGCCCCTTCCGCCACCATGACCATTCATCCCGTGCGCACCAACGGATTGGTGCTTGGCGTGCCGCAGGCATTTCGGTATTTTCAGCGTATGCAAGAGCGTATTGCACGTTTTGTGTGTGACCATTCCCACCTGTCGGAAGAACGGTTTGCCGCGCTGTGCAACAGCACGGATGAACTCACCACCGATATGGGCAGTGTGTTGGACGGCAACGATGCGGTACGGGAAGGTCTGATTGATGCATCGGGATCGCTCAGCGATGCGATTGCGGCGCTGTATCGCATGATAGAAAACAAAAAGTAAGGACGGTTAGAGAGATGGCGAAGAAAAAATCAACCAAACGCAAAGGCAGTACGTCCAAGAAGCAAACTACGTTGTCCTCTCAAGGGGTGGCGGTGATTCTGTTTGCCGTGGCCGTGTTGCTCATCTGTGTTATGTGCACACCGGCGTGGCGGCATTTGATGTTCGGCATGTTTGGACTTTGTGCGTTTTTGGTTCCGCCGCTTCTCATTTATGTGTCGGTGTTGTTGGCAAAAGAAGTGGAACACGAAGTGCTGGTGAAACACACGCTTGGCAGTTCGCTGTTGTTGCTGTTGCTCGGCAGCACCATACATACGCTCGCGGCCAAAGCGGACCGACCGTTTGGCGCGGCTTTGTCTTTGGCATTTCAACGAGGCAAAGGGTTGTACGGTGCAGGCGCCTTCGGCGCTCTGTTCGGTCATCCGCTGGAATATGCGTTGAAAGACGTGATGGCCAGTGTGGTGCTGATCCTCTTGCTGTTTGTGTTTGTGATGCTTGCCACCAAGACCAGCGTGTTGGTGCTGTTCAAAGGTCCTGCCAAACTGCTGGCGATAATGAAAGAGCGTGCGGCCGCACGCCGTGCCGCCGCGGAAGAGGCGGACGGAGAAGCCGTCACGGTTGTCCCGGAAAAGAAGGGCAAGAAAGCGTTTGATCACGAGAAAGAGAAAGAGCGCGAAGAGCAGGCGGCGGTGTCGGTGATCGATGTGGATCTCGGCGAAGGATATGCGCAGGAAGAATCTGCGCCGATCGAAGCCGAGGCGAAAGAGGAGAAAAAAGAGTGCGGTCGCAAAAATATTCCGCTTGCCGAATTGGCAGAGGAGCCGATTGCCGAAAGCGGCGCGGATGATTCCATCGGCGAAGAATTGGCGGAAGCCACCGAAAAGAAAGAGGGAGTTCCCCCTTACCGCTATCCGCCCATTTCTCTGCTTCACGAGGTGAAGGAACAGAACGTGGCGGTGGCACAGCAAGAACAACAGCAGACCGCCGATCTGCTCATCAAAACGCTCAACGATTTCGGTGTGAGTGCCCGTGTGATCGCGGTGTCGCGCGGTCCGTCGGTGACACGGTATGAACTGGAACCCAGCGCCGGTGTAAAATTGAGCAAGATCACGGGTTTGTCAGACGACATTGCTCTGCGCCTGGCCACCACGGGCGTGCGTATTGAAGCACCGATTCCGAACAAGGCGGCGGTGGGTATTGAAGTGCCCAACCGTGCACGTATGTCCATCGGTCTGCGTGAAATGATCGATGCCCCCGAATTCGCCACCGCCAAAAGCAAGTTGACCGTGGCGCTCGGTCGTGATATTGCCGGTAATATCGTGTACACCGACCTTGCCAAAATGCCCCACCTGCTGATTGCCGGCACGACCGGTTCGGGTAAATCGGTGTGCACCAACATGATGATCCAAAGCGTGCTGTTCCGCGCTTCGCCCGATGAAGTGCGGTTGTTGCTGATCGACCCGAAAATGGTCGAATTCGGTGCTTATAACGGTATTCCGCATCTGCTGGTGCCGGTCGTGACCGATCCGCGCAAAGCGGCAGGTGCGTTGGGCTGGGCGGTGACCGAAATGTTGGCACGTTACAAGGCATTTGCGGAAAACAACGTGCGTAATTTGGAAGAATACAACCGTTTGGCACAAAAGAGCGATATGCTGAAAACCAAGCCGCAGATCCTCATTTTGATCGATGAGTTGGCAGACTTGATGATGGCGGCGAAGAATGAAGTGGAAGATTCCATTGTGCGTTTGGCACAGATGGCGCGTGCCGCCGGCATGCACTTGGTGATTGCCACGCAACGTCCGTCGGTGGACGTCATTACGGGTCTGATCAAAGCGAACATTCCCAGCCGTTTGTCGCTTACGGTGGCAAGTGCCACCGACTCGCGCACCATTTTGGATTGCGGCGGCGCGGAAAAACTGCTCGGACGCGGCGATATGCTGTTTATGCCGCTCGGTATGTCCAAACCGATGCGTATTCAGGGCGGTTACGTGGATATGGAAGAGATCGAATCGGTGGTGGATTTCCTGAAAGGCGAAACCACCGAAGAGATCTATGACGATGAGATTATCCAAGAGATCGAACGTCAGGCGAGTGCGGCAAACAACAAGGGATCCGCCGGTGCCGCGGAGGACGATGAGGACGAAACGTCGGACGAGATGTTGCCGCAGGCGGTGGAAGTGGTGATCGAAGCCGGTATGGCATCCACCTCGCTGTTGCAACGCAAATTGCGGTTGGGTTATGCGCGTGCAGGTCGTCTTGTGGACGAAATGGAACGCCGTGGCATTGTCGGTCCGCACGAGGGAAGTAAACCGCGTCAGGTGTTGATTACGCGCCAACAATGGCTGGAAATGAACGCCCTGCGCGACGATTGATGTAAAGGAATTGCGAATATGCCGTTTTTACCGTTGACAAAAGAAGAGATGATCGCACGCGGCTGGGATGCCGCAGACGTTGTGTTGGTGACGGGGGATGCCTATGTGGATCACCCCAGTTTCGGCACGGCGATCATTTCTCGTGTGTTGGAAGCGGCAGGGTTTCGTGTGGCGATCCTTTCGCAACCGCAAGGACCGGACGATCTGACTGCGTTCGGTCGTCCGCGTCTTGGCTTTTTCATCAACGGCGGCAACATTGATTCCATGGTGGCGCATTACACCGCCGCACGCCGTCGCCGCAGTGAGGATGCCTACACCGCAGGCGGTGTGGCAGGTCGCCGTCCCGACCGTGCCACCATTGTGTATTGCCGTTGGGCACGCGAAATGTATGGCGATATTCCGATTTTAATCGGCGGTCTCGAAGCCTCGCTTCGCCGCTTTGCCCATTACGACTACTGGGACGATGCGGTGCGCCCCTCCATTTTGGTGGACAGCACTGCCGATATTTTGGTGTACGGCATGGGGGAAACGGCAGACGTGGAAGTGGCGCGCCGTTTGGCGGCAGGTGAGCCGATTTCCTCCATCACCGATATTCGCGGCACGGTATTCGCGGTGCCCGTGAAGGAGTATGCGCCGCGCCCTGCGGCGGAATGCCCGTCGTTTGAGCAGGTGAAATCCCCCGACGAAGCAGGCAAACGGCAGTATGCCGTGGCATCGCGTATTCAGCAGGATGAACAGGATGCCGTGCGCGGCAAAACGGTGATTCAACGTCACGGCGACATGATCGTGGTGCAAAATCCGCCGATGCCGCCGCTTTCTACCGAAGAGTTTGACCGTGTGTACGAATTGCCGTATATGCGCGAATATCATCCGTCGTATGAAGCGTTGGGCGGCGTGCCGGGATTGCAGGAAGTGAAGTTTTCGTTGGTACATAACCGCGGATGCTTCGGTGCGTGCAATTTCTGTTCCATCGCGTTCCATCAAGGGCGGCAGATCGCCTGCCGCAGTGAAGATTCGGTGGTGCGCGAAGCCGAAATATTGACGGCAATGAAGGATTTTAAGGGATATATCCACGACGTGGGCGGTCCGACCGCCAATTTCCGTGCCCCTTCTTGTGAAGGGCAGGCAACACGCGGTTTGTGCAAGGGCAAAAAGTGCTTGGCACCCACCGTGTGTCCGGCGTTAAAGGCGGATCATAAGGAATATCTGCACCTGCTTCGTCGCCTGCGCGCATTGCCGCGTGTGAAACGGGTGTTCATCCGTTCGGGCATTCGCTTTGACTATTTGCTTGCGGACAAGGACGAAACCTTTTTCAAAGAGTTGGTGCAACATCACGTGAGCGGACAGTTGAAGGTGGCACCCGAACATTGCGCCACTCCCGTGCTGAACGCTATGGGAAAACCGGCGATCGATACCTACCGCCGTTTCCAAAAGCGGTTTTATGAACTCACCAAAAGTGTGGATAAGAAGCAATACCTTGTGCCGTATTTGATGTCCTCCCATCCGGGAAGCACCATGCGTGATGCGGTGGAATTGGCATTGTTTTTGAAAAAAGAGGGGTTGCACCCCGAACAGGTGCAGGATTTCTATCCCACACCGGGCACGATTTCGACCTGTATGTTCTATACAGGATTGGATCCCTACACCATGAAACCCATCTACGTGCCGCGCACAGCGGCAGAAAAAGCGGAACAGCGTGCCATGCTTCAATATTTCCGCCCCGAAAACCGTGACAAAGTGCGCGCGGCGCTCAAACGCGCCGGGCGTGCCGACTTGATCGGCAACGGACCGCATTGTTTGGTGCCGCCCGAAAGCGGTGTGCGGCATGCACCTGCCCGTCCGCGCAAACCCGTGAAACGGAGTAAACGCTAATATGAAGCGAAAAACCAAGTTATCGCACGATTCGTGGCGCGGTCGCCTGCTGTGGGGACTTATCGTACTCTTCACCGTGACGTTGTGCCTTGTGTCGCAACTCACGGGATTTACCGACCGCCTGCTTTCGTGGACGGGTGTATCGGGTAAACGGCAACTGCCCTCGGAGGGCGAAATTCAAGTGCACGTGTTGGACGTCGGCAACGCCGATGCGATCGTACTCTTTTGCGACAACCGTGCCGTGCTGATCGATGCCGGGGAATATAACGACGGTAAGCGCATCACGGAATTTTTGGAAACCTATGACGTGGCGCATTTGGATTTTGTTCTTGCCACCCATCCCGATGCGGATCACATCGGCGGTATGCAAGAGGTGCTTTCTCACGTGACGGTGGGGGAATACATCACCGCCCCAACACCAAACAATGAAGAACCGAGCCAAACCCAAAGCGATCTGTTACAATTTCTTGCCGCACATCACGTGACGGTGACCGAAGCGGAGTGCACAACGGTGCGCCGTTTCGGCTCGGCAGAATTGAGGGTGCTGTCGGCATCGAATCGTTTTGATACCACCAACGACCGATCGTTGGTATGTCGTGTGGATTATCAACAAAACCGTTTTCTTTTCACGGGGGATGCCGGATACGAAGTGGAATCCGCTTTGTCGGCAGAACTTGTGGATGCGGATTTTTTGAAGGTATCCCATCACGGCGGCGACGGTGCCACGTCAGCCACCTTTTTGGAAAAGGTGACCCCTTCGGTGGCGGTAATCTCCTGTGGCGCAGGAAATGCATACGACCATCCGCACGGTGCGGTGCTCGGTCGCTTGCGTGCAGCAGATGCCACCGTTTATCGCACCGACCGCATGGGAACCGTCACCGTCATCGGCAACGGAACCACGCTGTCTGTACACACAGAAAAGGAGTGAATCCCTATGAATCCACGCTTTGTGTCGGTGATCGTGCCGGCGGCAGGCAGTGCCACGCGTATGGGTGGCGAAAAGCAACGTCGGATGCTTTGCGGCAAACCCGTGCTTGCAAACACCCTTGCGGTGCTCCAAGAAACCGCCGCGGTGGATGAGATTGTGGTGGTGGCGCGTGCCGAGGACGTGGACGAATTTGCGGCGTATCAAACGCGATACGGTATCACCAAACTGATTGCGGTGGTGACGGGCGGCAACACCCGTCAACGCTCGGTGGCAAACGGGTTGGCGGCGGTATCACCTGCCGCCACGGTGGTGGCGGTGCACGACGGTGCCCGTCCGCTGGTCACACCCGACGAGATCGAAGCGGTGATCACGGCCGCCGAAACCTGCGGAGGGGCCACGGCCGCCGCCCCCGTGAAAGACACGGTGAAGGTGGCATCCCCCGAAGGGGTTGTGGTATCCACACCCGATCGCGCCACCTTGTGGGCGGTGCAGACACCGCAGATCTTCAAAGCCAATTTGTATCGCCTTGCCATGGCAAAAGCCGAAACGGCAGGTGCGGATTATACCGACGATTGCCAGTTGTTTGAAGCGGCAGGGTATCCTGTGAAACTGGTGAACACGGGGTATCAAAACATCAAAATTACCACACCCGAAGATATGGTGATTGCCCGCGGGCTGCGTGGCGGAAAGGAGCAAACGGTGCGTATCGGACACGGCTATGACGTACACCGTCTGGTGGAAGGACGACCGCTGATTTTGGGGGGTGTCACCATTCCCTATGAAAAAGGGTTGCACGGTCATTCGGATGCCGACGTGCTCACCCACGCGGTGATGGATGCTCTGCTCGGCGCGGCAGGATTGCACGACATCGGGCGGTGGTTTCCCGATACGGATGAACGGTATCGTGGCGCGGACAGTTTGGTGTTGCTCGCCCACGTGATTGCCCTTTTGAACCAAAAGGGGTATACCGTTGGCAACGTGGATGCCACGGTGTTGGCACAAGCCCCGAAACTGTTGCCGTATATTGACACCATGCGTGAAAATTTGGCACGGGTGTGCGGTGTGGCGGTGGAGGCGATGAACGTGAAAGCCACCACCGAAGAGAAGATGGGATTCACGGGTGCAGGCGACGGTATGGCGGCGCACGCCGTGTGTCTAATAAAGGAGATAGAACAATAATATTTGAAAACGAAAAAACCACCTATACCGCCGAACGTGCCACCTTGCCGTATGCGGTGTATCTGCCCATGTGGGTGTTCCACGGGGAGGCAGACATTACCGTTCGGATTTAGGAGAGGTATTCCATGGTGGAACGGTTGAACGCTTGCACAGGCAACGTGGCACTCACGGTGTACGAAGGGTACGGTCACGACAGTTGGACTGAAACCTATCACCGCGAGGACGTCTATGAATGGTTGCTGTCCCACACAAAGTAAGGAGTATATACTATGAGTGAACGCTTGGATCGGATCAATGAACTGGCGCGCAAAGCGCGCACGGTGGGATTGACCGAAGAGGAAAAGGAAGAACAACAGCGCCTGCGTGCGGAATACGTGGCGGCGGTGCGCAAAAACGTGGAATTGCAGCTCGGCAACACCTTTATTGTGGAGCCGGACGGCACAAAGCACCCGTTGAAGAAGAAAGGATAACGGAATGATACAGCGGTTGATCGCGTTGGCGGCGGTGTGTTGCGTGTTGTGTGCATGCACGGCATGTCGCATACGGGTGGATCTGACAGATCGTGGGAACGATGGGGAAGAAAGCGGTGTCACCACCACAACTACCACCGTTTCGCCCCCTGCCACCAACGATGAAATGGCGGCCGAAGCGTGGGACATCTATTCCCGTGCATTGGCGTTGGAAGCGGAATACACCACCTATGAACTCACCTACAAGGCGCGTATGAAGGTGGGACGTGAGGTCACGGTTACCAATGCGCGCATCGTGCGCATCGAAACGGACGGGAAAGTTACGCTGTTTGTGGAAAGCGAAGCAGGGGAGAGCTATTCGTCGGGTTACATGAAAGACGGTATCGGCTATTTCTTCTTGGACGGCAAGAAATATTGGATTCCCACCGATGAGGATGCGTTTTTTGAAACGATGGGATTCAGTACCACCGAATCGCTCACCGAAGAGATGTTTGGCACCGCCATTGTTCTGCGCGATGCCACGGGCGGCGCGACCGTGTCCTGCCCGTTGGCGGCGCGGTATGCCACCGATTACGCGCAAATGTATCTGGGGGCAGGTGCGGTGCAAAGCGGCACGGTGACCCGTGCAGAAGTGGGGGTTACCGTGACGGCCGACGGACATCCCACAACTTTTACGTCAACGATTGAGCTGTACAGCGCAGGGCTGGGTGCGGTGTCGTTGCAAAGCGAGAACACCTATGCTGCGCTGGACGATGCGGTCGTCATCACACCACCCGAGGACTTGGATTCGTACACATCCATCATCGATTGACAAGAAAGGATACCGTTCGGGGCGCTCACATAGGGAGGAATCGGTTTTTCGCCACGATTTGCTCTGCCTCATTGTTGCCAAACCTTGTAAGACATAGAATATTACGGCGGTTTGTCAACTTCGAGAGCAGAACAAATCGTTTGGCTACAAAACGGCGAAGCCCCTAAAACAAGAGATTTTTTGATGGAAGAAAAGGAAAAATGCCACAGTAACTCTGACGTGTACCGTGGCATTTTGACGCATTATGCCGCAAAAAATCCTTGTTTTAGGCGAATAATCCCTATGTGAACGCCCCGTTTGTTATCTTTTCTTGTTTTATACGGTAAACGCGGCGGCTGAATTCGCGCCCAACTGTGCCAATACCGCTTTCTTTTTTGTTTTTCTCCCTTTGCCGAAAAAATAATTTCCATAATTTGGAAAAAGTTTCGCAAAACCTCTTGTAATAATTTCCAGAATATGGTAATCTGTTAACATCGACAGAGGTTGTCGATGTCTGATTGCCGGCAAGCGAAAACGACATTAGAAAATAAGGGAGAATATTGTATGGAGAAGAAAATACGGGTACTGTTGGCCGATACGGGCGAACATTTTGGGCAACCGTGTGCCGCGGCGTTACGTGCACACGGATTAGAGGTGGATATGGTGGAAAAGGACGGGCGCCGCGTGATTGAGCGCGTATCGGCCACCCGTCCCGATGTGGTGATGATGGATTTCTTTTTGCCGCAGGTGGATGCGGTGGGGGTGATCCACAGCATCAAGGCGATGCATCTTGCCACCCAGCCGATCATGATGGTGCTTTCGGCGTTTGATAATCCCAATTTGGAACGCGAAGCCATCACGGCAGGTGCGGATTATTTCGTGTTAAAACCGTTTGATGCGGACGGTATGGCACAACGGTTGACCTCCATTTGCGTGCAAAAAGAGGCGCACCGTGTAACGGCAACGGGTGGTAACACGCTCGAAATGCAGGTGACCGAGATCATCCATCAAATCGGTGTAGCGGCACATATCAAAGGATATCAATACCTGCGCGATGCCATTTTGATGGCGATTGAAGATGAAGAGATCATCAATGCCGTGACCAAGCGGTTGTATCCCTCGGTTGCAAAGAAACACGCCACCACCTCGTCGCGTGTGGAACGTGCCATTCGCCACGCGATCGAAGTGGCGTGGGATCGCGGAGACGTGGACGTGCTGAATTCGTATTTCGGCTACACGATCCATACGGGACGGGGGAAACCAACCAACAGCGAGTTTATTGCCATGATCTCCGACCGGTTCCGCCTGCAACTGAAGATCGGATGAAAAAAGTACCGTGTACGGGGCGTTCACATAGGGAGAAATCGGTTTTTCGCCACGATTTGTCCTGCCTCGTTGTTGCCAAACCTTGTAAGACATAGAG
>JAZONO010000014.1:0-6243 GCA_045654545.1 Acutalibacteraceae bacterium
ATTTCACTACCCCTCAGTCAAAGCCTATGGCTTTGACAGCTCCCCTGACAAGGGGAGCCAAGGGGTCACAGCCGCTTTCCAAGTGGCGTGAATATCCACAAAACGCACAGAGAGGATGTATCTTCAACGATACATCCTCTCTAATTTTAACCCTAACCCCACCCATCCTACGGTGGCTTCTTTTTATGCTTCCAATGCCGCCATGGCTTCGCGGAAGAGCTCTCTCAAACGGTCGCGCTGACCGTCCAAATACAGAAAGCCGAACAACGCTTCCAGCCCCGTGGCGCGGTGATATTCGGGTGAATTGCGCGTGGTGTGAGCGTTGCGCCCACGGCGAAACACCGCTTCTTCCGCTTCGGTGAGCAACGGCAACAGGCGTTCCATCGCCGCCGCTTGCGCTTCGGCACGCACCAGATCCACCGATGCTTTGTGTAACGTCCCCACGGGACGGTTGGCTTCGCAGGCAAGGTGCTCGCGCACCATCAAACCGTACACGCCATCCCCCACAAACGCAAGGGTCAACGGACTGAGCGACGAGGGGGTGACCCCCTCGGTCAACAAACGCGAGGTTTCCATAACCTACCCCCGTTAATTCACAAATTCAAAATCGAAGTCGTACAAGCTGACGGTGTCGCCTTCCTGCACACCGGCTTCACGCAACGCGTCGATCACGCCGGACGACTGAAGAAGCCGCTGGAAATACTGCAAGCTCTCGTAGTCGTCAATGTCCACCGTGCGCAACACGGGGAGCAACCAATCCGCCTCCACGAAATACACACCGTCGTGCACTTCGATAACGGGGCGGCGCGCGATCTCCTCCACCTCCACCACGGGGGCTTCGGGTTCAAACTCACGGATAGGCGGCAACGTTTGCAACTGACGGGCGCACTCTTTGATCAGTTCGTCCGTGCCGTGGGCGATCGCCGCCATCATCGGGAAGAACGCGTAGCCGCGCTTGTGCATCTCCGCCGCGAAGGCTTCCACTTTATCGTCGTCGGTCAAATCGCACTTGTTGCCTGCCACGATCATAGGACGGGCGGCCAATTCGGGATTAAACTCCTTCAACTCACGGTTGATGGTGTCGAAATCCTCCAAGGGGTCGCGCCCTTCACTGCCGGCCACATCTACTACGTGCACCAACAGGCGACAGCGCTCCACGTGGCGCAGGAAATCGTGCCCTAAACCTACCCCCTCGGATGCGCCCTCGATGATGCCGGGGATGTCCGCCATCACGAAGGACACGCCTTCGGTGACACGCACCACGCCCAGCACGGGCGACAGGGTGGTGAAATGGTAATCGGCAATGGCCGGTTTCGCTTCGCTCACCACCGATACCAAGGTGGATTTGCCCACGTTGGGGAAGCCGACCAAGCCGACGTCTGCCAGCAATTTCAGTTCCAGGCGCAGTTCGGGCGCTTCGCCCGGGATGCCAGGTTTGGAAAAGCGAGGGGTCTGCCGCGTGGGGGTGGCAAAATGGGCGTTGCCCCAGCCGCCACGACCGCCGCGTGCGGCGATAAAGGGTTCATCCCCCGACATATCCGCCATCAAACGACCGTTGGCGTTGTCATAAATCAGCGTGCCGCGCGGCACTTTGATCACGAGATCTGCACCGGCTTTGCCGAAGCAACGCTTAGCACCGCCGTTTTGCCCGTGTTCCGCCGCATATTTGCGCTTGTAACGGAAATCCGCCAGCGTGTTGCAGTTGTCCTCTGCCACAAAGACGATGTTGCCGCCGCGACCGCCGTCGCCGCCGTCAGGACCGCCGGACGCCACGTACTTTTCGCGGTGGAAGGACACGGCGCCGTTGCCGCCGTTGCCTGCGCGCACTTGAATGATCGCCTTATCAATAAACATTTCGTATCCCTTCTTTCGCAAAAAAAGCGGGAGTGCCGCCAGAGCTGCACTCCCGTTTTGAGCCTTACTGCTCGACCGCGTACACGCTGACGCGCTTGCGATCCTTGCCCACGCGCTCGAAACGCACGGTGCCGTCCGTCAAAGCGAACAGCGTGTCGTCCGAACCGATGCCGACGTTGTTGCCGGGATGGATGTGGGTGCCGCGCTGACGGACCAGGATGTTGCCCGCGAGCACAAACTGACCGTCCGCACGCTTGACGCCGAGGCGCTTGGACTCGGAGTCGCGGCCGTTTTTGGTAGAGCCAACGCCCTTCTTATGAGCAAAAAGCTGAATGTTCAGTTTCAACATAACAGTTGACCTTCCTTTCGTTGTGATGGGACTCTCTCAAATCTTCACGAAGTCCACGTTGAGTCGCTTGGGATATTGCCGTTGCAGTTCGTTCAAATGCAACCGCAAACCTTCCAGCACGTCTGCCGCACGGTGTGCACCGTCGGGTTCGGTTAACAGGAAGAAGTACCCGTCCTCCACTTGTGTCTTGGCATTTACGCCGCACACGTCGGTGACGGTGTTGGCAGCCATATAGACTGCCGAGGAGATCGCCGCACACACGATGTCGCTTCCTGCTTTACCGCCTGCGTGCCCTTCCATGCGGAAACCGCACAGGGTATCGCCACGATAAAGCATCTCCACGTGCACCATGGTGACTTACGCCTCCGTCGTCTCCGCCACCTCGGCCTTGGGAGCGCGAGGAGCACGGGCGTGGATCGCACCGATCTGCACCTTGGTGTAGGGCTGACGGTGACCCTTGCGACGCATATAGCCCTTCTTGGGCTTGTAGGTCAGAATGTTGATCTTCTTGCCCTTGCCGTTCTTCAGAACGGTGGCATCGACACTTGCACCCTTGATGTAGGGAGCGCCGACTTTGAGATCCTTGTCGTTGTGGAGGGCGATCACGCGATCAAACTTGATCTCGTCGCTCTCCGCGGCATCCAGCTTTTCAATGAACACGATGTCGCCTGTGTTCACTTTGTACTGCTTGCCGCCGGTTTCGATGATTGCGTACATAGATATACCTGCCTTTATCAGTCTCGCTGTTGCGGGCGGCGTTTTAAGGCGCACTTAATAGAGCCCGTTTCATGCGGCAACAGCCAGTATATCACGAACAAGCGTGCTTGTCAACGCTTTTTTCGAAAAAACAAAAAAAACAACTGCGGAAACCGCAGTTGTTTCTTTTATACATACCTTTACTTGTATGTTTGCCGAATTATTCGGCTTCCGGAGCACTCACCGGGCACACGTCTGCGCAGGAACCGCAATCGATGCAAGCATCCGCATCGATAACATAGATGCCATCACCCTCCGAAATAGCGGAAACGGGGCAAGCATCCGCGCACGCGCCGCAAGCAATGCAAGCGTCACTGATTTTGTAAGCCATGAGTCGCACCTCCCTCTTCTTGGCACTCAGGTGCCCGTACGATAACCGTTCGGGCTGTATTCAGTATAGCATACTTTTCAAAAAATGCAAGAAAATTTTTTTGGCAGCGCTTTTTTCAACCTTTTTTCAACCTTTTGAAAAAAACACTTGCATTTTCCGAAACTATGGTGTATAATCGGTACTGTTCCACACGCCGGTGTGATGGAATTGGCAGACGTAGTGGACTCAAAATCCACCGGTGGCGACACCGTGCCGGTTCGAGTCCGGCCACCGGCACCATGTTGAATGTTCATAACGGAATTGACCGTTATGAACATTCTTTTTTATACACATTAGTGTTTGGGCAGGTTTTACCTGCTCTTTTTTGTTATGCCGGTAAAGCTTTTGGTATATACGAACCCGCCACACCTTGTCTTGTATCCTTTGTTAAAGGCCGTGAAAAGGCGCTTTCTGGGATTTCTATATAACCTACGAATCGGTAGAATATCACAATTCGTTGAGTTTTGTACTTTCCTTCGCCTTCAGTTTCGTGCACTTCAATATGGTCAATCAGTTCGCGAATCAGCGGTGCCGTGATGGTTTTCATCTCCATAAATCGCCGAATTGCCGATATAAACATATCCTTATGAAAAACCTTCTTGTCCAACTCGTTAAGCCGCATTTTGAGATTTATGATTTTCTTTTTGAGTTCCGCTTTCTCGTTTTCGTACTTGTGCGATAGTTCTATGAAGAATGAATCTGTGACTTTACCCGACACATTGTCCTCATAAAGCCGTTCATAAAGCACGTCAATTTTATTGATTCTTGCTTGGCTCTGTTCTATGGTGGACTTGGTCTGCTTTTGCTCGGTCAACATATCCTCATTCGTTTTATCGGCAAGGAGCTGAGCAAAACCATCTTGATCGTATCGCAGGAAATCCGCAAACCGTTGCAGTTCATAGGTTACTACTTCCTCAATCGCATCCGCCCTCACATAATGCCTTGTTTGGCAAGTACCTCTGTAATCCTTAACGTAGTTTGAGCAACTGAAATAGTGAATGTCTTTATTCTTGGTATTGATGTGAAACCAAAGTTTACTTTTACAGTCGGCACAATAGAGTAAATCCGCAAACATATTTTTAGGGATTTCTTTTGATTTGGGCGCTCTGCGTTTGGTTGTGGTTGTGAGTTTCTGCACTTGTTCAAAGGTTTCTCGATCAATAATTGGTTCGTGAACATCTTTGAAAACCATCCAATCCTCTTTTGGCTTTGGTATGCGTTTCTTTTTCTTAAAGGAGATGGAATAGCTTTTAAAGTTAATAACGTCACCGCAGTATTCTTGTTGGGATAAAATTTTTGCGATAGAGGTTTTGCACCATTTGTAAGGATTGGGTTGCTTTATTTTACCACCTCTCGGAAGCCCTTTGGATTGCCAATAGGCCATTGGAATTAACACCTGCCTTTCTTGTAAGATTCTTGCAATAGTTTCGTTGCCCTTGCCTTCTAAACACATCTTGAAAACATCCTTTACAACGCTTGCAGCTTCGGGGTCAATGATCCATTTCTTTTTGTTTTCTGGATCCTTCATATACCCGTAGGGCGGTTGAGCTAACGGTTCGCCTGCCATTCCTTTAACACGATGAGCCGATTTCACTTTACGGCTAATATCCTTGGCATAAAGCTCATTCATAAAGTTTCTTAAAGGCGTAAAATCGTTATCCTCTTCGTTAGCGCTATCTACACCATCGTTGACTGCAATAAATCGCACTTCCTTTTCGGGAAAGTAATGCTCGGTGTAGTAACCAACTTGCAGATACTCACGACCAAAACGAGACATATCCTTTACGATAATGGTTGAAATATATCCCATTTCAACGTCATCTAAGAGTCGCCGCATATCCGGTCGGTGGAAGTTTGTGCCGGTGAATCCGTCATCCTCATAAACCTTGATGTTTTTAAAGCCGTCAGTTTTTGCGTATTTAGCGAGCATTCGCTTTTGGTTTTTAATAGAGTTACTTTCGCCCTCTTTGCCATCGTCACGAGACAGTCGGCAATAGAGAGCGGTAATCCCTAATTTTTCTTTCGACTGCATTAGTCCTCCTTTCCGACAGTCGAGCACATATATTCCGTATTCATATTATCTGTTATTGGCGCATCTGTCCAATCTGTGAAATCACTTGTAACAACGCGAGCTAGTCGGTCTTTAAATCCGACCTTTTCTTTTGTGGGCAAAAAGGAAGAAGAAACTACATACTTGACCTTGCCGATTTTATATTCCTGTTCGCCGCCGAGACCTACAATAAATCCCATTTCCATCACCTCGCTCCATGTTGTTTTTCTTTATAACGCTTTTCAAGCATCGCAAAGATTTCTTTTTCCATATCCGCTGCCGTATAGCGCTTGGGGAAATATTTTCGTAGTTTTTCGGTGGGGATTTTGATGCGCTCTTTTTGATTTGCCTTTTGCTCGTTTAATATTTCTGCTATAACCTCAGGGATAAGACCATCGCTTTGACTAATCTTCTTTAACCTCTGTGCTTGAGATAAATTCGGAGTGGCTTCGCAAACCTCAATTACCTCAACCAAATCGGCTTGTTCGGTATCGTTTAAGAAGGAAAGCTCCACCGCAGGTGTGAACGCTATCTTACCTTCGTCAACCATATCCAGCAGCGGTTTTATGAGGTTGGTTAAGCGGATAAATCTTTTCACTTGGGTGGCACTGTCGTCATTAGATACTTGCTCGGCAGACAACTTTAGACCAACTTGGTCTAAAGTTAAATCGGTGCGTTTCCCTTGATGGGATAGCGCATCCATTTTCATCTTGTACGCAAACGCTTTTTCACTCGGTAGGATATGCTCACTGTGGAGGTTGCTACCCACCAAAGCAACAATGGCCTCCTCGTGACTGATGGCATAAATCAAGGCAGGAACTTCGGTAAGTCCTGCCTTTTTTGCTGCGAATATTCGTCTGTGTC
>JAZONO010000015.1:0-4201 GCA_045654545.1 Acutalibacteraceae bacterium
ATTTTAATTCTAATATTTCTTTTTCATAGTTTTGAATGTGATGATATTCTCTTGGCATACAAAATCCCCCTATGGTAGTTTCTTTTATTCTACCATAGGGGGCTCTTTTTTACTATTGTCCGTTTTTACTGGACTTGTTCAGTGTGAGCAGGCTCTTTTTTGTATATTCGGGGTTTCACCGCCATATACTGCCATTGAGGTGATGGTAAATGGGCGGTTGGTTTCTCGTGTTATGGTGGGCTGTGGCGGCATCCGTGACACTTGTCGTGCTTATCGCGCTGTTCAAAAGCGGCAAACCCTTGCGCGGTGGGTTGTCCTCGGCGGCGAGCGGTGTGTTGGCGATCCTTCTGGTGGATGCCGTGGGAGGGTATACAGGTGTCACGTTGGCACTCAATCCGCTCACACTCGGCACAAGTGCCGTGCTCGGTGTACCGGGCGTGATCACATTACTTACCTTGAAAGCCGTGCTCGGTTGACAAAACGCCCGTCTTTGGGTACAATAGAAACGATCCGAAAATAAGGAGCGTTTCGAATGAAGATTTTGATGATCCCTTCGTGGTATCCCACACCCGAGATGCCGATGTTGGGCACATTTTATCAAGAGCAGGCACGCGCCATGGCGGCGGCAGGCGCGGACGTGGCGGTGATCTATGCCGATGTCAACGGTCGCTTGCGCGGCAACGGCGTGCGCGTGTTTAAAGAAGAGGGTGTGTACACCATCCTCTCACAGAAATTGAATATCACTCCTCGCTGTGAGCGCGGACGTGTATGGCAACGCACCGCCATGATTCGCCGTGCGTATGCGCGCCTTGTGAAAGAGTGGGGACGTCCCGACGTGGTGAATTTGCGTTCCTCGTTGCAAGGGTATGAAGCATTGGCGCTGTGCCGCCGTGAACGGTTGCCGCTCTTTTTCATGGAACATTCCTCCTTCGTGCTGGATGATTTGGCAGACGAGGCGGCCACCCGTCGCTTGAAAGCCGTTATGGAAAAAGCGGCGGTGAATGCGTGTGTCAGCTCTGCCTTGCGCGAAGTGATGCAACCCATCGCCGAAACCCGTGTGATCCCCGACTTGGTGGATGACACCCGTTTTGTGCCGCAACCCACGGAAAAAGGGGACACCTTCCGTTTTCGTGCAATGGGGCAGTTGCGCCCCGTGAAGGGATATGACGTGCTGATCGATGCCTTTGCGGCATTGTGTGCGCGCACCGACCGTCCCGTGAGTTTGGAAATCGCCGGCAAGGGTGTGTCGCACGATGCGTTGGCGGCACAGATTGAACGTCACGGCATCGCGGACAAATGCCGCCTTGTGGGCATTGTTCCACGCAAAGAAACGCCCACGTTTATGAACGGGGCGGATTGCTTCATCTGTTCCTCCCGTCACGAAACATTGTCGTGTGTGTTGAACGAAGCGGCGGCGTGCGGCACCCCCGTGATCAGCACGCAATGCGGTGGTCCTGCCGATATTGTGACAGACGAAATCGGTCTCTTGGTTCCCACCGAGGACAGCGAGGCATTGTGTGCCGCGATGGAGCAGATGCTCAAAACAGCATCGCAATACGATGCCGCGCGTATTCGCGCTTTGACGGTGGAACGTTTCGGCAAAGAGGCGGTCAGCCGCCGTTTGCTTAAGGCGTGCGAGGATGCTGTGAAAGGGGGCGCGGTGACGTGACGTTACCCACCACAAAACACTTAACGCCCCATCGAGAGGGAGAACTGCTGTATTATACCTTTCCTGCGCTGGACCGCGTGCCGTTCGTGCGCCATGCGGTGTCCACCCGTTTGGGCGGCGTGAGCGAAGGTATTTATGAAAGTATGAACCTCAGTTTCGGGCGCGGTGACGATCCCGTCCGTGTGCGCGAAAATTTTGATCGCCTGTGTGGGGCGATCGGTGTCGAAACCGAACGCATCGTGCTGTCCCGTCAGGAACATCACACCTTCATCCGCAACGTGACCGCGGGGGATTGCGGCAAGGGCATCACGCGTGAGCGCGATTATGACGATTTTGACGGTTTGCTCACCGACGAGCCGGGCGTGGTGCTGTGCACCCAATATGCCGACTGTGTGCCGCTGTTGTTTGCCGACCCGATCAAACGGGTGGTGGGTACCTCCCATTCGGGGTGGAAAGGCACGGTTGCCGAAATGGGGCGTGTCACGGTGGAACGCATGGTGTCGGATTACGGTTGCCGCCGTGAGGACATCGTGGCAGGCATCGGCCCGTCCATCGGCCCTTGCTGTTTCGAGGTGGATGAGCCGGTGTACGAGCGCTTTGCCGCTATGCGTGTGTTCGAGGGATCCTGTGTGCGCCCTATGCCGCAAGGTAAATTCTTGATCGATATGTGGCAGGTCAACCGCCGCATTTTGCTTGCGGCGGGCTTGCGTGACGAGCACATCAGCGTGACCGATCTGTGTACCCGTTGCAGCCCCGACGTGTTTTGGTCGCACCGTGCCACGGCAGGGGTTCGCGGCAGTTTGGCGGCACTCATTTCCATTGCGGAATAAGAACAAAACTGTATGTCCCTTCATAGGATGGGGTGAGTTATCAAACCCGTTCCTATGGAGGGATTTTTTATGCAGATAATAGAAACTTTTGCGGTTGTCGGCGGCGATTTGCGCGCCGCTTATTTGGCCGGCTTGTTGGCAGAAGACGGCTATAAAGTGATCACAGCAGGGTTGGACGGCACCGATCTGCCACCGTGTGTCACGGGATGCACCAACATTACCCAAGCGGTGTCACTTGCCGATTGCGTTGTTTTGCCGTTGCCGTTCACCACCGACGGAAACACCGTAAATGCCCCTTTTTCACGCGTGCGCATTCAGCCCGAGCAGGTGCTCGGAGGGCTCACCCCTTCACAGTTCGTAGCGGCAGGCGGCTTGCCCGAAGCGTGGCAAGAACAACTCGCTGTCAACGGTGTGACGGTACACGACTACTTAGCACGGGAAGAATTGGCGATTTTGAACAGTGTGCCCACCGCCGAAGGGGCGGTGCAACTCGCGATGGAAGAGTTGCCCATCACCCTCTGCGGTGCACGGGCATTGGTGACGGGATACGGGCGCGTGGCGCGCACGCTTTCTGCCTTACTGCAAGCCATGGGCGCATCGGTCACGGTGGCGGCACGGCGATGCGAGGACCGTGCGGCGGCCACGGTGGCAGGGTATCAAAGCATTCCCGTCACCGAAATTGCCGCGGTGGGGGATTTTGACGTCGTGTTCAACACCGTTCCGGCGCGCCTTTTTGATGCCGACCTTTTGAAAAAGCTCGCCCCGTCCACCTTGCTGATCGATCTGGCATCCCGTCCCGGTGGGGTGGATTTTGACACCGCCGCGGCATTGCGGCTGAAAACCGTGTGGGCGCTCTCTCTTCCGGGACGCGTGGCGCCCAAAACGGCGGCAGACATTTTGAAACGCACGATATACAATATGCTGGCAGAGGAGGGGCGGCTATGAGTTTGCGTATCGGTTGGGCGCTGTGCGGCTCGTTTTGCACCCTCGCACAGGTCACGGCGCAAATGGCGGCGATGGTAGCGGCAGGACACACGGTGATCCCTGTGTTTTCGCCGCCCATGTGCACGGTGGATACCCGTTTCGGCAAAGCGGCAGATTGGCGCGCAAAGGTGGCGGCAATCTGTGGACACGAGGTGCTCACTACCTTGACCGACGTGGAACCGCTCGGTCCGCGCGATATGCTGGACGTAATGGTGGTGGCGCCTTGCACGGGTAGTACCCTTTCAAAACTCGCGGCAGGGGACAGCAGTACCCCCGTAACATTGGCGGTGAAATCCCATTTGCGGCGTGAACGTCCCGTGGTGCTGGCGGTTTCCACCAACGATGCACTGGCAGGTTCATTCCCGTCCATCGCCGCATTGAAAAACCGCCGCCACTACTATTTCGTTCCCCTGCGGCAGGACGATCCCGTCGTGAAACCCAACTCATTGGTGGCAGATTTCACACGCATGGAGGAAACGGTGCACCAGGCGATGGACGGACGGCAAATCCAACCGCTGTTTTTGGCTTGAAAACAAGGTTACACGAGTAATCCGAACCGAATCGCTCGTGTCACCTCAAGCAGAGGAGACGCATCCGAACACGCCTAAAACGGCATAATTTCGATGCTTTTCGGCTTGTTGTCGGTGGCAGGCGACAGCCTTGCCACCTTCGCCGCACCGAAAATCACACGAAATTCCACTCGTTTTAGGTCGAAGAA
>JAZONO010000016.1:0-3203 GCA_045654545.1 Acutalibacteraceae bacterium
CTGCTTATGTAAAAAAGGCTGTGGCAAGGGGCGTTCATTTAGGGAGGAATCGGTTTTTCGCCACGATTTGTCCTGCCTCGTTGTTGCCAAACCTTGTAAGACATAGAGTATTACGGCGGTTTGTCAACTTAGAGAGCAGAACAAAGCGTATGGCTACAAAACGGTGAAGCCCCTAAAACAAGAGATTTTTTGATGGAAGAAAAGGAAAAATGCCACGGTAACGCTGACGCGTATCGTGGCATTTTGACGCATTATACCGCAAAAAATCCTTGTTTTAGGCGAATAATCCCTATGCGAACGCCCCGTGTGTTTACAACGGTACTTTTTTGTAAACATTTTGCATTTACTGTTTATTTTTTACGGCGTTTGTGATATGCTGTAAATATATAAGCACTGGCGAGCATTTTAACAATGGATGAGCGAAAATCCGCCTTCCCAAAACGGAGTTCGGGTTTAAGTGCTCACCCTAAAGGGGGAATCGGAATGAAACTTCAATTTTTGGGTGCCGCTCACGAGGTGACGGGCTCTTGCACGTTGCTCACGGTGGGGGAGTACCGCATTGTGGTGGATTGCGGCTTGGAACAAGGGCGCGACATCTATGAAAACTGCGATCTGCCGATCGCGGCAGGGGAGATCGATGCCGTGCTGTTGACCCACGCTCACATTGACCACGCAGGGAAGATTCCGCTGTTGTGTGCCAACGGGTTTCGCGGTCCGATTTTTGCCACCGAAGCAACCACACGTCTGTGCCGCATTATGCTGATGGATTCGGCACACATTCAGGAATTTGAAGCCGAATGGCGCAACCGCAAAGCCAAACGCTCGGGCGGTGCACCGTACGTGCCGCTGTACACGACAGCGGATGCCGCGCAAGCGCTCGGGCAGTTTGTGCCGTCCCGTTATCACGCGCCCCGTGAAATCCTTCCCGGTATCACGGCGGAATTTTTCGATGCCGGGCATCTGTTGGGCTCGGCCTGTGTCAAACTCACCGTGACCGAAGGGGAAAGCACACGTACGGTGCTGTTTTCGGGCGATCTCGGCAACGTTGACCGTCCGCTGATTCGTGATCCCGAGCAACCCGACACCGCCGATTACGTGGTGATCGAATCCACCTACGGCAATCGCTTGCACGGACCACACCCCGATTACGTGAAACAGTTGACGGCGATTTTGCAAGAAACGTTTGACCGCGGCGGCAACGTGGTGATTCCTGCCTTCGCGGTGGGGCGCACGCAGGAGTTGCTGTACTGCTTGCGCGCTATTAAAGAAGAAGGGCTTGTGAAAGGACACGACGGATTCCCTGTGTACGTGGACAGTCCGCTGGCGGTGGAAGCCACGAGCATTTACGGGGATGAATCGCTCACGGCGTATTTCGATCCGCAAACACTCTCACTGCTCGACAAGGGGATCAACCCCATTTTGTTCCAAGATTTGCGTGTATCCGTTTCGTCGGACGATTCCCGTGCCATCAATGCCGACAAAACGCCCAAGGTGATTTTGTCTGCCAGCGGTATGTGTGAAGCAGGGCGTATTCGCCACCATTTGAAACACAATTTGTGGCGCCCCGAAAGCACCGTGCTGTTTGTGGGGTATCAATCCGAAGGCACGCTCGGCGGTCAGTTGTTGAACGGAGCGAAATCCGTCAAACTGTTTGGGGATGAGATCGAAGTGCGCGCTAACATCGCGCAGATGAACGGTATCAGCGGTCACGCCGACCGCGATCGCTTGCTCGGCTGGGTGAAGGGGATGTCACCCTTGCCGCGCCACGTGTTTGTGAACCACGGGGAGGATGCGGTGTGCGATGAGTTTGCCGCTTTTATCACCGAACAAACGGGAATCCCTGCCCAAGCACCCTATAACGGGGCGGAGTACTCGCTAACAGATACAGTGACCTGTGAAGCGAAAGGAAACGATCGTCGCATACAAAAAGCGGCACGTGCCAACACGGTGTATGACCGCTTGGTCGCGGTGTATCGCCGTTTGGGTGTGTTGGTGGAACAGAGTCGCGGTCATGCCAATAAGGAACTGGCCAAACTGGCCGATCAGATCCAATCGCTGTGCGATCGTTTTCAATGAGGTTTGACTTTTTTCGCGATTCGTGATATAGTGAAAGGCGAAAGAAAGGCGATTTGAAATGCGATATAAGGCTATTATTTGGGATCTGGACGGCACGTTGCTGGATACGCTGTGCGATCTCACAACAGCGGTGAACACGGCGCTGGTTGGGCGCGGTTACCCTGCGCGTACCGCCGAAGAGGTGCGTGCGTTTGTGGGCAACGGTGCACGATCGCTCATTGCCCGTGCACTGCCACCCGAAACGGATGAAACCGTGGTGGAGGCGGTGTTGAGCGATTTCAATACCTATTATGCGGCGCATTGCCGTGAAGCCACCGCCCCCTACGACGGCATGTTGCCCTTGCTCACCCGTTTGCAGGCAGATGGGGTGCGTTCGGGTGTGGTGTCCAACAAACCGCACTATGCGGTGGTGCCGTTGGCACAGGAGTATTTCGGCGATCGGTTGGAATTGGCGGTGGGGTCGCAAGACGGCGTGCCGCGCAAACCGGCTCCCGACACGGTGTGGCAAGCCATGGCCGAGCTCGGTGTAACGGCGGAGGAAACGCTGTATATCGGGGATTCGGAAGTGGACGTGGAAACGGCACGAAACGCCTGTGTGGACGGCTTGTTCGTGACGTGGGGATTTCGTTCCAAGGAACAGTTGGAAAATGCCGGTGCGCTTCACACGGTGGACACCGTGGACGAACTGGCACAAGCATTGTGTTGAGGAGGATGCGGTATGTTTGGTAGCAAAGTGGTCATGACGATTGAAGGAATGGCGTGCATTCGTTGCAGCGGTCGGGTGGAAACGGCACTCAATGCTCTGCCCGGCGTGAAAGCCAAGGTGGATCTCGCTAAAAAGACGGCGACTGTAAAAGGCTGTGAGGACAAAGACTTGCTGACACGCACCGTAACCGACCTCGGTTTCAAAGTGGTAGATATAAAGTAAAAACGAACCCACCATAAGGGAGTTGCGAATGGGGATGGGAGATGGAATTCTTCCCCCGCCTCCCCTTGTCAGGGGAGGTGGATTCGCCAAAGGCGAATCCGGAGGGGTAGTCTATCGAGAGTTCGTGTTATTTCACTACCCCTCAGTCAAAGCCTATGGCTTTGACAGCTCCCCTGACAAGGGGAGCCAAGGGGTCACA
>JAZONO010000017.1:0-3916 GCA_045654545.1 Acutalibacteraceae bacterium
CGCTTTCGCTCGGCGAATTTCGACCGCGGCACTCGCTTATGTCTCCCTGCATCCGCCACCGGCGGCGGTCGACAACGCGACCCCAGTCATTTTCTCCTCGCCGATGTAAGTTGGGAGAATGCGCAAGGCGCATTCTCGGGGGCATTGCCGGAGTCACTTGTTACAGCACTCGCTTCGGGCAATGTCCGGACAGCACCCCTTTAGACAAGGGGGCCAAGGGTCACAGCCGCTTTCCAAGTGGCATCAATATTCACAAAACAAACAGAGAGGATGTATCTTCAACGATGCATCCTCTCCAATTTTATCCCTATGACCACCCACCCTATGGTGGGTGGTTTCGTTTAGGTTAAACCGTCAGACCCGAACCCGCCTCATAGTGGGATTTGTCGGTTTAACCTACGATTTATCTTTGGATCGGCTGAAGAGTGCCGCCACAAAGGAAAACACCAGCGCCGCCGCAATGCCGCCTGCGGTGGCGGTGAGACCGCCTGTTAAAATGCCGATGGCTCCGTCTTTGGCGATCGCTTCCTTCACCCCCGTGGCGAGGGAATAACCGAACCCCGTGAGCGGCACCGATGCCCCTGCCCCGGCGAACTGCAAAAGCGGCTCATATACCCCGAGAGCGGTGAGTAACACCCCTGCCGTCACGTATCCCACCAGAATGCGCGCCGGTGTGAGCGCGGTGAGATCGATAAGCACCTGCCCGATCACACACAAGCCGCCACCCACCGCAAATGCCTTGACAACCATCCACCAATCCATCCCACATACCCCTTTACGTTTTTGGAGATAGTGTTTGTCGACGGCAGAAAAATATACCCTAGGTTAAACCGTCAGACCCGAACTCGCCTCATAGTGGGATCTTTCGGTGCTTTTTGCCCCGTTCGTTCTCGCAAGGCGCGAGCATTTTAACGCCGACAGGGCGAAAATCCGCCTTCCCAAAACGGAGTTCGGATTTGTCGGTTTAACCTAAAAAAACCAAAACCCCTTCGTTTTCACGAAGGGGTTGCCGTATAGCGAACTTACGCGTTGGCTTTTTTGGCGAGAGCGGACTTTTTGCGCGCCGCGGTGTTCTTGTGCAGAAGACCCTTGGCAACCGCCTGGTCGATCTTTTTGATCGCCGCGCGGACCGCTTCATTCTTGTTGTCAGCGTTGGTTTCGATTGCCACATTAGCTTTCTTAACCGTCGTTTTCAGCGCGGAGCGGTTGGCCTTGTTGATGGCCGTCTTGGTTGCGATCACCTTAACGCGCTTCTTAGCAGACTTAATGTTCGGCATGCTCACACCTCCTTGTGGATGAATTGCCGGATGGCAATAAAGCGAAAATTCCGGTCATGCACCAGTTATCATACCACTAAACTTTTGAAAATGCAACTCTTTTTTTCAAGAATACGCAAACTTTTTTCGGAAATACTGAAAAAAAGGGGGGTTTTTATGTTTGGTCGTACCGATCTTCTGCTGGAAATGACCGCCGACGAGCCACAACGCGGCGGCGTCACCGCCCACACCGCGCAAATGGGTGAGCTCACCGTGACCCGTGCGGTGGTGGAGGCCACCGCCGCCGCCACGTTGGGCAAGCCTGCCGGACGTTACGTGACGGTGGAACTCCCCACGTTGAGCGACGACGAGCGCCATCTGACCGCTCACGCCGCCTGCGTGGCAAAGGAATTGAACACACTCCTGCCTCCCGACGGAACGGTGTTGGTGGTGGGATTGGGCAACACCGCCGTCACCCCCGATGCGTTGGGTCCGCAGGTGGCGGATATGGTGCTTGCCACACGCCACATCCGTGGGGAATGGGCACGCAGTATGGGGCTTGAGGACCTGCGATCGGTGGCGGTGATCCACGCCGACGTGTTGGGCAAAACGGGGGTGGAAAGTGCCGAATTGGTGCACAGCGTGTGCCGCGCTGTCTCCCCTGCCGCCGTGATCGCGGTGGATGCGCTGGCCGCACGATCGCTGGCCCGTTTGGGGCGCACGGTGCAACTGTGCGACAGCGGCATCGCACCGGGATCGGGGGTGGGCAATGCTCGGCGCGCGCTTTCACGCGAGGAGTTGGGTGTGCCCGTGATCGGGGTGGGCGTACCCACGGTGGTGGATGCCGCCACCGTGGTGCGTGAACTGGGCGGCGGCGACGTATCGCACGATGCCGCCACCATGATCGTCACACCACGTGAGATTGATCTCACGGTGCGCCGCGCCGCGCGGCTGATCGCCCTTGCCGTCAATGGGGCGTTGCAACCGCACTACGATCCCCTTGAACTCGTGTCTGCCGCGATGTAATACCGCCCGTCCCCCGTGCATACACTGTGATGACGGGGGTGTAGACTATGAAAAAACAAGATATTGTGCGTGGCGGCGCCGCCGCGTTGACGGCGTGCGCCCTGCTGTTTGGTGCCTCGCGCCTGCCCGACACGCTGTGGGCACACGTCGGGCGCACGTTGGCGATTGCTTCGGTTTCCCTGCAACAAGCGGAAAATACCGCCGAGCGCCTGTCTGCCAACCTGACCCGTCCCACCGCTCATGCCGCAGGAAACCACACCACCCTGCCCGGCGGTGCAGAACAACAACCACTGACCGAACCCACCGTGCCGAACACCGCACCCATAGTGACACCGCCGCCCGAAAACGGCAGCGGCGGCAAGGTGGTGGAACAAACGGTGGGCGGCGGCGAAACGGTGGCAGGCATTGCCGTGAAAAACAAAAGCGGTGTGGCGGTGGATATTGCCGAAGCCTTGGCGGCGGCACTGCCCTTCACCGTCGAGATAGGATCGGACGAGCCGCAAGTGCTCATTTATCACACTCACACCACCGAAGGATATATGCCGTACGATGCCGGATACTACAACCAAGGGGACGTGCGCCGCGACGATACCTATCCCGACACGGTGGTGGCGGTGGGCGATGCGCTGGAAGCCGTGCTGGTGGCGGCCGGCATCGCCGTTATCCACGATACCACCGTCTATGACTATCCGCACTATCGCGGTGCATACGAACGATCGGTGGTCACAATGGAGGAAATGCTGGAACAATACCCGAGCATTAAAGTGACGTTGGACATTCACCGCGACGGATTGATGGTGAATGACCGCGACATGTTAAAACCCACCGTGACGGTAGACGGCGAAAAAGCGGCGCAGCTCATGCTGGTGTGCGGTGTGCTGTCCACTGCAGAATTGCCCCATCCCGAATGGAAGCAGAACCTCTCCTTTGCCGCCAAATTACAAGAAGCACTCACCGCTCGCCACCCTTCGCTTTGCCGTCCGCTCTCCCTCACAGGGGCACGGTATAACCAGTACGTTTCGCACGGCTCGCTGTTGATCGAAGTGGGGAGCGAGGGAAACACCTTGCAAGAAGCCACCCGTTCCGCCCGTTTGCTGGGCGAAACGCTGGTGGAGATGTGGAGTTGAATCATGCGCCGTTTCAAAATCTTTGTTTGCACCTTTATCCTCACCCTGGTCGCCGCTCTGTTGGGGGGCGGTTTCCTGCTGGCGGATACCAATACGCGCCGTGTCACATTTGAGGGCAGCACCCCTCCCTATGCCCTCACGCCGCCAAAATCGGTTTCGTTACCACTTCCTGCAAGCGGCGAAGCGTTGCGTCTGCTTTGGCACGGCGAAAAAGCCGTCCTCTCGTTTTTGTTGGATAAATTTGAAAATATCACATAAGTGAAAGTTTATATCACATATGGCAAAGAAATTTCACTCCCTTTTTCGTGTAATTAGGAATCGGTTTTTCGCCACGATTTACCCTGCCGCATCGTTGCCGAACCTTGTAAGACATGGAGTATTACGGCGGTTTGTCAACTTCGAGGGCAGAACAAATCGTTTTGCTACCAAACTAAAACAAGAGATTTTTTGATGGAAGAAAAGGAAAAATGCCACGGTAACGCTTCAGCGTACCGTGGCATTTTGATG
>JAZONO010000018.1:0-10901 GCA_045654545.1 Acutalibacteraceae bacterium
TGAAAATTTGTAAAAAGGCTTGCAAAGCCGATTGAAATCGTGTATACTAACCTGTGCCCACCACACGGTGGGCACACATTTCCGCCCGTGGCGAAGCTGGATATCGCAGTGGATTCCGATTCCAAAGGCCGGGGGTTCGAACCCCTCCGGGCGGGCCAAAAAATTCGACTTGTTTCAACAAGTCTAATTTTTTTATCCATTGCGAAAGCAATGGTATATCATCAACGATAGCGTTGCTATCGTTGTATCTCATCAGTCCGTTAGGACTGTATATCATCACGCTTTAGCGTGTATCAAACCGCTTTCGCAATGATGATATACAATTCCTTCGGAATTGATAATATACAATTCCTTCGGAATTGATGATATGCAAGACTTCGTCTTAATGATATGCACGGCTACGCCGTGATTTACGCAAAGAGGGTAGTCAAAAGGGTAGTCAAAAAACGCGGACGGGTGAGGACACCCGTCCCTACGACGTGAGGTGCGCAGAAACAAAAAAAGAAGTTGATACAAGCGACACATGGTCTACCATCCGAACAATGGCAGGCGGCTATCGCCAATCAACTTCCGATGTCATTGCAACACCTACAGGCAAGATGGGTGTGCCGTTTAAGTTTTGGTTGAAAATTCAATATATTTATGCTATACTATAGTAGCATATGTCGAGTTGAGCCTATAGGGAGAGTTGCGCGGTGAATCTGCTTATTGTTTCCCAGCATTTTTATCCGGATAATTTCCGCATTAACGATATTGCCAAAGCGTTGGTTGAACAAGGACATCGGGTGACGGTGCTGACTTCGCGCCCCGATTATGCAACGGGACGCGTGCCTGCCGATTGCAAAGGGCGCGCCAACCGCGACGTGACGTGGGAAGGGGTGCGCGTGATCCGCACCTTTTCGGTTGAGCGGCGGCACGGGGTGCTGTTTCGTGCACTCAACTACGTGTCGTTTTGCCTGTCCTCCACGTGGAAAGCACGCCGCTTAAAAGAGCGGTTTGATGCGGTGATGTGTTATCAGACATCCCCCGTGTTGATGGCAAATGCCGCACGGGCGTATGCCAAAAAACGGCGCGTTCCCTTTTTGCTCTACTGCCTCGATCTGTGGCCCGAATCGCTCAAAGCGTGGCACGTGGGAGAGGGCAATCCGCTGTTTAAGCTGATGCACCGCTATTCACGAAAAATGTACAACGATGCCGATTTGGTGGCGGTGACCTCCAAACCGTTTATGGAATATCTCGGAACGGTGAACGGTGTGCCTGCCGAGAAGATGCGGTATCTGCCGCAACACGCCGAACCGCTGACTCTTGCGGACAAGGCGGCAGGGGACACGACGGTGTTTGCCTTCGGCGGCAACATTGGCAGCGTGCAAAATGTGGAATGTATTCTGCACGCGGTGGCGCACCTGCGTGAGGAGGACGGCTTTGCGGTGGAGATCTACGGTGACGGCAGTGAACTGCCAAACTGCAAAGCGCTGGCGGCCGCGTTGCAGGTGGAAGATAAAGTCACCTTCTTCGGACGGGTGGATTGGCAGACGTTGAAAGCAAACTATGAGCGCGCGGATGCCTTTTTGCTCACCTTGAAGTCGGAGGGCATCATCGGGCAGACCGTCCCTGCCAAGTTGCAGGAATATATGTCGGGCGGACGTCCCGTGATCGCCGCCATCGGCGGTGCGGCGGCAGAGGTCATCCGTGATGCCGACTGCGGTATGGTGGTGGCGGCGAACGACAGCGAAGGGTTGGCGGCGGCGATGCGTGCGTTTATGCACAACCGTGCGGCGTACACCGCCATGGGACAAAACGGACAAGCGTATTTCAACGCACATTTTACAAAAGCGACGTTTATCGAAACGTTGGAACGATGTTTTGACGAGATTATGTAACGGTGGGTGACGACATGAAGGTGTTCCAAATCAACTCCACGTGCGGATACGGCAGTACGGGACGTATTGCGGTGGATATCCAGCGCGAAGTGGAGCGTGAAGGCGGCGAAGGTATGATCGCCTACGGTCGCTACACCGCACCCGACGGCGTGAACGCATATAAGATCACGTCGGAATGGGGGGTGCGGTTGCACGGGGTGCTTTCCCGTTTGACCGACCGCCACGGCATGTATTCGCGCCGTGCCACGCGCCGTTTGGTGCAGGTGATGCGTGCATACGATCCCGACATCGTGCATCTGCACAACGTGCATGGGTATTATCTGCACGTTCCCACGCTGTTTCGATATTTGAAAGAGAGCGGAAAACCCGTGGTGTGGACGTTGCACGATTGCTGGACCTTCACCGGGCATTGTGCACACTTTGATTTCCACGGGTGTGACCGTTGGCAGACGGGATGTCACCATTGTCCGCAAAAGGATCAGTATCCCGTGAGTGTGCTGGCGGATGCATCCAAACGCAACTATGCACAGAAAAAGGCGCTGTTCACGGCGGTGGAGAATATAACCTTCGTGACCCCCTCTCGCTGGCTGGCGGAATTTGTGAAACGATCCTTTTTCAAGGGCTATCCCGTAAGGGTGATCCATAACGGGATCGATCTTCACAAATTCAAACCCACCGACGGGGATTTTCGCCGGCGGTACGGTGTGGGCGACAAACAGATCATTTTGGGTGTTGCCAGCGTGTGGACCGATCGCAAGGGATTGGACGATTTTGTGAAATTGCAACCGCTTCTGCGCCCGGATCAGCAGATCGTGCTGGTGGGGATGACCGATGCGCAACTGGCGGCGTTGCCCGAAGGTATCATCGGCATTAAGCGCACCAACAGCGTGGAAGAATTGGCCCAGATCTACACTGCGGCAGACGCGTTTTTCAACCCGACGTATGAGGAAAATTACCCCACCACCAATCTGGAAGCCATTTCCTGCGGCACGCCCGTGGTGACCTACCGCACGGGGGGCAGTCCTGAAAGCGTGAGCGAGGGCAACGGTTTTGTAGTGGAACAGGGAGACCTTGCGGCGGCCGTGGCGGCGTTTGACCGTGTGAACGGCTGTGCCGTGGATATGCACGAGGCGTTTGATGCGTCACGGCGTTTCAAGGAGTACGTGGCGTTGTACCAAGAACTGTTGAAGGGACGGGACAAGCATGGAGAGTTTTGATTATTTGCCGAAATTGCACGCGTGTCAGTTGCGTGTTGCCGAAGAGATTAAGCGTGTGTGCGAAATACACGGCATTCGCTATTTTATGATCGCCGGCACGTTGCTTGGCGCGGTGCGGCACGGCGGTGTGATCCCGTGGGATGACGATATGGATATCGGCATGTTGCGCGAGGACTATGAACGGTTCTTGCAGGTGGCGGCCGATGAGTTGGACGAGCGTTTCTTCTTGCAGACCACCGCGACCGATCCGCGTTACGGATTGCCGTTTGCGAAGGTGTTGCTGTGCGGTACCACGTTGATCGAAGCAAACGGCGGCAGTAATGCCCGTCACGGGATCTTTGTGGACGTGTTCCCGTTTGACGTGTCGCCCGAAGACGAAACGGCGGCGCGTCGTCACGATAAGCGCACCTATTTTTACAAACGGCTGTTGCTTGCCAAGCAGAACTACCGTGTGTGCAACAAGGGGGAGTACGCGAAGCGAGCGGTGTATTTCCTGCTTTCGGTGTTGGCGGCATTTTGGCGCGGCGACAAACTGTGTGCCAAGTTGGATGCCGAGATCACACGGTATAACGGAGAAACCTCCCGTAAAATCGTGAACATCGGCGGTGCCTACGGTTACAAAAAAGAGACCATTTTGCGTGAATGGGTGGAGGACACGGTGGATCTGCCGTTTGACAGCAGTGCCCTTGCCGCCCCCTCGCAATACAAAGCGTATCTCGAAGCGTTTTACGGCGATTATATGACACCGCCGCCCGAGGATAAGCGATACAACCGTCACGGCGTGACGGAACTGGATTTCGGAGAATATTAAAGGAGTGCGAAGAGATGAAAAAGGTGATTACTTACGGTACGTTCGATCTGCTGCATTACGGACACATCAATCTGCTCAAACGTGCAAAGGAGCAGGGGGACTATTTGATCGTGGCATTGTCCACCGATGAGTTCAACTGGGATTGTAAGCAGAAAAAGTGCTATTTCACCTATGAAGAGCGCAAAAAACTGCTCGAAGCGGTGCGGTACGTCGATCTTGTGATCCCGGAGGAAAGCTGGGAGCAGAAAGTGTCCGACGTGCAGGAGTTCCGCGTGGACACCTTTGTGATGGGGGACGATTGGGAAGGCAAATTCGACTTCCTCAAAGAGTATTGTGACGTGGTGTATCTGCCGCGCACACCCGAAATCTCCACCACACAAATTAAAAAGGATCTGGGCAAATAAGTATGAAACGTGTATTGATCTTTGCGCCGACCGCACCTGCCAGCGGTATCACGCAATACATTTTGAATATGCTCGGCGCATTCGATACCGATGCGGTGCGGTTTGACATTTTGTCTTTTAAGAATCACCGGTTGAAGGCGTGGTGCGAGGCACACGGAACGGAGTATTTTGAATTTGATCTGTCGCCGTATAAACAGCGGCGTGCATATATGGCGTATTTGAAGAGTGTCTTTGCACGGGAGTACGACGTGATCCATTATCACCTCTCCTCGCTTTTGGAACTCGCCATCTTGCGCCTTGGCACGCGCCGCGGGCGACGGATCGTGGTGCATTCCCACAACACCTTCACCGACGTGCCTTCCAAGTTGCGACGGGTGGTGTTCGGCACGCTTCACAAGTTGTTGCGTGGCTACGCTTGCCGTTACAGCGACGTGAAGTGCGGCTGTTCCACAGCGGCGGCGAGGTGGATGTTCGGGCGCGCGGCACGTGACGCGGTGGTGATGAATAACGCCATCGACACGGACAAATTTGCCTATAACGAAGCGTATCGCGCCGAACTGCGCGCACGGTATCATGCCAAAGGAAAACGGGTGATCGGACATATCGGTCGCTTTTCGGCGCAGAAGAATCAGCCGTTTTTGTTGGAATCCTTTGCTGCCTTGTGCAAAACCGATCCCACGGCGGCGCTGTGGTTGATCGGCAACGGCGAGTTGTGGAACGCTTCCAAACAAAAGGCGGAGGAACTGGGGATCGCCGACCGCGTGACGTTCATTGATTTTCAAGAGGATATTTACAAATACTATTCCGCGTTTGATCTGTTCGTGTTGCCCTCCTTGTTTGAAGGGTTGCCCATCACCATGGTGGAGGCGCAGGCGAACGGACTTCGCCTTCTCGTGAGCGATGCCATCACGGCGGAAAGCGACCTTACGGGGCGCGTGGAGTTTTATTCGCTGTCCGAAGGTGCCGCCGCGTGGGGAGCACGTATGGCAGTGGAATTGCAGGATACCGCCCGTGCCGACACGGCAGGGCAACTGGCGGATAAAGGATTTTCGCTTAAAGGACAAGCCGCGGCGCTGTATGCGCTGTATTTTGAATGAAAGGGGAGAGAGAGGTGCTGAAAAGAATCACCGATACGGTGTTCAACGTGTTTTACTATAAAGTGGCGTTGATGGTGCTTCTGATCCCTACGTTGTTGGTCTACTGCGTGACCTATGACTACAAGGTGCTTTCGATCATGATGTACTGGGGTGCGTTGATCTGTGCGTACGACCTCATTTGGCGGCGCAATTTTGTCAAGGCGCGCGGTATGGTGTGGTTGCTTGGTTTCTTGGTGGTGTTTTTACTGACGGTGTATCTGAACTTTTGGCGCGGCTTTGCGCTGAATGTCACCAGTTGGATCTATACCGCGCTGGCGCTGTTTATGTTGTATCCCGACGGCACGATGAAAGACCGCCCCACGGTGCTTAAAGAACTGTTGGTCATCAATACCGTATTCGTCGGCATGACCGCCGTGCTGTCCAGCGTGTCGCTCGGGATGTTCGTCACGCTGTACAGTGAGCGTATTCCCTACGGCGATCAAAACTATGCCATCGGCTGGGTGGAAAACCGCCTGTTCGGTGTGTATTCCAACACGGGATACATGATCAGCGCCATCGGATTGGCACTCATTGCGGTGCAATTCGTGGTGCTGAAAGCCAAAAACGGCAAGGTGAAATGGTATTGGATCGCCTTTTTGGCATACACCGCCGTGGTGAATTTTTGCTCGATGTGCATGGAAAACGCCATGGGTGCGTTTCTGTCGCTCGGTGCCTTTGCATTTATTGTTGTGTTCTTTTGGTTACTTCGCTTTTTGCGCCAAAAGGGATGGCGCACGTTTTGGGTGCACGCCACGGCGATTGTGGCGGCGGTGCTGTCGGTGGTGGTGCTGTTCGGCGGTATCTATGGGGCGCGGGCGGTGCTTAAATACCTGCCGGGGGCGTATCAATCGCTGGGCGGCACGCTGCACGTGACCGATCCCGACGCGATGGAAGAGGATCCGTCGGCACCGGATACGGATGCCCCGTCGGCAGACGATACGGACACGTCGCCCGAAACGGAGGAACCCTCCAAGGAAGAGGGGGACACACCCGCGCCCGGAACACCGTCGGTGCAGGAGGGTGTGAACATCGACCGTGAAAAAGGTGAGGAGTACGGGTTCTTCACGGGACGTCCCGTGATCTGGAAGTTCGGATGGGAAGAGTTTTTGAAGAAGCCCCTGTTCGGTCACGGTCCGCAATCCCACCGCAACGTGTACATTGTGGATAACTATTTGCGCCACTTCCACAACCTGATCATCCACACGATGGTCAGCGTGGGCACGGTGGGTTCGGTGTGTATCTTCGCGTTTCTCGGCGCGGTGGCGGTGTACCTGCTGAAAAAACTGTTCCGTCACGCGCGTGAAGGCGCAGTGGGATACACCGTGGAGGTGATGGTGATGGCGGTGCTGGGCATGCTTTTCTTGAACAGTATGTCGGAAGTGACCATCCTTTTCATCGCGCGGTTTGCCATGTTCATTTTCTGGATTTATCTCGGCTATGCGGTGGCATTGCTGGGTGACGGGGAAGAAACACGCGGTATGCGCTTTTTGAAAACGGTGAGCGACAAACTCACCTTGAAAAAGAGACGGTTATGAGAAGTAAAAAGGTATTGATCAATTCACTGTTTGGCATGGCAGGGTATGCTTTGCTGATGATCTCGAATTTCATCACCCGTTCGGTGTTCGTGAGTCAACTGGGACTCAGCATGGCAGGGGTGGACACCACCTTCAAAAACTTTTTGCAGGTGCTGTCTTTGGCGGAACTCGGGCTCAGCACCGGTCTGCTTTACAAACTCTATAAGCCGATCGAGGAACGGGATAACCGTGCCATCAAACAGATCCTGAATTTTTATAAACAAGCCTATAAAGTGATCGCCTCTGTTTTTATGGGCGGTGCGGTGGTGCTGGCGTTTGCGGTGAACTTCTTTGTGGAGGATACGGGCAAATCGTCGCTGTACATTGCGGTGCTGTTTTTGCTGTATGCAGGCGACACGGTGGCATCCTATTTGTTTGCCAACCGCAAGGCGTTGATCGTGGCGGATCAGAACAACTACATCGTCAACCGTAACGATGCCTTCATTTCGCTGATCACCCTGATCAGCCAGGTGTCACTTCTCTACTTGACACGCAGTTTCATCGTGTATGCCACGGTGAAGATCGTCTGCCGTCTGATCGGTGCCTCGCTGATCGGTCGCAAGTTCAAACGAATGTACCCGACCATTGCGGCGGACCGCTCGCGTGAGAGCATCACGGGGGAGGAAAAACGTTCGCTGATCAAGAATATGAGCGCGATGCTGTGCCACCGTGTGGGCGGTGTCAGCGTGACGGCGACCGGCTCGGCGATCATTTCCAAGTTTTTGGGCACGGTGGCGGCCGGAGTGTACGGCAACTACACCATCATCACCACCGCGTTGTCGCAACTCGCGGTGCAGGTGTTCAACGGTATCACCGCCAGTTTCGGCAATATCATCACGGTGGAAAGCCGTGAAACGATCTATAAGCGGTTCAATCTGCTGTATTTCTTCAATTATCTGATTTTCAGTTTCTTCACGGTATCGGTCGGTGTGATCGTGCAACCCTTTATGCGGCTGTGGATGAACAACGCCCCCGACAGCCTGTTGCCCGACCGCACGGTAGTGTTGCTTTTGTGCTATTTTTACGTCTATGGCATCCGTCGTGTGGTGCTGATGGCAAAGGACAGCGCCGGGTTGTATCGCCAGGACCAATGGTTTGCGGTGGGGGAAGCAATCCTTAACATTGTGATGTCGGTTTTGCTGGCGTGGCGCATGCGCTCCATCGACGGAATTGTTCTTGCCAACCTGCTTTCCATGCTCATTGTGCCGCTGTGGACACAACCGTATCTTGTGTATAAGCACGTGTTGCAACACCGTGTGATTGCCTATTACGTGCGGTACGTGCTGTATTTTGCCATGACGGCAGGGCTGTTTTTGCTCACCGCGTTTTTGGTGGATACGGTGATGGGTTTCGTGCGTGTGTACACCGAACACCTGTTGGTGGAACTCGCGGTGCGTGCCCTGCTTTGTGCGGTGGTGCCGAATCTTTTGAATTTGCTTGTCTTTTTTCGCACGGCGGAAATGCGCGATATGCGCGCCCTCTTCCGTGGGGTGCTGGGACGTGGAAGATGAATGAAACATGAGGGAAAGCATGAGCTTGGATCGTTATCCGTGGAAACAGCGCGGACTGTGTTTGTTTGCACCCCTGCCGTCGCTGTGATTGGTTGTTCCGCTCATAATAAATAAGGAAAAGCAAGGAAAGAAAACTATGAAATGGATATGGGATTTTCTGACAAATTCGCTTTTGATCACAGCAGTCAGCTCGTGGGCAATCGCACAGGTGATAAAAGTGATCATCCACGCCATCCTATACAAAACATTCGATATCGGCCGCCTGTTCGGTGACGGCGGTATGCCCAGCGGTCATTCGGCCACGGTGGTGTCGCTTGCCACCATCAGCGGGTTGATCCACGGGCTGGGATCGTTTGAATTTGCCGTCACCGCCATACTGGCCATCATCGTGTGCCACGATGCCACGGGTGTGCGGCAGGAAACGGGCAAACAGGCGGTGGTGATCAACGAATTGGTGCGCGCTTTTGAAGCGTTGACGACCGACGATCTGGCGGAAGTGAAGTTGAAAGAATTTGTGGGACACACCCCCGTGCAGGTGTTGGCCGGGGCCCTGCTCGGCATGTTCAATGCCTTTGGGATGTATTTTCTGTTGATGTAGGGCAAAATGCCCAAAAGAAGCACGGAGCACTTGTTGAAAGTGTCCAAAATCTGCCGCCAACAGTCTTTTAAAAAGTTGAAAACCGCAAGAAAAGGCTATTGACAAGTTGCCGATTGTGCGCTATCATAATAATGTTAAGGTAGGGCGCGTTGTGAAACGTCCCTGAAACTTACAAAATTTTCAAGGAGAGTGTAGACAATGAAAAAGGTATCCAAAGTGTTTGCGATTCTGCTTTCAGTTTGCTTGCTGTTCTCGCTTGCTGCGATTTCCGCTGGCGCTGCGGCCACCCAGATTCCAAACGACAACTACGCCCGTCCTACGGTGACGGCGAACAAGATCACCACCCGTCCGAACATCGATGGTAAGCTGAATGATGCGACTTGGTCCCAGGCGACTAAATTCGAATTCAGCAAGGATTCGTTGACTGGCGGCGACGGCTTGCTCTATTCCTATCAGGATAGCAGCGGCGAGTGGACCGAATTGCCGGAAGACGGCGACGGTTACGCGTATATCGGTTGGGATGCGGAATATGTGTATTTCGCTCTGCAGATCCAAGATGAAGAGCACGTGAACAACCAATCGCGAGGCTCGGACTTGTGGCGTGGCGACTGCTTGCAGCTCCAGATCGGCCACTCCCAAGCGGCGATGCTCGAAGATGAGGCCCGTTTTGAGCTCGGCTTTGCCATGAACAGTGTGAACGGTCGTCAGCTCGGCTTCCGTTGGGACAGCTACACCACGGGTGACCCCCTGAGTGCCGGTGGCTCGGTTAACATGGCGGCAGGCGCCGGTGCCGACTACTACTACTTCGTCGGTCGTGACGACGACAAATACACCACGACGTATGAAATCGCGATTCAGCACGACTGGCTGGGCGGCGACGGTCTGGCGGCGAACGACCGCTTTTTGTTCAGTTTCGCGCTGCACCTGGATGCCGACCAGATCCCCGATTCTTGCAACGACGATCCGTCCCGCTTCGAAGGCTACTTCATGGAGTGGGCGCAGGGTGAGGTTGGCGGTAAGTCCCTGATGGATGCCGGTATCATCACCTGCGTTGAGGGCTCCAGCGGTGACAACGTTCCCACCACCAAGCCGCCGGTTACCCCGACCACGACTACCACGCCGCCGCCCGAAACCCCCACGACCACCACTACCAACAATGTTCCGGGCACCCCCACGACTACCACGCCGCCGCCCGAAACCCCCACGACCACCACGACCACTGCGGCTGTGGAGGACGATACGGCGTTCACCGTGAACGATGCGGTTGTGACCGATTCCGTGGACGAGTCGATCATGGCGCTGGCGAAGGCTCTGCACGAGGGCAAAGAGATCAAGATGCTGAAGGTCGAAGCTCCCGAAGGCAAAGATAAGCTGCACAGCTATGTGAACGACAAGTTGCTCGGCGCGTACGTGCTGGATGACGGCGAGCTCGTGGAAGCGGAGATCACCCAGGTTGAGGGTGAAGACGGTGACGTGGATGCGTACGTCGTGGAAGATGGCGTGCTGTACTTCGTGATCGAAGAAGAGCCGACCACTCTGCCGCCCGAAACCACCACGACCACCACGACCACCACGAAGGCTTCCGAAACGACCACCACCACGGCGGCTGCTGCGGATGCGGATGCCGAAGAAGGCGGTTTCCCGCTGTGGATCATCATCGCCATTGCGGCGGTTGTTGTTGCGGCGGTTGTCGTTGTTGTCATCGTTCTGAAGAAGAAGGGTGCGGCTCCGACCGATGCGGAATAATCCGTAACTGACTCACAATAGCAC
>JAZONO010000019.1:0-4948 GCA_045654545.1 Acutalibacteraceae bacterium
GACCTCAAAGCGAGCAGATTTCGTGGGGTTTCCGTTTCTTCTTTTCTGCCGACAGGCTCGCGCCTGTCAAAGAAAAAAGAGCGGAAAACACCGAAATATGCCGCTTAGAGGCAGGTTCGGATTACTCGCGTCACCTTAACCGTTTTTCATTATATCAAAAGAGGAGGGTGGTTTTCAATCGGCATTCTGCCGATTGTTAGCCGTTTAACTATTTTTCTTCACAGCATATTGTTCAAAAATCCAACGAAGCCGTAAAAATCTGGCATTTTTCTCTTTTCACGGGGCAAAATGTGTGATATACTACCGTTGTATATGATCATAAGGAGGTCATACGTTTGTCGATTACGGTATTGGAGCCTTCCGAGGGATTGCGCGTGATCGCCATCCCCGATACCGAAGGGCGATTTAAGACCGCCTCTCTCACGGTGCAACTGCTGATGCCGCTGTCCGAAGAGGTGGCGGCGGCGCAGGCGATGGTGCCGTTTTTGTTGCGGCGCGGCAGCCGTCGGTTTCCCACCTTCGCTGAACTGAAACGCGAGCTGGACCGTTTGTACGGTGCGCATCTTTCTGCCGGTGTGGGGCGCGCAGGGGAATCCCATTCGCTCTTTTTGCAGATGACCTGTCTGGACGACCGCTTTGCCCTGAATGGGGAAGCGGTGGCGGCGCAGTGTGCCGCCCTGTTGCGCGACATGCTGTTTGAGCCCGTGCTGGAAGATGGGGTGTTCCGCGCTGAGGATATGGAAGAAGAACGGCGCTGCTTGGTGGAGACCATTCGCGCCGAGATCAATAACAAGCGCACCTATGCACGTGCCCGTTGCGTGGAACTGCTGTGCGCGGGTGAACCGTTTGCGGTGCGGCTGTACGGCACGGAGGAATCGGTGACCGCCCTTTCTGCCGCCGATGTGACCGCCGCGTGGAAATCCATGTTGCGTACCGCCCGTGTGCAGATCATCTATCAAGGCAACGGCGATCCCGAAGCGGTGGCCGCCCCGTTTGTGGAGGGCTTTTGCGCCATTGAGCGCACCCCCTTCACCCCCGTGTTGACGCGCCACACCATGACAGAGGAACGCCGCGACGGCGAAGAGCGCATGGCCGTGGCGCAGGGAAAAATGGTGCTGGGACTTGTGAGCACCGCCGAGGAATTGGACGTGCCGGCAACGCGTATGGCGAACGCCCTGTTCGGCGGCACGGCATTTGCCATGCTGTTTTGCACCGTGCGCGAAAAGTTAAGTCTTTGCTATTACTGCGCGTCGTCGTTCGACCGCTTGAAAGGTGTCGGCATGATCGACAGCGGTGTGGAAGCGGAAAAGATCCCTGCCGCCCGTGCCGAGATCGAGCGCCAACTTGCCCTTTTGAAAGCAGGCGAGTTTACCGACGAGGATCTGGAAAACACCCGTCGCTATCTTGTCAGCCAGTATTGCACGATGGGGGATTCCCAGCCGTCGCTGGCTTCGTGGTATCTGTCGGCGGCAACCGAAGCACCCGAAACGCCCGAAGAGGCGGCAGATGCCATCGCCGCCGTCACACGCGAACGCATTTTGGCGGCGGTCGCCGCGTGGGAGATCGCGTGTGAATTCCGCCTGTTGCCGGACGGCGAAGCCGAGGAAGGAGGGGAAGCCGATGCCTGATCGCACCGTATTTACCAACCCACGCACCAACGAAACGGTCACGCGGATCGACCACCCCTCGGGGCTTGCCATCTATGTCTGGCCGAAAGAAGGGTATCAATCCCATTACGCGGTGTTCGGCACGAATTACGGGTCGATTGATGCCGCCTTCATGCTGGACGGCAAGCACACCGAAGTGCCTGCCGGTATCGCCCATTATTTGGAACACAAACTGTTTGAAAACGAGGATTGCGATGCGTTCCAGCGGTATGCCGCCACGGGTGCGGATGCCAACGCGTTCACCTCGTTTGAGCGCACCGCCTATCTTTTCAGCGGCACGGGGGATATTACCCCCTCGCTCGAAATTCTGCTGGATTTCGTGCAGGCGCCGTATTTCACCGACGAAACGGTGGAAAAGGAGCGCGGCATCATCGGGCAGGAGATCCGTATGTATGACGATGCGCCCGGTTGGCGCGTGTTCTTCAACCTGTTGCGCTCGATGTATCAGACCCATCCCGTGCGCACCGATATTGCCGGCACGGTGGAAAGCATTGCCGAGATCACCCCTGCTTTGCTGTATGGATGCTATCACGCATTTTACAATCTGCGCAACATGGTGTTGGCGGTGGCAGGCAACGTCACGGTGGAACAGGTGTTGGCGGTGGCCGACCGCTTGCTGAAACCTGCCCCCCCGTGGAATCTCACCCGTCCCGATCCGCACGAGCCGTGCGAAGTGGGCACACCGCGTATTGAAGAGCGCATGACGGTGGCGGCACCGCTGTTCTATTTCGGGTTCAAGCACCCGATGCACGGCGTAGCGCCGCTCACCGCCAAAGAGGCGATTGCCGGCGGTGCGTTGCTGGAAATTTTGGCAGGGCATTCCTCACCGCTGTACACGCGTTTGATGAAAGACGGGCTGATCAATCACAGCTTCGGCATGGAGTTGTTTGACGGGCCGGGTTATGCCGCCTTCCTGTTTGGCGGTGAAAGCCGCGATCCCGATGCGGTGACGGCGGCGATCTGCGACGAAGCGGATCGCTTGCGCCGCGAGGGCATCGACCCTGCCGCCTTTGAAGCGGTGCGCAACGCCTTGTACGGCTCCGCCGTGATGGCGCTCAACGACGTGGAGTCGTGCGGCGACCAGTTGATGAACGGGCATTTCCGAAATCTTACCCCCTTTGAAGAGATCGAGGCGACCGCATCGCTCACTCTCCGCGACGTAGAGGATATGCTCGCCCATTCGCTGAACCGTGACTGCACGGTATTGTCTATCATCCGCCCTCGCTGACGGGCGGTATACATAGGGTGAGCATTCAAACCCTAAGGAGGTTACATACCATGGATTCCTTTATTGCATTTCCGAAATTGGGATGGCGGTTTGCCATTGACAGCACGTTGGCCCAGTTTACTCTGTTCGGTCAGGAGGTCTCGATCAAATGGTACGGCGTGATCATTGCGCTGGGCTTTTTGCTTGCCATGATTTACGGTATGCGCCGCGCCAAATCGCTGGACATCGATCCCGACCGCATGGTGGACGTGGCGTTGGTGTGCACTGTGGTCGGCTTTGCGGCGGCACGGCTGTACTACGTGCTGTTTTCCGCTGAGCGCGCCGCCTATTTTGAAAATCCCATCACGATCTTGCACGTGTGGGAAGGCGGCATCGGCATTTACGGCGGCATCATCGGCGCGTTCGCGTGCGGCGTGCTGATGTGCAAGCTGTGCAAGGTGCACCTGCCTTCCATGATGGATCTCGCGGCGCTCGGCTTTTTGATCGGGCAGAGCATCGGCCGTTGGGGCAATTTCTTCAATCAAGAGGCGTTTGGCGGCAACACCGACCTGCCGTGGGGTATGACGGGCGACATCATCCAAGCCGGCATGAACGGCAGCGGTTACGACACCGCATTGCCGGTGCACCCCACCTTCCTGTATGAATCGCTGTGGTGTGCACTCGGATTCGTGCTGTTGCACATCCTTTCCAAAAAGGCGTATAAATTTAGGGGGCAGATTTTTTCTCTGTATCTCGTGTGGTATGGTGTGGGGCGGTTCTTCATTGAACTCACCCGTACCGACAGCTTGATGCTGGGGAAAATGAAGGTATCTTGCTTTGTGGCAATCCTCACCGTGTTGCTCGGTTTGTTGCTGTACACCGTGTTCCGCAATGCGCAGTACCGCTCGCCCAAAACCCTGGCGGCGGCAGAGAGCACCATCACCTTGCAGGAAACCGAAGCGGTACTGGAAGGTACTGCCGAGAGTGAGGAATCGGACGAAGAAAGTGTGTCTGCCGAGGATGTGGCAGAACTGGCGGCGCTGGACGGCGCCGAAGAGGGGGAGGTTTTTGAAAATGGCGAAGATTCTTGACGGTAAAGCCGTTTCCGCCGCGGTGAAAGAACGCGTGGCGGCCGAAGTGGCGGATTTGAAAGCGCGTGGCGTGTCGGTGGGGCTTGCCGTTATTCTGGTGGGTGACGACAGCGCATCGCGCGTGTACGTGAACAACAAAAAGAAGGCGTGCGAGGTGTGCGGCATTCAATCGTTTGAATATGCCCTGCCTGCCGAAACAACCGAAGACGAATTGCTGGCGCTCATCCGCAAACTGAACGCCGACTCCTCGGTGAACGGCATTCTTTGCCAGTTGCCCGTGCCCCGTCACATTGATGATAAGGCGGTGATCGCCGCGATTGCGCCCGAAAAAGACGTGGATGCGTTCCACGTGGCAAACGTGGGGCACATTATGGTGGGGGATTACACCTTCCTGCCCTGCACCCCTGCCGGTGTGATGGAACTGTTGCACAGCGCCGCCATCTCTCCCGAAGGCAAGCGTTGCGTGGTGATCGGGCGCAGTAACATTGTGGGCAAACCGATGGCGATGTTGCTGTTGCACGAAAACGGCACGGTGACGGTGTGCCATTCGCGCACCAAGGATCTGGCCGCCATCTGCCGCGAAGCCGACATTCTGGTGGCGGCGGTGGGGCGCGCCAAGTTTGTCACCGCCGACATGGTGAAACCCGGTGCCGCGGTGATCGACGTGGGTATGAACCGCGACGAAAACGGCAAGTTGTGCGGCGACGTGGACTACGAGGCGGTAGAGCCGATCGCCGGTTACATCACCCCCGTGCCGGGCGGTGTGGGTCCCATGACCATCGCCATGTTAATGCAAAACACTCTGACCGCCGCAAAACAGCAAAACGGTTTGTAACAAAAAAGCACCCACCGTACGGTGGGTGGAGTTAGGGATAAAATTGGAGAGGATGTATCGTCAAAGATACATCCTCTCTGTTTGTTTTGTGAATATTGATGCCACTTGGAAAGCGGCTGTGACCCCTTGGCTCCCCTTGTCAGGGGAG
>JAZONO010000020.1:0-3844 GCA_045654545.1 Acutalibacteraceae bacterium
GGTTCGAATCGCTCGTGTCACCTTAAACGCCCGTGAGATCAAATTCTGGGATGTATCCCTTGGAAGCACTGCCGGCTTCTTGGGCATAGCCGTCGGTCAATCCGCAAGCGAGCATATAATCAAACACCTTGGCGCGTTCGCGCGGCGTTACACGGCGCGAAAGGGTGGGAAACCCGTCCACATCGCCCATAGGAGTGTATTGAAACAGCAAACTCACAAACGCACCCTGTGGGAGCGTGGTGGCCAAGTGATCCAGCACCGCCATGGAGTGGCGTGTGTGCCCCGGCAACACCAAATGGCGCACCATCGTGCCGCGTGTGGCCATGCCGTTTTCATCCAACTGCATCGGTCCCGTCTGCCGCACCATTTCCGACACCGCTTCGGTGGCACGTTCGGCATAGTCGGGCACGCCGGATAGCGCCATCCCCAACGTGTTGTCAATGTATTTGAAATCGGGGAGATAGATATCCACCAGCCCTTCCAGCGTTTGTAAGGTCTCCACGCGTTCATAGCCGCCGCTGTTGTATACGATCGGCACAGACGGCTTGTACAGGGCGAATGCTTGCCGCAGGGCAGGAACGAATTGTGTCGCACTCACCAAGTTGATGTTGTGCGCGCCGCTTGCCTCCAACTCACGGAAAATGTCGGCCAAACGCGCAGGGGTCACCTCTTTCCCAAATCCCTCTTGGCTGATGGAACGGTTTTGGCAAAAACGGCAATGCAACGGGCATCCGGCAAAAAACACCGTGCCCGAACCGCGCGTGCCGCTGATGCACGGTTCTTCTCCAAAATGCAGGGCGGCGCGTGCCACGCGTGCGGTGGCGGTCACACCGCAACCGCCCAACGTGCGGTTGTCTGCACGGCTCACGCCGCAACGGCGCGGACAAAGGGTACAAGAGGGATTCAAAAACATACCCCCTCATCCATAACGGCGGTCAAATGGGACAAAAGTGCATCGCGTTCGTTGGCGCAACGTCCGTCGATCACTTCATCCAACAAGAATTGCAAACAGCGCCCCACCGTTTCACCCTGCGCAATGCGATTATCTGTAATGTCGTTTCCCTTTACAGCAAGATCGCGCAACGAGTAACATTCACCGCTTTGCAACACCGCATCCAGCGTGGATTCCACCGCTTGCCAGCGCATAATGCGGTCGGTTTCGCCCACGCCGTGCGCCGCGTTATCGGCGTGTTTCAGCGCAATCAGGCGGCGCAACGTCGCTTCGCCAAAGCGCCCCAACGCACGTTTCACCGCAGGGGTGTCGGAGGAAAGTTGGTGGTCGTGCTCTGCCACCAAAAGGGTCACGGTGCGTAACGTGGCTTTATCCATACGCAAACGGGTAAGGATCGCTTCACACAATACGGCGCTGTGTTCGGCATGACGCTTAAAATGACCGCGCCCGTCAATATCTTCTGTAAAGGCTTGCGGCTTGCCAATATCGTGCAACAACGCCGCCCACCGCACCATGGGGTCGCACGGTGCCGCCGCCACGGTGTGCAACGTGTGTCGATACACGTCATACCTGTGGTGGGGACTCTTTTGGTCGAAATCGAACGAATCGCGCAATTCGGGGATGACGGTGGCGATCACGTCACGGAACTCGTCCATCACCGCAAACACGTTTTGTCCGCACAACAGCTTGGTCAACTCCACCGCCACCCGTTCCGCTGCCACATGGCACAAAAGGCCGCGCGTTTGGCACAACGCACGGGCGGTGTCGGGTTCGATGGCAAACCCGAGGGTAGAGGCAAAGCGCAAGCCGCGCAAGATGCGCAGGGCATCCTCCGAAAAACGGGTGGCGGCATCTCCCACAGCGCGTAACACACCGTGGGAAAGGTCCTCTTGCCCACCAAACGGATCAACCAATCCCCGTTTTTCGTTATACGCCATGGCGTTGACGGTGAAATCCCGTCGCCGCAGATCTTCCGTCACGTCGGTCACGAATGCCACGTGATCGGGGTGGCGACTGTCGGTGTAACCGCCTTCGGTGCGAAAAGTGGTGATCTCCACCGAGCGACAATCGGTCAACACAGCCACCGTGCCGTGCTGTGCCCCCACCGTGACGGTGCGATAATCGGCAAACACCGAGAGCATTTCTTGCGGTGTGGCAGAGGTGGTGACGTCCCAATCGTCGGGTGTGACACCGCGCAGGCTGTCACGCACACAACCGCCCACCACGTATGCTTCGAATCCGTTTTGCTGTAATACCAAAAGCAGTGCCGCCACATCCGACGGCACTGCCACACACGGGATCACAGCACGTAGATCACCGTGCGGCCGTCCTCTTCGCGCAGTTCGGCACGCCCGGTGAGTATCGAAAGGACACTGCGGTACAACAGACCCGAATCGTCCAAAAAGTGTTCGCGGATATAGTCGGCTTGGCTGTGGTCACCCACCTTGAGCGAAAGGGACATCAGCGGCGCTTCCTCATCCCGAATGGCGCAGGTGATGGAACAACCGTGGGTGTGATCGGTCACGCTGACGTCACATTCACGTTCATTGCGACGGCGCGCCAAGGCTTGCAACGCCGCTTTTGCTGAACGTTCGCGCAGGGTGAGGGGGAGGCGATCGTGCAACGTTTGCACCGCCACGCGTCCGTTTTCTTCCAACGTGAGCAGACGTTCTTTGCCATCGCTTTCGGTCACACTGCCGGCGGTGAGCAGACCTTCCAACGCTTCGGTCGTCTCAAAAAAGTTCGCCATACCGCCACCGGCAATGATCTCCATCACGGTGTCGCGCGGCAACGGCTCGCTCACACTATTGAGCATATAACAAAGCAACAGTTGTATATCTGCCATGCGGTAGAGACCGCCCGGTTCCACTCCGGCAGAAAATCCTTGCATCGTCATGTTGGGTACTCCTGTTCATAGCGAAAAATTATGAGAATAGTATACCACATTATTTGCACGGGGGCAAGTCCCGAACACAAAATTCTTGACAAAGAACGCTCGTTGTGCTAAAATGCTCAAAAAGATAGGTCTTCGGGGCGGGGTGAAATTCCCCACCGGCGGTTACAGCCCGCGATTCGGGAGCGATCCCGACCGATTTGGTGAAATCCCAAAGCCGACGGTACAGTCCGGATGAGAGGAGACGGTTTTTGTCGCTTTGTTTTGCCCCGTCACGCGTTGTGGACGGGGCTCGTTTTTTTTTGAAAGGGGTTTTGCGGTATGACAACCAAACATCTGCTGCGTCTGTGCCAAACGTCCTGCCTTGCCGCCATTGCGGTGGTGCTGGTATGGCTTATTCACTTTCCGTTGATTCCTGCCGCGCCGTTTTTGGAGTACGATATGGCGGACGTGCCGGTGTTGCTTGCCACCGTGCTGTTCGGTCCCGGGTGGGGGCTGATGATGCTCACTGTGGTTTCGGCGATCCAAGCATTTTTGCTGGGAGGAAACGGTTGGGTCGGTGCGGTGATGCATCTGGTGTCGTCGGGCGTGTTGGTGTGCATTGTGGGCGTGTTTACCCGCAAAAGCGTGAAACCCGTGCGCTTTACTATCGGCCTGCTGCTCGGCACACTCGGGATGGCGGCGGCCATGGTGCCGATGAACCTGACTTTGACGGTGTATTTCTTAGGTACACCGCGTGCGGCGGTGGTGCAGATGTTGCTCCCTGCCATTTTGCCGTTCAATCTGTTGAAAGCCGGCATCAACAGTGCCCTCACCGCGGTGCTGTTTTTCGCCCTTCGACCGCTGTTTCGCCGCCGCAAAGATATGCTCGGCGCGGAAAAACACATATAAGGTGACGCGAGTAATCCGAACAGGTTCGTTAAGCAGAGGAGACGCATCCGAACACGCCTAAAACGGCATAATTTCGATGCTTTTCGGCTTGTTGTCGGTGGCAGGCG
>JAZONO010000021.1:0-21542 GCA_045654545.1 Acutalibacteraceae bacterium
GGGCAAGGCAGAGATCTCGATGTGTTTGCCGTTCCTTAAGGATAAGGCGGAAAACTTCTCGGATATTATTGTAAATAACACCCCCAACGGACTTATTGTTTTAAACGAGCAGTTGGAGGTTCAGCAAATTAACAAAGCGGCACGGGATATTATGAATATTCGTTCTGCAAATGATATTCTCGGTGATCAGGTTATCCGCATCCTTGATCCTAAAGTGTTTATGGATGTTCTCAGAACCGGTCGTAACGTGCGTGATGAGCGTGTGTATCTCGCTGAATATAAACGCTTTGTTGAGCAATCCGTTATTTATGATAAAGAGTCTCATTTGTTGGTTGCTATTATGCGTGATATTACCGATGAGCAAAACGAGCGTGAAAAGAAAGAAAACATAAGCCGTCAGACCATCGAGGTTGCTGATAAGGTTGTTGATAAGCAGATGCGCATCGTTCAGGAAATTGCATCGCTTCTCGGCGAAACCGCCGCTGAAACCAAAATTGCACTCGCAAAATTAAAGGAGTCAATCCAAGATGAATGATTTATGTGCTGATATCGGATACAAAAGTATAAATCATTACGGCGAGCGGCTTTGCGGTGACCACGTTGACGTTGTAGAACCAAGCGATGATTCTACGGTTATCGTGCTGTCAGACGGACTCGGTAGCGGTGTTAAAGCAAGTATTCTTTCAACTCTTACTTCTAAAATCATTTCAACCATGTTGGCAGAGGGGCTATCCTTGGAAGAATGTGTTGAAACTATTGCCGCAACGCTTCCTGTTTGTTCGGTGCGTGGTGTGGCTTATTCCACTTTTACCATTATTCATCTTAAAAACAATCAGGTGGCCGAGCTTATTCAGTACGATAATCCCCACGCTATTGTTATCCGTGATGAAGCGGTTTGGGACTACCCCAAAACCGAAATGAATATCGGTGGCAAAAAGATTTACAAATCGGTTATCAAACTGCAGGAAAACGATATTTTTGTCGCTATGAGCGACGGTTGTCCTCATGCCGGTATCGGTACTGCGTATAACTTTGGTTGGAAGCGCGAGGATATTGCTTCGTTTATGGAATCGCTTTCTCCCTGTGGATATACCGCTAAAACGCTGTCCACAATGCTTGTAGATGAGTGTGATAAGTTATACGGTCAGAAGCCCGGCGATGATGCAACCGCTTGTGTTGTCCGCATCAGAAAAAGAGAGCCGATGAATATGCTCTTCGGCCCGCCTTCGAACCGTGATGATGCTGACCGCATGATGTCGCTGTTCTTCTCCAAAGAAGGTAAACACATCATCTGCGGTGGAACAACGTCTTCTATTGCGGCAAAATTCCTTCGCAAGCCTGTTAAAGCAACTCTTAATTTTGAGGCGAGCGACGTGCCTCCGATTGCAGAAATCGAAGGTGTAGATCTTGTTACCGAAGGTGTTATTACCGTAAATAAAGTGCTTGAATATGCTAAGGATTATCTCGGCGAAAACAAGCATTATGAACATTGGAGCTTCAAGCGCGACGGCGCCTCTCTTATCTGCCGGTTACTGTTTGAGGAAGCAACCGATATTAACTTCTATGTAGGCAGAGCGGTAAACCCTGCTCATCAAAACCCCGATCTGCCTATCAATTTTAATATTAAAATGAACTTGGTTGAGGAACTGTCCAAGTGCCTCAAAAAGATGGGCAAGAAAATAAAAGTCAGTTATTTCTAAGGAGGGAATGACATGCGTAAGTTTGATACCAAAGTACAATACCTGAAATATAAGGTGTTGCGTGAGGTCGCTCGTGAGGCTTGGAACGATACTCTCCTTCAGAATATTATCGAAATCCCCAAAATGATCGTGCCCGGCAAAACCTCTACAATGCGTTGCTGCGTTTACAAAGAACGTGCCATTTTAGGCGAACGTGTAAAGATTGCTATGGGCGGCGATAAAGATAACCCCAATGTAATTCAAGTAATTGATATTGCTTGTGATGAATGTCCTGCGGCCGGTTATGAAGTGACCGACTCTTGTCGTGGTTGTCTTGCACACCGCTGTGAAGACGTCTGCAAGAGAGGGGCTATTTCCTTTGACCATAACCACGTGGCACACATTGATAAATCCAAGTGTGTAGAATGCGGCCAGTGTGCAAAGGTTTGTCCTTATTCTGCTATCATAAACCCCAAACGCCCTTGCCAGATTGCTTGCAAGGAAAAGGCGATTTCCATCAATGAGGATAATGCCGCCGCCATTGACAACCATAAATGTATTCAGTGCGGTGCTTGCGTATATCAATGTCCCTTTGGTGCGATTATGGATAAATCTTATATACTGAATGTTATCGACCTTATTAAAAAGAGCAAGAATAACACAAAATATAAGGTTTATGCCATTGTAGCTCCCTCTATTTCGAGCCAGTTTACCTATGCAAAATTAGGTCAGGTTATCGCGGGTCTTAAAAGCTTAGGCTTCTTTACCGTTATTGAAGCGGCACTTGGTGCTGATATGGTGGCGCAGGCCGAATCCAAGGAACTTGCCGAAAAGGGGTTTTTAACAAGCTCTTGCTGTCCTGCTTTTGTTCAGTACATTAAGACGGCGTTCCCGGATTTACTGCCGTTAGTATCGCATAACCTTTCGCCTATGGCAGCATTGGCAAACTATATCAAGGGTACCGATGAAAATGCTAAGGTTGTTTTTATTGGCCCGTGTACTGCTAAAAAAGCAGAGGCACAGCTTGAAAGCGTAAAACCGTATATTGATGCGGTTATGACCTTTGAAGAACTGCAAGCCCTCTATGATAGCAAGAGCATTGATATTACAACTCTCAGTGAAGATGTGCTTGATAACGCATCTTATTTTGGCAGAATATTTGCTCGTTCCGGCGGCCTTTCCGATGCCGTTGCACAGGGACTGAAAGAACAAAACATTGAGTTCGATTTGAAAGCGATTCCTTGTGACGGTATTGAAGAATGCCGTATGGCATTACTTAAAAAGAGCAAAAATGTTCTTGATGCTAACTTTATTGAAGGTATGGCTTGCATTGGTGGATGCATCGGCGGTGCAGGTTGTCTCACCCACGGCGAGAAAAACAAAGCCGAAGTGGATAAGTATGGCAGAGAGGCTTTTGAAAAGACGATCAGCGATGCTGTTGCTGTTTTAAAATAGTCGAGTTTGTTCACGCTTGGTCTTGACATCCGACCCTGCAAACGGCACCTCCGGCAATACAAGTCCTATAAAAATTGAAAATATTTAATAAAGGAGAAAACTAAAATGGCAAACAGATTTGTACTCAACGAAACCAGTTACCACGGCAAAGGCGCGATTAACGCAATCGCAACCGAAATCGAGGCAAGAGGCTTTAAAAAAGCTTTCGTTTGCTCCGACCCCGACCTTATCAAGTTTGAAGTTGCCAAAAAGGTAACCGATATTCTTGATAACGCTAACATCGCTTACGATATTTACAGCGATATTAAACCCAACCCCACAATCGAAAATGTTCAAAACGGCGTTGCCGCTTTCAAAGCAAGTGGTGCGGATTGCATCGTTGCTATCGGTGGCGGTTCTTCTATGGATACTGCTAAGGCAATCGGCAACATCATCACCAACCCCGCATTTGCTGACGTTCGTTCATTAGAAGGTGTTGCTCCCACCAAGAACCCCTGCACACCGATCATCGCTGTTGCTACTACTGCAGGTACTGCTGCTGAGGTTACAATCAACTACGTTATTACCGATGTCGAAAACAACCGTAAGATGGTTTGTGTTGACGTGCACGATATTCCCGTTGTAGCTATTGTTGACCCCGATATGATGGCTTCTATGCCTAAGGGCCTTACCGCCGCTACCGGTATGGACGCTTTAACCCACGCTATCGAAGGCTATATCACCAAAGGTGCTTGGGAAATGAGCGATATGTTCCACCTCAAAGCTATCGAGCTTATTGCAAAATCTCTCCGCGGTGCTGTTGAAAACACCGATGAAGGCCGCGAAGGCATGGCGCTCGGTCAATATATCGCAGGCATGGGCTTTAGTAACGTAGGTCTTGGTATTGTTCACTCTATGGCTCACCCTCTCGGCGCTTTGTACGATACTCCTCACGGTGTGGCAAACGCTATTATTCTTCCTACCGTTATGGAATACAACGCTCCCGAAACCGGTGAAAAGTACAGAGAAATTGCTAAGGCTATGGGCGTAGCCGGTGTTGATGCTATGACTCTGGAAGATGCAAGAAAAGCCGCTATCGATGCTGTTAAAAAGCTTTCCGAAGATGTTGGCATTCCTGCTGACCTCAAAGAAATCGTGAAAAAAGAAGATATTGACTTCCTTTCTCAGTCCGCTTTTGACGATGCGTGCCGTCCCGGCAATCCTCGTGAAACCAGCGTTGAGGAAATCAAGGAGCTTTATCTTAAGTTGATGTAATTTTATATATTTCTGATTGAATATCAAATAAAGTTGCGAAAGCCCCGTTGGGAGCGCAGTAATTTCTGCACTCCTAACGGGGCTTTTTCTTTTTATAAAAACATTTTAACTGTTCAGAAATATTTTGTATGCACAAATCTCGTTATATAGTGAAGAGCAATTTGCATAAAGTCCGTTTTATTTCCCTGTCACCAAACCATCTTTTTGAGAGATCTTGGTTTTGATCTCTTCACCGGTGGCCTGCACGGACTTGACCTTGCCACCCTCAGTGGTGATGCCGGTATCTTTGGTATTCAGCAGAAAACGCACGCCGTTGGCATAAGCATTTTCCGCACAAGCCTACACCAGGACAAAGGGGTCGATGGTGCTCTCTCTGGGGATGCACAGGCCGCCCTTGACCTCGGGGTTCAGGTTGGGTTCCATGGCCAGCAGTTCTTCTCTGGTCTTGTACTCCACATCGTAGACATGGTTGCGGAAGGCCTTTTCCTTAATAGCAGGCAGCTTTTCAAACTGCTCGTCGGTAATGGCATTTTTTACTGAAAATTCGTCCGTGACCGACTGGCATATTCCGGCTCAGAATTCAAAGACACATTCACGACTGGTCCACCGTAAACCTTGCGAAGAACGCCTTGCTGCTCCAAATAATCCAGATCCCGACGTACCGTTTCTATAGAAATATCAAACCGCTCCATTAACTCTGCGTTGGTAACAGTCTTTTGCCGGTTAATCAGTTCAACAATCTGACCTCTTCGCTCCAGTTTCAAAGCAAACTTTCCTTTTGTGCAAAAAGAGCAAACTTGTCAATACATACATTCAGTATACCATAAATGGAAAGACTGTAAAGAGTTTTGTGGATGTATACAGGAAGGCGCTGTTACCATAAGGTGACACGAGCGATTCGGACCTGTTTTAAGAAGGCGGATTTTCGTTCACCCTGCGTTAAAATACTCGCCAATACGGAACGCCTGTCAAAGAAAAAAGAACGGAAAACACCGAAATCTGCCGCTTAGAGGCAGGTTCGGATTACTCGCGTCACCTTATACTTGCATAAATGCACGCACTCTCACAGTTTTTTCCGCTTTTCTCTTGCTTTTTCTCCGCCCTTCTGTTACAATGAGGTATCTTATTTTGTTTTAGGAGGGATCGTATGGATTGGAATACCATACAGATCTTGATCTCGATGGTCATTTACATGGCGATCGTTATCGTGATCGGCGTGCTGTACGCGAAACGCGCCAACAAAAGTTCGGAAGAGTATTTCTTGGGCGGTCGTTCGCTCGGCCCGTGGGTCACGGCGATGAGCGCCGAAGCCTCGGATATGAGCGGTTGGTTGCTCATGGGTCTGCCCGGTGTGGCGTACTGGTGCGGTCTGGCGGATGCCGCGTGGACGGCGATCGGCCTTGCCGTGGGTACCTACATCAACTGGTTGGTGGTGTCGAAGCGCCTGCGCCGTTACAGCGTGCGCGCCAACAACGCCATTACCTTGCCGGAGTTCTTCTCCAACCGTTTCCGTGAGAAGAAAAAGACCATCATGTTCATTGCGGCGCTGTTCATCCTGGTGTTTTTCACCGTGTATGCCTCCAGCTGCTTTGTGACCTGCGGCAAACTGTTCTCCACCTTGTTTGGCCTGGATTACAAGGTAATGATGTTGATCGGTGCCGCCTTCGTGTTGCTGTACACCCTGCTGGGCGGTTTCTTGGCGGAAAGCGTGTCCGACTTCATGCAGGCGATCGTCATGATCATCGCTTTGACGGTCATCGTGAGCGTGAGCGTGGTGAATGCAGGCGGTGTCGGCACGGTGCTTGAAAACGCAAACAAGATTCCCGGGTTCCTCGAGTTCTTCGGCTTGGCGAATCCCACCACCGCCGACGTGGGCGGCGTGGCAACCCAAATCGTGGAAAACGGCGCACCCGTCTTTGGCGAACCGCTGCCTTACGGCGCGTTGTCCGTTTGCTCCATGATGGCGTGGGGTCTCGGCTACTTCGGTATGCCGCAGGTGCTGTTGCGCTTTATGGCCATTCGTAAAGAAAACGAACTGAAGCGTTCCCGTCGCATCGCGATGGTGTGGGTGGTTATTTCGCTCGCGGTTGCCGTGTTCATCGGTATTGTCGGCCGTCAGCTGTATCCGACCATGCACCTGACCAAGGGCGCAGCCGAAAATATCTTCATCACGCTGGCTACGTCCTCGTTGCCTGCCATTATTGCCGGTCTTGTCATGGCCGGTATTCTGGCGGCCACCATCAGCTCGTCCGACTCCTATTTGCTGATCGCGGCTTCGGCCTTTGCAAAGAACATCTTCCAGGGTGTGTGCAAAAAGAACGCGACCGATAAACAGGTTATGACGATGACGCGTATCACGCTGGTTACCTTGTCGTTGATCGGCATCTTGATCGCACTGGACGAAAACAGCGTCATCTTCTCCATCGTATCCTTCGCGTGGGCCGGTTTCGGTGCAACCTTCGGTCCGCTGATCCTGTTCTCGCTGTTCTGGAAGCGCGTGAACAAACCGGGCGCCATCGCCGGCATGGTGAGCGGTGCGGCCATGGTGTTCTTGTGGAAACTCGTCATCAGCAAGCTCGGCGGCGTGTTTGCTATCTATGAATTGCTGCCGGCCTTCATCTTCTCCGCGATCTGTATTGTGGTGGTGTCCTTGCTCACCAAGGCGCCGTCCAAGGAGATCGAAGAGGATTTTGAAGCGGTGCGCACGGGCGCTGCAAACGAAGCGTAAATAAAAAACAAAAAGTCGGGGATGTCCGCATGGACATCCCCGACTTTTATTTGCGACTTATACTTTTTTGAAGGTCAGCGGCATTAAGGCGCTGATCGCATCGGCGTTGTCTTCGTCCAGTTCTCCTGCAAAGTTCAGCAAAAGGCGCGTCGCGGTGAGGGTGTAGTTGTACTGTTCCTCTTCCCCGTTCTCGTCCGCGAAATACAGGTATCCGTCCGCAAAGCGGTAGGTCACGTCCTGCGTGATCATGTCCAACGACGAAACGATCAACTGTGCCAACATCTCCGCCATCTTGTCGCGCAACTCATCCATTGAGGCGCAACCCATCGCCTCGCAGAACTTATCGGGGGTGGCATAGCCGCCTTCGCGCATCATCGCCTGCAAATACTCGTCCATACCGTCCAAAAACGCGGTCTTTAACTCCTCCGCTGTTTCGTCCTTTACGTGCATGCTCATGGTGGCGGTGCCGTCGTCGTTAAAGCGATAGGCCATAATGACGTTCAGCGCTTGCAAGTCGAAATATTGCATCGCGTTGTCCTCGGTGGACATAGCGCCCATCGCACGGCCGAGCGCGACATCCGCTTCCCAGTCGCCAAGGATCAGCTCGTCGTCCGGCAGCCTGACCGCCGTGCCGCCTTGGGCGACGGTGGTCGTGGTGGCATGTGTGGTGGTATCCTTATCACGGGAGGTGGTGGTTTTTCCCGTGTGTGTCGTGGTGCTGCCGTCGCCCGTCACCGATGTGGAAACAGAGGTCTTGCTCTTTTTGCTGCTCTTGTCATCATCGTCGTCCTCAATGTCGGCCGCTTCGCCGCAGCCGACCGCCACGAGTAGCATCAAAAAACACAGAAGCAATGCCAATAATTTGCGTAAAGTCATATACTATCTCTCCTCGAACTTAATATCCCTATCCTACCATATCCGCACAAAAAAAGCAACAACTTCAAGGAAGTTGTTGCTTTTTGCCATTATGTGCTTACGCCACGCGCGTGAGCTCCATCGGGAAGAGAAAATCGGTCATTTCGTCCACGACCTCATCCGCATCCACATCCAACACAAGCGTGTCTTCGGTCAGGGTGTAATCCATCGCGTCGCCGTCAATGTACAGCCAGCCGCCTTCGAAATAATATTCGGCTTGATCCTCATCGCTTTCGCCGCCGGCTTCCATCGCCACGTCCACCGTGCCGTCCGCGTTGAAGGTCATGGCGTAGGTAAGGGTTGCGCCTTCCTCGCCCAGATCGGTGAGATCGTATTCCGTTTCCCACGTGCCAAGGATCATCTCTTCGTAATCCACATCGTCGAAGGAGATATCTTCATCGGGAATTTCCTCATCGGGAATTTCCTCGTCGGGGGTCTCCTCTTCATAGGTGGTGTTCTCGTCCACTTTGGCGCCGAACGCATAGTCGCCGTTGCTCTTGTAGAACTCCAGCTGAATCGACTCGAGATCGGCAACGTCTTCGCGGATCGCCCAGAAGGCAGGAGCCCACTCGGACGCCATTTCGGTGCGCGCGGATTCGGCAACTTCGTCCAACTCTTCGTCGGACAGATCGTCCAGCATGGGCCATTCGAAGGTCACGATGATATCGTTGCGCTTCGCTTTCACTTCCACGGTCACTTCTTCAGGAGCGCCCATAGAGAGCAATTCCACCAGATCGTCGTAGTTCTCTTCCACATAATCCGCCAAAGCGTTGCTATCCGTCGCCGTGTTACGGGTGGTCGTGGTCGTGGTGGTGCCGTTGCCCTCGTCGTCCGTCGTGGTGGTGGTACCGTCACCCGTCACCGACGTGGAGACAGAGGTCTTGCTGCCCTTGTCATCGTCGTCGTCATCGTCGTTGTTGCTCGGCTCCTCACCGCAACCGGTCGCGAGCATCGCCATCGTCAGCACCATGGCGATCGTCAGCAGAATTGCCAACAGTTTACGCATCTTCATTGTTCATTTCTCCTTTGTTTTTTGTTCCTTATGGAAAACATTGTCATTATAGCACTCTTCCGTTCGGTTTGCAAGGGGAAAACAAGAAAAACTGCTTTTGTGCAACTACACAAATTTCCGTTTTTCCTTTTGCCGTTGCGTGATACGGTAAAATGTTGGGGGTGTTCTGTGTGAAAATTTTGAATAGCGGATCGTGCAACATCCGTTGGTTACAAAAAACTACCACGTCGAACTCCGTTCGACGGGGTTTGCGCTTTATTTGTGACGGCAATAATACGTGTAGGAATACACGAAGGGGATCAGCACCATAAGCAATGTCAGCGCAAGGAATATCCACGGAAATACAGAGGACGGCAACAGCGTGCACAAGAGCATCAGCACACCGCCAATCACCCACACGCGCCCTGCCAGACGGTGGGTGGCGTTCCAGTTTTCCTCGTCGTTCAACGTCCACGAAATCTTGATGCCGATGGTGTGGTTCTGTTTGCATTTGGGCATATAGTTGCCCAACAAAACAAAGATAATGCCGAGCATCCCCATCGCCAAATTGGTGGCCGACACGGCGTAGCCAAGTGCCGTGGTATATATCATCGCCGACACGACCGCGCAGATCAGCGGCACAAGCCACACCACCAATCCCGTCACCTTGGCGTTCTGCCCTTGGTTTTTCGGGTCGCATGCGGTGACAAACACGCACAGCCATTGCAATGCCAAGCAAATAAGCGGCAAGGCAACCACCGCCACCGCACGGGGGGCATACCCGTCCACGTCACCGGCGGCATTCCAATGGATCGGCATCGGGTTGGGCAGTTTGTTCCAAATACATACCCCCACCAACATCGGCAACAAGATCAGCAGCGAGGACACAACGAGTTTTCCCTTATGTTGTTTCAGCATGATCAACAGCTCCTTTCAAATCGGCGATCCACAGCATGGTTTCTTCCAACACCGTGACGTTCAGCTCATAAACAATGCACTTCCCTTGGCGCGTGTCGCGGATGAGATCTGCCTCTTTCAGCACCGACAGGTGGCGCGAAATCGCCGCCGCCGTCACCTCGAAATGCACGGTGATCTCCCCTGCGGTCAGCCGTCCTTTTTTGAGCAGGTTCAGTATCTCGCGGCGCGTGGGATCTGCCAGCGCGCGCAAGGTGGTTTGTAACGACATCGGCTTTCCTCCCTTAACATTTAACTTAATTGTTAAATGTAGTATACACCCTTTGCAGCGGTTTGTCAAGAGGGGTTGAAAAATCGTTGCATTTGGAAATGATTTATGGTATGATATCAATATATAAAAGGCACAAGGAGACGACTATATGAAAATGAAACATCTTTCGGCGCTGATAGCCGTGCTGTTAGCAACTGCCCTGCTGTTTGGCGGTTGCGGCAATGCCGAGCAAAGCGCAACTAACGATCCGCAAGCCGAAACCACCGATACACAAAACGGCGGCCATACGCAAAACGGTGGCGGCAGTACCCCTGTGGCTACCAGCGACAAATTTGTGGTGTCGCCCTCGCTGTTTATTGACGACGCGCAAGGCAACATTTATCTGGACGGCAAAAAAGTGGCTACCCTCCCCGGCGAGATTGCCTATGACTACACCGCTTTGGACGGTAAAACGGCGGTGTATACCTGCACCGATCAAAACGAGATTGATACCATCTATCTGGTAACCAAAGACGGTGCCACCGTGGTGGCACGCGAAGCATGGGTGGACTGCGTAAACGAAAACTGCACCACCGTTCTCTACATGCAGGGTGGCGAACTGTTTTGGTATAATACAGCGGAAAAGAGTGCCGTTTCGCTGGGCGAAAACGTGGAAGAGGTCGTCCCCTCCCCCAACGGCTTGACGGTGGCGTATTCGCTCAACAACGGCTATAATGAATACACCTTGTACGTGCAGACGTGGGGCGGCGAGAAAACCAAGATCGACATAGAAAACGCCCTGCCTGCGGCAGTTTCCGACAATGCGACGTATTTGTATATTCAACAGGTTGTCGGCTACGGCGATATGGTGTTGTACGTCAGCACCAACAAAGGCGCACCGAAGCGGTTGTCGGACAACAGCAAAAATGTTGATCCCAACACCGATGCGACCGAGATCCTTTTCTATAACGGATACAGCGAAAAGTACTTTTACGTGGACGGCGACAGCGACCCCGTGCAGATCCCGTCCGACGGCTCGATCCGCGTAGCGGTATCCGATAACGTGCGCCAATTGAATACGTTAAAGGGGTTGGCTTACAAATGCTTTGAAACGTTGGTGTTCTTTGACGGCACAACCGTCCGTCCCATCGAAGGCGCTACCGGCAGTGCTGTGATGAGCGAAAACGGCAAAACGCTCTATTTCACCTCCCAGAACAGCTATTTGCATACCGATAACGTGTTGCATTTTATGGCAGATGCAACGGCAAGCGATGCCAAGGCAAGCATCGTGACCGAACGTGTCTCCCGTTTCTTGGTCTACGGTACCGATGCGTTTGTGTTGGATGCCAACAACACGCTGTTCTACTGTGACGACGGCGAAATGAGCGATGCCGCCATTGCCGAAGATGTGGACTATCTCTATGCGGTCAACGCGAAGGGGGTCTGCTACTACCGCAGCACCGATAACGTGCTGTATGCCGTGAAGGGGAACGGAACGCCCGTGACCATTGCCGATCTGAACGAGGCCGGCAGCGACGTGCGCGGATTGTACGGCGACTATTTCTATTATGAGGTGGGCACGGAACTGTATTATGCCACCGAAACCACCGGCGTAAGAGCAGAATAAGCACAACAAAAAAGAGATGGGGCGACCATCTCTTTTTTTGTGAAACAGCTGTAGGAACGGGCGTCCTCGACCGTCTGTTGAAGGTGCGGTCGCAACGAACATCCTCTCACCCACATAGCAAAAGCGAGGTGAACTTCACCTCGCTTTTGCTATTGTTCAAATGAAAATTTTTGTTTCATATCCGCTTGTTCGGCACAAGTTTTCTTATCCGACCAAACGTCACTTTGCTCACACGATAGCCTCGCGCAGCCATTCCAGCGTGCACGCAACCATGTGTTTGCCGGTTTCGGCACTGGCTTCCTTGGCGCTTTGGGCAAACCACTCGGTGTTGCGTTCGCAACGGGAAAGGTCCACTAATTCGGGATAGGTGCCCATGAGCAACGAGGTTTCCCACTTGCCGGCGTGATCAAAGCCGCCGCATTTTTTCTGGGCATCGGCACCGATAAGCGGAAGCACTTTGATGTATGAAAACGGATCGTCCGTGCCGCCCAAATTTTCATAGTAAGCGGCATAGTCGTCACTGCCCCACCAACCGCGGCCAAACTTTTCTTCCATAAATTCCATAGTGACCTTTTTGGCTGCCTTATGGCAGGCAATGGTCATCGGCATCAAGCCGGCATTCTCGGTCTGATGGTGGGGAATGAGATAGATGTTTTTGTGACCGGCTGAAATCATGGATTTCAACACACAATAGATATACTCGGCATACACATCTTCGTCAACATGAAAATGCGAGGGTTTTGCATCGCACACGGCATAGGATGCCACGCCGTACCAGATAGGCGGACAGACAACAATCTCCTTTTCCTTCTCAAGCTCACGAAGGCAACCGGTAACAACCAGCGTGTCGGTGCCGCAGGAGGCGTGGCGAGCGTGGTATTCCATTGTGCCGATGGGAATGATAAACGGTACGTTTCTATCCACCGCATCTTGTATTTCATCATAAAACATTTCAAGCATTTGCATAAAAACACCTCCGTTTTACACACCGTAGAGATTCTTAAAAGTGCTTTTCGGGGCAGACAAGCGGAATTTCCGGGCTAAGCTTTTCAAATCCGCTTTCAGTAACCACAATACCTTTTTCCCAACGAACACCGAAGGTATCCGCCGAAATAAAGGTGTCCACCTGATAACACATATTCGGTTTCAGGTAATAATCCGAACTGGTTTCACACCACGGTGCTTCAACCTCGATAATGCCCGTGCCGTGAAGGGGACCGTAGACATAGTTTTTCTCATAGCCGTTGTCGACATAGTATTTGTAAAAGCCTTTGGCAATGTCGGCGGCATATACACCTGCTTTGATCTGCTGTTCGCTCCAAGCGTGGGCTTCACGGCAGAACTGAACGATCTCTTTGCGCTGACCTTCCAGCTTACCGAGGCAGATCGGATAACCGATCGCCGCCGAATAGCCGTCGATCTTCGCGGAGAGGTTGAGCTGAACGATATCTCCTTTTTGGAACTCGCGATAGGAAGAACGGGAAATGGCATGACGGGTCGAGGCCTCGGAGAACACGTACATGGGAAGACCCTCATACTCTGCACCGTTCTCGTAAACAGCCTTTTGTGCAATACCAACCATCTGCAACTCGGTCATTCCGGGCTCGATCGCTTTAATAACCTCTTCCGTTGCAATGTTGGCAATACGATAGCCCTCACGCAGACAGTTAAGCTCGTTTTCGCTCTTTACAGAACGCAGTTCCACCATGATTTTGCCTGCATCCACAATTTCAGCCTCGGGGAACGCCTCACGAATAGCGTTGAAGATAACAACCGAGGTGTCCAAGAACGAGGCAACACCAATACGGATCTTTTTGCCGGTTACCTTGATATACTTAAAAACATCCGCAAAGGTATCGGGCTTAAGCTCGGGATACGCAGGGTCTGCGCCCTCGCGATAGGCGGTAAGAACAAAGGTCTTGTCCAGTCGGTTTCTGTCTGCACCGAAAACAGCGGATTCCGGGCCCACCAACAACGCGGCTTCGCCGGTTGCGGAAATGGCAACACCGGCACGCTCAAACAGCGGCCAGAAGCCCGAGAAATAACGCGGATTCGCGTAATCCGCCTCGTTGCCGTTTACGATAAGGGCATCCAAACCCTCACGCCGCAAAATGGCGGCGGCACGCTGTACTCTTTCCTTGTATTCGTTCTGGGGAATGAAAATTTTTGACATATCGATTTCTCCTTTTCTTTTTTATTCGCAATAACCGGGGGTGGTGTAAAAATTCACCACACGGGGTTCCGCACGTCCATACTGCGCTACGATGGGCACATCGCTTTCAAGCATAATGGCATATTGTTCGCCCTCTTTGGCGGTGTACTCACAAAAATCATTCGCGTTGTTGGAACGCAGACAACGCACCCGCATTGCCCCCACTTCCGCGTTAAAGCTTACGGGGTCGCGATCCACATATAAAAGGGTGAATTTTACATGGGCGCATTGGTTGCTTACGTTGGTAATAATTACCGATTCGTGTCCCGGAATTTCGTTTTCTCCCATAGGCGGAAGCTCCGCATCGGGGAAAATCCATGTCTTTTTGCCATAATCCATAACGTAACCCTCCTTTAATGTAATTATAGCATTGACAAAGCGGCTTTTCTTGTGATATTATCATCTCAAATGGTAAAATAGTCATTTTGGGAAGGTGAAATATTGAAAAAATTTGCGTATCTTGATAAAAAACAGCACGGAACGGTGGACTTCCCCGTTGAATATTATTATGTGGACAGTGCGCATCCTCGCTATCACATGGCCTTTCACTGGCATAATGAGTGGGAGCTTTTGCGTGTTATCGAGGGTGAATTATTGCTTACTCTGGATAATGCGCACAGAAGAATAAAAAAAGGGGAAATGGTGCTGATTTCAGGGGAGACCTTACACGGCGGCGAGGCGATTGATTGTGTTTATGAATGTCTTGTGTTTGATCTGTATGGTCTTTTTAACAAATTCGAATCGGCAAAGCCCGCGCTTCGACCTTTTTACCGTATGGATATTTCACCCGATCAGTTTTTTGCAAACAACGATCGCCCTCCTGCCCGCGTTCTGGATGTGTTCAGCGGTGAGACTGCCTCGCCCTGTCTTGCCCTTGAAACGGTTTCCGCTATTGCCGCGTTTTTTGCCTGGCTTATAAAGGAAAAACGGTATGAGAACGCCTCTCACAAAAAGGGGTGGTCAACGCGCATTAAGCCGGTGTTGGAATATATAGAAGCACACTACGGAGAGGAACTTTCGTTGGATGTCCTATCAAACGTCGCAGGTATGAATGCACGCTATTTCTGCAAGGTGTTTTATTCGCTGGTCAAAACAACTCCGATGAATTATGTGAATTTCTACCGTATAGAGCAGGCCGCGTTTTTTCTTGAAACTACCGATATGCACATTATTGAAATTGCAACAAATTGCGGCTTTTGGGAAAGCAGTTACTTTACAAAGGTCTTTAAAAAATTTAAAGGAACCACGCCGCATTGTTACCGCCGATCACACCGCGCCGAGCGAATGAAAAAATTTTCAGAAGAATGATGCTTTTTTCGCCTGTTTTTTATAAAGAAAACAGACTTTGTTCTTGACAAACCAAGGTGCTTTACTTATAATCAAGTTGAATTTATATATTTTGCTTTGCCACCGTGCAGAGCGTGGGAGGTATGTATTATGTCTGAACTCGCCCCTGTTTCCAGCAAACGCGCACTCTTTCCGTCCTATTTCCCCGACCCGCAGTACGCGATCGTTTTCCGCAACTACGGCGTGCTTCCCGCCTGTCGGATCGCCGCCGCTTTGAACACCACGGAAGACAACATTCACCGCGTGGCCTCTCTCATGGGTATGGCGAAATGTGAGCCCGACGATCGCTTCCTGACACGCGGTTTTCTCACCATCATTCGCAACAACTGGCATCTGCTCGACTATGCCGGTCTGTGCCGCCTGCTGGATATCACCGAAGAAAAGCTGCTCTTCATCCTCAAGGAGGACGACTTCTTCTGGATCAAGATGGGCGAGTTCAAACCCGATACCGGCACTCCCACTTGGCACGAACCCACCGAAGCGGAACTGCAGAGACTGGAAGACATTCGCAAAGAGATTGCCGCCTCTCCGCTTTCGGATCTGACGGAAAATGCCTACGATTTCTTGCACGATTTCCATCGGGTCATTCCCGAAAATGAGATCATCACCGTCCCCGATAGCGATCTGCGCATGATCTATTCGTATTTCGCGCTCTACGGCGATCCGTTGCTCACCCCCGAGCTGGATCCCTATCCCGATGCGCTCTTGCAAGAATACGCGCGCCTCGGTGTCAACGGCATCTGGATGCAGGGCCTTCTCTATCAACTCGTTGAACACAGTCTTTACCCCGAAATCAGTTCGGACTGTGAAAAACGCATTGAATCCCTGCGAAAGCTTTGTAAGCGTGCCGCACGTTTCGGCATTCGCGTCTATTTCTATTTCAACGAACCGCGCTCGTTGCCGAAATCGTTCTTTGAAACCCATCCCCATCTCGCCGGCAAAAACGGGGATGAGTTCTACACGACGCTTTGCACCTCCACACCGGAAGTGCAAGCCTATCTGGAGGATGCAACCTACCGCCTCTTCTCGCTCGTGCCCGAGCTTGGCGGCTATTTCACCATTACCGTAAGCGAAAACCGGACCTCCTGTTTTTCGCACCATGTCGACCCCTGCCCCAACTGCGCACCGCGCGGTGCCGCCACCGTGGTCTCCGAAATCAACAACCTCTTCTACCGCGGCATGCGCCGCGCCTCCGATACGGCGCGCGCCTTTGCATGGACCTGGGGTTGGGATCCCGAGTGGGCAAACGAGGCGGTTGAAAAACTCGACAGCGGCATCTGCGTGATGAACACCTCCGAAACGTTCCTGCCGACCAATTTCGGCGGACACTCCTGGTTTGTCGTGGACTATTCCATTTCTCAAGTCGGCCCCGGCGAGCTTGCCAAAGGTCTGTGGAACACGGCCGCCGCAAACGAGCTCCCCTGCGCCGCAAAGGTGCAGGTCAACAACTCGTGGGAATTGTCCACCGTTCCGTATCTGCCCGTGTTCTCCTTGAACTACGAGCACATGCACAATCTGAAGCGAGAAGGTGTGCGCCACCTGATGCTCTCCTGGACACTTGGCGGCTATCCTGCCCCCAACCTGTTCATTATCAATCGCGCCATGCAAAGCGATGCCTCGCTCGCCGAGATCTTGACCGAATACTACGGTGAAGAGGCGGCGCCGACCATTATCGAAGCGGACAAAAAATTCTGTGCGGCATTCCGCGAATTCCCCTTCGATGGCGGCCTCTTGTACGCCGGTCCGCAACAGTGGGGACCTGCCGCTCCGTTCTATAAAACGCCCACCGGGTATACCTCCACCATGACGGGATTCCCGTACGACTGCATAGAAAAGTGGTGCCGCGTCTATCCCCATGACGTGTATGAAAATCAATTTGCTGTTCTGTGTGCCGGTTGGAAAGAGGCACTTGACGTGCTCGATACCGTCGATTGTACCTCCCCCAAAGTACGCGAGTTGGTCGTGTGTGCACATGCTGCGTTCTCGCACTTTTCCTCCACCCTCAACCACATTCGTTTCGTGCGCGCACGCGACCGAGGGGATAACGCCGCCATCCTTGCGATTTTGGAGGAAGAAGAGCAGGCGCTCTATGATGTCGCAGAAGCCAGACGCGAAGACTGCCGTATCGGCTTTGAGGCTGCCAACCATTACTACTACACCATCCGCGATCTGCAAGAAAGGGTTTTGGATCTGAACGATTGCAAACACTACTTTGCGGCAAAAGCAAGCGAGTAATTACGGATGAATCGTCAAACGGAGTGCAACGCTTTTTGTAAGACGATTCCAACAAAATCACGCATCTTTTCAGAACCCGGCGTTGATCAACGCCGGGTTCTTTTTTCGTGTGGCAGGACGGACTCGCGAAACCTCCCGAAGCAAGCTCCCGTTGACAGCACGGTTTTCGTTGCGACAGCAACGAATATCCTACGGACGGGCGAGGACGCCCGTCCCTACAATGTGTGACCTCTCCCACCGTAACTTTTTCGGTTTCGCCAAAGGCGAAATGGCATCCGTTCAGGATGCCAAGAAAAACGTTACACGGACTTCGCCGAAGGCGAATGTCCTGTGCTCGAAATACCGCTTTACGGTATTTCGGAGAGGTAGTGCCATGAATCGATTAGACACAAAAACAAAGAAAGAACACTCCGTTGGAGTGTTCTTTTTCTTTGTTGCAACCGTAACTTTTTCGGTTTTGCGAAGCAAAATGCCGCCTGTTTAAGGCGGCAAGAAAAACGTTACACGGACTTCGCCGAAGGCGAATGTCCTGTGTGCGTAAACGGACTCGAACCTGCAGACCGCACATTTCTTCGCGCGAGCAAATCACTTGTGCCTGCTTATCGTAGGTTTCTCGCGCGAAGAAAGTGCTCGAAATGCCTTGCGGCATTTCGGAGAGGTAGCGCCATGGGTCGATTAGACACAAAAACAAAGAAAGAACACTCCGTTGGAGTGTTCTTTCTTTGTTGGTGCGCGTAAACGGACTCGAACCGCTGACCTCTTGCGTGTGAAGCAAGCGCTCTAACCAGCTGAGCTATACGCGCATGTGGTGACCCGGACGAGAATCGAACTCGTGTTACCGCCGTGAAAGGGCGGTGTCTTAACCGCTTGACCACCGGGCCGATTGCCCCGCCTGTTGGCGGGAATATGGTAGCGGCAGTCGGAGTCGAACCAACGACACTGCGGGTATGAACCGCATGCTCTAGCCAACTGAGCTATGCCGCCATGAGCACTCGCGCGCGAGTGCAAGGGTTATTATATCGTATTAAACGGCGTTTGTCAACTGTTTTTTTTCGAAAATTAAAATTTCTTTATTGGATGCTTCCCGTGGGGCAAGCCTCTTTGCAAGCACCGCAGTTTTCGCACACTTCGGGGTTGATGACCGCCACGTTGTCGTGGAGCGCCACCGCACCGACCGGGCACACTTTGGTGCACTTGCCACAGCCGAGACACGCACTTTGGCACACCTTGCGCGCCGCGGCACCTTTGTCCACGTTGCGGCAAAGCACGATCGGTTTGGGCGAATCGGGCACGAGCGAGAGCAGACGGCGCGGACAGGTGGCCACACAGAGACCGCATCCTGCACAGCGTGTGGCATCCACACGCGCCAAGCCGTTTTCCACATTGATCGCGCCGTAGGGGCACGCTTCGGCGCAGTCGCCGAGCCCCAAGCAACCGTACAGACAAGCCTTACCGCCGCCGTACAGCAGGGTGGCTTTTTTGCAGGAATCCACGTTTTCATAGGTGGTGAGGGTGATCGCCTTTTCCTCGCAACCGGCACAACGCACCGCCGCGACCTTCTTTTTCAGTTCCACCGCTTCTTTGCCCAGCACACGGGCGATGGCATCCGCCACATCCTGACCGCCGGGCGAACACATGCCGGGGTCCGCCGTGCCTGCCACCAGTGCGGCGGCATACGCTTCGCAACCCGAATATCCGCAACCGCCGCAGTTTGCACCGGGCAGCACGTCACACAGTTGTTCCACACGCGGATCGGTGGGCACCGAAAGCAAAATCGACGCCACCGCCAGCACCAAACCCAACAAAAGGCCCACGCTGCCGACAATAATAACCGCCAGTAAAATCGGACTCATAGCGTAATCCTCCCTTTCTTACAGACCGAACAGACCCTGGAATCCCAAGAAGGAAACCGAGACCAGCGAAGCCGCCACCAAGGTGATGGGCAAACCTTTGAGGCTGTCGGGCACGGGCACCAGTTCCAACCGTTCGCGCACACCGGCAAACAGCACCATAGCGAGCAAGAAACCGGCACCGCTGGCAAATGCATTGATGAGCGCCGCCACAAAGGTGTAATTCGAATCGATGTTCAAAATGGTGACACCGAGCACCGCACAGTTGGTGGTGATCAGCGGCAGATAAATGCCCAGCGCGTTATAGAGCGGTTTCACAAACCGTTTGAGCACCAGTTCCACCAGCTGCACCAACGAAGCGATCACCAAAATGAACACGATGGTGCGCAAATAGGACAGATCGTTCGGCAGCAGAAGGAAATGGAAGATCGGCCAGGTGGCGGCGGTCGCCATCAGCATAACAAAGATGACCGCCACCGACATACCCACGGCAGGACCGATTTTTTTGGACACGCCCAAGAACGGGCAGATACCGAGGAATTGACTGAGCACGTAGTTATTCACCAAGAGACCGCCGATGAGCAACGGAAAAAAGCCGGGATTAACCATTTACTCCGCCTCCTTTCCGCAGGACACGCGTGCGCAAGATGTCGCGTGGGGGCACGCCGCACAGCCCAGTTCGGTGCGCGGCATAAAGGTGGGATCGTGCTTGGCAGACAGACGGTTGGTGAGCCAAATGAGCATACCGAACACGAAGAAGCCGCCTGCCGGCAACACGAAGATGGAGATGGGCGGCAACAGACCGCCAAACCCGAAGATCGAGCCGCTGCCGAGCAGTTCACGGATACTGCCCATCAAAAGCAAGGCGCCGGTGAAACCGAACCCCATGCCCAAGCCGTCCAGCGCCGAAAGCACCACGGGATTTTTGCCTGCGAAGGCTTCTGCACGGCCCAGAATGATGCAGTTCACCACGATCAGCGGCAGGAAGATGCCGAGCGCTTTGTCGATCTCCGGCAAAAACGCCTGCACCAACATCTGCACGATGGTGGTAAACGCCGCAATGACCACAATGTAAGCAGGCAAGCGCACCTTGCCCGGAATCACTTTGCGCAACATCGACACCGCAATGTTGGAACACACCAACACAAAGGTCGCCGCAACGCCCATACCCAACCCGTTGAACGCGGTGGTGGTAACCGCCAACGTGGGGCAGGTGCCCAGCACCAAGCGGAAGGTCGGGTTTTCTTTGATAAGACCTTTGGTAAAGGCCTCGCTGTATTTACTCATGCGGATCACACCCTTTCCAAAAATAGGGGTTGTTTTTTGTTACTTAATGGCGGCGAAATACGACAGCGCGAGTTCCACACCGTCAATCACACCGTGGGAAGTTTTGGTGGCTTGCGAAACGGTGTCCACACCGTCCACCGAGGTTTTGCCCACAAAGGCTTCGAACAGGCCGCCTGCGGTGACCGTGTCGATGTAGCCTGCCGTTTCACCGTCCTCGGTGACTTTCACACCGCAGACGGTGCCGTCGGCGTTGACACCTGTCATCACCGTGAGTCCCGCGCTTTTGCCGCGCGTGACGGTGGTGAACACGTAACCGAGCAATTGGTCGCCTTTTTTGGCTTCGTAATAGGTGACCTCTTCGCCCTTTACGGTGAGGGTCTTTTCCTCAAAACTCTCGGCCGCAGGGAACACGTCACGGCGTGCCGCATCGGCGGTGGTCGCTTGGTTTTGGGCAATGATGTCTTTGGTGAAATCGTTGGTGGCGGCGAGTGCCGCGGTGGCGATACCGGCGATCAGCGTGAGCGCCAGCACCGACAGAAGAATCGTTTTGAAGTGTTTCATCCTTTGACCCCCCTCTTCGGTGCGCCGAACACGCGCGGCATAGTCAAACGGTCGAGATACGGGGTGACGATGTTCATCAGCACGATGGCGAAGGACACCCCTTCGGGCAACGAACCGAACAAGCGGATGACCACCGTGAGCAGACCGCAACCGAGCGCGAACAGCACCTGACCGCCACGGGTGACGGGGGTGGTGGTGTAGTCGGTCGCCATAAAGATCGCACCGAGGAACAAACC
>JAZONO010000022.1:0-11365 GCA_045654545.1 Acutalibacteraceae bacterium
CAAAGCAGACATTGCTCGCAGTATCTTCTTACTGTAGTTTTGCGGCAATGTCACCGAGAATGAGCACTACGCGCTCATTCTCCCAATATGGGTGAAACCTTAAATGTTGGTGCTTTTTGTCCCGTTCGTTCTCGTAAGGCGGAAAGCATTACTTCGCCCGACCGAAACAAAAATCCCTCAAAATCTCCTCGCTTTGAGGTCACAGATTTTGGGAAGAGCGGATTTTTGTTCAGCCGCGGCAAAAACGCAGCCAATACTCCCGTATTGGCGAGTATTTTAACAATGGATGAGCGAAAATCCGCCTTCCCAAAACGGAGTTCGGGTTTGACTGCTCACCCTAACAAGAAAGGACACTCGTCATGGCCGATCTCGATAAAAAACCCACCCTCGAGATGAATACCCGTGCGCCGTTACGCAGCATGAAATTGCGTTCGCTCATCGTGTTGCTGCTGATTGTCGTCATCGCCTTCGGCGGCGTGATCGCGCAGTTGTTCCATTGGCAGATCTTGGAAGGGGATAACCTGCAACAAGAAGCGGTGGCGCAACAGCTCAGCGATACCGTGACCTCTCCCAACCGCGGCAAGATCTATGACCGCAACGGCAATACTTTGGCGGAATCACAGCTTGTGTGGACGGTCATCATGTCCCCGGCGGCGATCCAAACGGATGCGGATCGTGCCAAGATTGCGGATGACGTGTCCGCGTTGCTGGAAGTGGATCGGGATGCGCTTTACCAAAAGACGACAAAAACCTATTCCCAATTTGAATACGTAAAGAAGAAAATTCCGCGTGCAGAGGTGGAGAAACTCGCCACCTGGGTGTCGGACAACGAGATGGGCGGCGTGTTCCGCGTGATCACCGACTACAAACGCGTGTATCCTTACGGCACGCTTGCCTCCACCGTGCTCGGCTTCACGGGTGCGGAGGGCACGGGTCTGTATGGTCTGGAAGCAATGTATGAAGGGGCGCTTGCCGGCGAGGCAGGCCGCGTGATCACCACCCAAAACGGGTGGGGTGAACAGATGCCCAACACCTTGAGTTACGAAAAGACCATTGATGCCACCGACGGTCACAGCTTGGTGCTGACCATTGACCAGACCATCCAGCACTATGCGGAAAAGTATCTGGAAGAAGCGGTGAAAGCCACCGGTTGTACCAACCGCGGTTTTGCGGTGGTGATGGACGTGAAAACGGCGGCGATCTTGGCATTGGCGGTGAAGGGGGATTACAATCCCAACGATCCGTTCACCATTGCGGACCCCGATGTATTGGCGGAAATTGCCACGTTGGCAGGGGACGAGGAATCGGCGGCACGTCAGGCGGCATTGCAAAAGCAATGGAACAACAAAGTGGTATACGATTTCTACGAACCCGGTTCGGTGTTTAAGGTGTTCACCTCCTGCATGGGCATTGAAGAGGGTATCGCAAACGAAAATACGAGCTTTTTCTGCAACGGTTCGCTCACGGTGCTGGGGCGCAAGATGAATTGCCACGTGTATCCGTCCTCCCACGGCACCCAGACCTTTGCGCAGGCCATTTCCAACTCTTGCAACCCGGCGTTTATGAACCTCGGCCTTTCCATCGGTGCCAAAAACTTCTTCAAATATTTCGTGGGATTCGGGTTCACCGAACTCACGGGTATCGATATGCTGGGCGAATCCAAGGTGACGTCGGCTCTCTATTATGACGATACGATGGGGGACGTGTCGCTGGCGACCAACTCCATCGGTCAGACCTTCAAGATCACGCCGATTCAAATGATCACCGCCATTTCCGCGGTGGCAAACGGCGGCGATCTGATGACCCCCTATGTGGTGGCGGAACAGCTGGACAGCGCCGGAAACGTGGTGAAAACCACCACCCCGACCGTGCGCCGTCAGGTGGTTTCGGAAGATACCGCCTCCCGTGTGAGCGCGATGTTGGCGGCGGCGGTGAACGGCGGCGGTTCGCGCAATGCCTACGTCGCGGGCTACCGTGTGGCAGGCAAAACGGGTACGTCGGATAAGACGGAAAATCCCGAGGACCGCAATGTGTGGGCATCCTTTGCCGGGTTTGCCCCTGCCGACGATCCGCAGGTGGCGATTTTGGTGGTGCTGGATGAACCGCAGACCTACATTCGTTACGGCGGTACCATCTCGGCACCGGTGGCACAGAAGATTTTGGCGGATACCCTGCCGTATCTCGGCATCGAGCCGGTATACACCGAAGCTGAGTTGGCGAATATGAACAGCGCGACTCCCAACGTGACGGGCAAAGAGATCAACACCGCCACGTCGCTGATCCGCAGTCAAGGATTGGAATACTACATCGTGGGCGAAGGCAACACGGTGTTGCGCCAGGTGCCCGAAGGCGGCACCACCATCCCGAAGGGCGGTCAGGTGGTGCTGTATACCGACAGCGCCGAAGTCAACCGCACGTCGATTGTGCCCGACTTCAAGGATATGACCCTCTCGCAGGTGAACCAAGCTGCCGCGGATGCCGGCATCAATATCCTCATCAAAGGACTTGTCAGCGGTGCGGTGGGCGATCCGCGTGTGTCCACCCAAAGCTTAGCGCCCGAAACCGAAGTGGCGCGCGGCACGGTGGTGACCGTGAACTTCATCTACGCCGATGCGATCGAATAAAGGATAGGGGAAGAATTATGATGCTGTTATCACAGTTGTTGGATAGCGCGTTGCCGATCGAAGACCGTGAGATCATGGGTATCACCTGCGATTCGCGCCGTGTGGAACGCGGATTTGCATTCGTGTGCATCAGCGGCACGGCACAGGATGGGCACGTGTATGCCGTCGATGCTCTGGAAAAGGGAGCGGCGGTGGTCATTACGCAGGTGCCGCAGGGTCTTCAAGACGAAGTGACCGTGCCGTCCACCCGTAAAACGTGGGCACAGATGTGTGCCCACTGGTTCGGCGACCCTGCCAAAGATCTGCACCTGATCGGTGTGACGGGTACCAACGGCAAAACCACCGTTACGTGGTTGCTCAAAGCGGCGCTCACCGCGTGCGGTCACAAGGTGGGTCTGCTCGGCACGATCCAAAATATGATCGGTGAACGTGTGCTCCCTTCGGGACACACCACCCCCGATCCGTACGAACTGCAAAGCATGCTCGCCATTATGGTGGCGGAAGGGTGCACCTATGCGGTGATGGAGGTGTCCTCCCATGCGCTCTGCCAAGACCGTGTGGAAGGGTGCGTGTTTGATGCCGCAATTTTCACCAACTTGACACAGGATCACTTGGATTATCACGGCACGATGCAAGCGTATATGCAGGCGAAAAAGCGCCTGTTTTCCCAAGCACGGTTGGCGGTCGTCAATGCCGATGACGCGTGGGCGGCGGCGATGAGCGAAGGGATTTCGGTGCCGCTTTACACCTTCTCGGCAAAAGGCGCGGCGGACTTTGCCGCCCGTAACGTGGCGGCGCGCCCCGACGGGGTGGATTTTCTGTTGCAAACGAAAGACGACGAAGCGGCGGTGAAATTTGCCATTCCCGGTATGTTCTCGGTGTATAATGCGCTTGCCACGGCGGCGTGTTTGCTGTCACTCGGGTTTTCGCTTGCCACCGTGACGGCGGCGTTGGAAGAAGCGCGCGGCGTGAAAGGGCGTGCGGAGATCGTGCCCGGTCCCGAAGGGGTCACGGTGGTGATCGATTACGCGCACACCCCCGATGGTCTGGAAAACATCTGCCGCACCTTAAAAGAGTGCTGTGCAGGGGAACTCATCACGGTGTTCGGATGCGGCGGCGATCGCGACCGCACCAAACGTCCCAAGATGGGGCGCATTGCGGCGCGGTGTTCCGACCGCTTGGTGGTGACCTCGGACAATCCGCGTTCGGAAGAGCCGATGGCGATTATTGAAGAGATTTTGGTGGGCGTGAAGGAAGAAAACGCGCCGTATATCGTGGAAGAAAACCGCGCCCGTGCCATTCACGCGGCGTTGGCGGCGGCAAAACCGGGCGACACGGTGTTGCTGGCAGGAAAAGGCCACGAAACGTATCAGATCTTGGCAGACGGTGTGATCCATCTGGATGAACGTGAGATTGTGGCGGAAGTGTTGGGGTGAGCAGTCAAACCCGAACCCGCCTCCAAGCGGTATATTTCGGTTCTTTTTGTCTCGCTCGTTCTCGTAAGGCCTTGTTATAAGGAGTGTGTAAAAAATGGATATGCGGCAGATCGGCGGTTTCGCCGTTACGGCGTTGATCGCCTTTGCGGCGAGCGCATTGGCAGGTCGTTGGATCATTCCGTGGTTGCACAAATTGCATTTTGGGCAGACCATTCGGGAGATCGGTCCTTCGTGGCATAAGAAAAAGCAGGGAACCCCCACGATGGGCGGCATGCTGTTTTTGCTTGGTATGACGGTGGCGTTGGCGATTGCCGTGCCGGTGTGGTGCTTTGTTGCACCGCAGGGGTCGGCGATGGCGATCTTCCGTTCCAACAACACCATCACCCGTTTCGTGGCAGGGGTGTTGCTCATCTTCGGTTGCGGTGCCATCGGCTTTGCGGATGACTTCATAAAAGTGGTGAAAAAGCGCAATCTGGGGCTTACCGAACGCCAAAAACTGGTGTTGCAACTGGTGGTGGCGGTAAGCTACATCGCCTCCTTGTACTTGGCAGGCGGCAGTCGCATACATATCCCCTTTTTGGGAGAACGAGACCTTGGGCTTTGGTTTTTTCCGCTTGGCATTTTCATCATTGTCGGCGCCACCAATGCGGTGAACATCACCGACGGTGTGGACGGCTTGTGCGGCAGTATCACGGTGATCGCACTGGTGCCGCTCACGGTGCTTTGCGGCTATTACGGCGAGATGGGGCAGGGGATGATCGCCTCGGCCCTGATCGGCGGTATTTTGGGGTTCCTCGTGTGGAACTTGCATCCGGCGCGTGTGTTCATGGGGGATTTCGGTTCGCTGGCACTCGGCGGTGCGCTGTGTGCTGTGGCATTCGGCATCGGGCAACCGCTGTTGCTTATCCCCGTGGGCATCGTGTATATTTGTGAAACGTTGTCGGTCATTTTGCAGGTGTCGTATTTCAAATTGACACACGGCAAACGACTGTTCAAAATGAGTCCCATCCACCATCATTTCGAGATGTGCGGATGGAAGGAAAACACCATCGTAGCGGTGTTTTCCGCCGTGACGTTGCTGGGCGGTATCGCCGCTTTGCTTTTGTCGTGGTATGGTTAAACCTATGCATAATTGAGAGTACAGTTGCACACGCTTTTCAGGAGGTGATCGCAGATGGCAACGCCCGAAAACGCCGCAAAGACGGCGCCACGTCCCAAAAAGAAACGGAAATATGGCTTGTTGGCCGTGGGCGGTTTTGATATGCCGTTCTTGATCGTGTTGTTGTTGATTCTGTCGGTCGGACTGATTTGTATGTTCTCCGCCAGTTTCGTGTATGCGTATTACAACGACGGGGACAGTTATTTTTACATTAAAAAGCAGATGATTTTTGCGCTCATCGGTGTGGTCGCCATGCTGGCGTGTTCCTGCGTGGACTATCACTGGTGGCACAAAGCGGCACTTCCGCTGATGGGAATTGCCTTCGCATTACTGATCATCGTGTTGATGTTGCCTTCCGCCAGCGGCATACGGCGATGGATCCGTTTGCCCGGTATCGGTCAGTTTCAGCCGTCGGAAGTGGCAAAATTTGCGCTTATCGTACTGTTTGCGCACATGATCGCACTTAATCAGAAAAAGATGAAGACCATAGGTGTCGGCTTCTTTTTATTCCTTGGCATTTTGGCGGTGGTGTGCGGTCTGGTTATGATCGAGCCGCACCTGTCGGGTACGATTTTGCTTGCCTTGATCGGTCTGGTTATGATGTTCGTGGGCGGCACACGCATACGGTATTTGGTGGGACTTCTCATCTTGGGTGCCATCGCGGTGTACGTGATGGTGTTCGTGATGGGATACGAACGCGACCGTGTGGACGTGTGGCTGGCACCGTTTGAAAGTTATGCCGGTCCGATGCGCGACCAAGCGTGGCAAACGGTGCAATCGCTGTATGCCATCGGCTCGGGCGGTCTGCTCGGGCAGGGGCTCGGCAACTCGCGGCAAAAGCATCTCTTTTTGCCTGAACCGCAAAACGACTTTGTGTTTGCGGTGGTGTGCGAAGAGTTGGGCTTTGTGGGCGCCGTCATCATCATTTTGCTGTTTGCCGTGCTGATGTGGCGCGGATTTGCCATTGCCATGAAAGCGAAGGATAAGTTTGGATTTATGCTTGCCATCGGGCTCACCGCGCAGATCGGTCTGCAGGTGGCGCTCAACTTGGCGGTGGTATCCAATCTGTTCCCCAACACCGGCATCAGTCTGCCGTTCTTTAGTTACGGCGGCACATCGCTGGTTATGTTGCTTTCGCAGATGGGCATTATTTTGTCGGTGTCCCGTGGGCAAAACCGACTGCATCAAGATTTGATCGAGGAGTAATCACCATGCGTGTGCTTATGACAGGCGGCGGCACGGGCGGACACATCAATCCGGCCTTGGCGATTGCCGCGTTGATCCGCAAAAAATATCCCGATACGGAATTTCTGTTTGTCGGCGCACGCGGACGAATGGAAGAACGTCTGGTCCCTGCGGCAGGGTATACCCTGAAAACGGTGGACGTGCGCGGATTTCAACGCAAATTGAGTTTGAAAAACGTGGGGCGTAACGTGGCGGCGGCGTGGTGTGCCGTGACGGCGACCTCCGCGTGCAAACGCATTTTGAAAGAGTTTCAACCCGACATCGCCATCGGCACGGGCGGTTACGTGAGCGGTCCGATCCTGCGTGCGGCGGCGCGCATGGGCATTCCCGTGGCGGTGCACGAATCCAACGCGTTTCCCGGCATGACGGTGAAGATGCTCTCGAAATACGCCGACGTGATCATGTTGTGCGATGAGGCGGCGCGCAAATATCTGCCTGCCGAAGCCAAGGTGACGGTGACGGGCAATCCCATTCATCAGGGGTTTCAATCGATGGATCGTGCCACCGCGCGCCACGAATTGGGGCTGGATGACCGTCCGCTCGTGTTATCGGTGGGCGGCAGTTTGGGTGCACGGCGCATCAACGAAACCATGACCGAGGTGTTGGCACGCAGTCACAAAGAGGGTGCGTTGCAACACATTCACGCAACGGGCAAACAAGGGTATGCACAAACGATGGATGCGCTGGCGGCGGCCGACGTTCCGCCGCATGCCGACGGCATTTGGGTGCGCGACTACATAGACGATATGCCGCGTTGCATGGCGGCGGCCGACGTGGTGATCTCCCGTTGTGGGGCGATGACCCTCACCGAATTGCCCGTGGCAGGTAAACCCTCCATTCTCATCCCCTCGCCGTACGTGGCGGAAAATCACCAATACCACAATGCGATGGCGTTGGTGAACAAGGGGGCGGCACTCTGCATTGAAGAAAAGGATCTGACAGTCGACGCGCTGTGGGATGCCTTGCAAACGGTGCTTTCGCACCCCGAAAAACAGCGTGAGATGGCACAAAACGCGGCACGTGCGGCGATACGCGACGTGGACGACCGCATTATGGCGGCGATTGAACCTTTGATGAAACAATAACACATAGCACTCTTGCGGCATAGGATGAAACAAAAGCGTTTGCTTTGAGTTTCAGGCTGGTGCCGAAGGAGTGCGGTATATGGATCGATTGCGAATCGAAGGCGGTCGACGACTGAACGGCACCGTGACGGTGCACGGAGCAAAAAACAGTGCTCTGCCGCTGTTGGCGGCAACGTTACTTACCAAGACAGAATGTGTGTTGCACAACTGTCCGCAGTTGTCCGACGTGGACGTGGCAATGCGGATTTTGCGCCATCTCGGGTGCGAGGTGACACGACAAGGTGATGCCGTGGCGGTGAAAGCCGCCACCGTGTGTCGCGGTGACATACCCGAAACGCTGATGCGTGAGATGCGCTCATCCATTGTGTTTTTGGGCGCGATCCTGGCGCGTGTGGGGACGGCGACTCTCACCTTTCCCGGTGGGTGCGAACTCGGTCCGCGTCCCATCGACCTGCATTTGGCGGCATTGCGACGTATGGGTGCGGTGATCGAAGAGGAGTTCGGACAGTTGCGTTGCCGCACGCCGAAAGGCTTGCACGGGGCGGCGGTGACCTTGCCGTTTCCCAGCGTGGGTGCGACCGAAAACGTGCTGATCGCGGCGGCAACCGCCCGTGGCACAACGGTGTTGCGTAACGCCGCGCGAGAACCCGAAATTTGCGATCTGTGCGCCTTCTTGAATCGGTGCGGTGCCAAGATCAGCGGTGCAGGCGAAGGCACGGTCACGGTGGAAGGTGTGCCCACACTGCACGGGTGTGCACACCGCGTGATTCCCGACCGCATCGAAGCGGCTACCTACATGGCGGCGGCCGCCGCAACGGGCGGCACGCTTATATTGCAGAACATAGAACCCGAACATCTGATGCCGGTGCTCCCTGCGTTTGAAGAGGCAGGGTGTCGCCCACGCCTGTGGGGGGATGCGCTGTTGCTGGCGGCACCCCCTCGCTTGCGGCGTGTGCGCACGGTGCGCACCATGCCGTATCCCGGTTTTCCCACCGATGCGGCGGCCCCTCTGCTTGCCATGTGTTGCGTGGCAGAGGGAACGAGTGTGTTTGTGGAAACCATTTTTGAAAGCCGTTACAAATACGCAGGCGAGTTACGGCGTATGGGTGCGTGCCTCAAAGTGGAGGATCGCGTGGCGGTGGCGGAAGGACGTCCCACCTTGTTTGGCGCAGGGGTGTCCTGCACCGACTTGCGCGGCGGTGCGGCGCTGGTGGTGGCGGCGCTGGCGGCACAAGGGGTCAGCGTGATCGACGAATTGCACCATTTGGACAGAGGATATGAACAGTTGACCGCATCACTTACGGCGTGCGGTGGGAATGTGAAACGAACGGAGGCGGAACATGGCGCAGCAGACAGCAACCAAAGTGAAAAAGAAGCGGCGTGTCAGCCGCTTTCAAATGATGTGGATCCTGCTCGGCATGATCGTGCTGTTGATCGTGGCGAATCTGCTGGTCGATGCGGCCATTAAGAGCGAGCGCGATCCCAAGCGTGACAAAGCGGCGCTGTTCGGCATAAAAGAGATTACGGTGGTGGGGGATACCCGTTACTTACACGATGCCATCATTCAACAAAGCGGACTGTCCGTGGGGCAGAGCGTGTGGTCGGTCAACCGCGTGGAAGCGGCCGATAAAGTGGTGGCGGCATTTCCGTATATTAAAGAGGCCACCGTGACCAAAACCTCTTTTTCCACCTTTGAGATCCGTGTGGTGGAAACCGATGCCATCGGTGTGCTGTACGGCTTTGGTCAATGGTTGGCGGTGGGGGAAAACGGACGGTTGCTGGAAGCCTTTCCCGTGGAATCCGACCGACCGCCGCAACAACTGTATCTGAAAGGAGCCGAGGCACTCAGCAACGTGGTGGGCGAACCGGTACTGGATGACCGTTCGCTGGCGATCGTGAACGAGTTGCTCTCGGCGTTTCAGGAGCACGGGCTGTTTGGTGTGGGCGAGATCGATCTGACGAACAAGAGCGATCTGCGCTTGCGGTGGAACAACCGCATCACCGTTAAACTCGGCAACGATTCCAACTTAACCCACGAGATCGGGGTGGTGATGTCCGCCTTGCCGGGTGTGGAAAAGCAATACGGTGAACACGCGACGGGACAGCTCGATGTCAGCTCGTTTTCGGAAGGCGGCACCATGGCGGTGTTTACGCCGCAGGATCTGCTGACCACCACGACCACGACTACCACCGCTCCCGAAGAAGGCACGGAAGAATAACGCAAAAAAGACCGATGTGTATCGGTCTTTTTTTCTTTCAAAAAATTTTTTCAAAAAAAGCGGAATTACCAGTTGAATTTATCGTTTACCTATGGTAGAATGATAGCAGTGTAATTGTAAAATTCTACGGATTTTAATATTTAGCAGGAGGAAAAAGCAATGGTTTTTCGGTTGGATGACGAATTTATGGACGGTATTCAAATAAAGGTGGTCGGCGTCGGTGGCGGCGGCGGTAACGCGGTGGATCGCATGGTGCGTTCCGGTGTGGCAGGCGTGGAATTTGTGGCGGTCAACACCGACCGTCAGGCGCTCAACCGCTCGCAGGCGACGATGAAGATCCAGATCGGCGAGAAACTCACCCACGGTTGGGGTGCCGGTGCTAACCCCGAAAAGGGTCAGCGTGCGGCGGAGGAAAGCCACGACGAGATCGTCAATGCCCTGAAGGGCACCGATATGGTGTTTATCACGGCCGGCATGGGCGGCGGCACCGGTACGGGTGCGGCTCCCGTGGTGGCGGAAATTGCGCGCGATATGGGCATTCTCACGGTGGGTATCGTGACGAAACCCTTCCTGTTTGAAGGCCGCAAGCGCATGGAGCAGGCGGAGGCAGGTATTGCCACCCTGCGTGAGCATGTGGACAGCTTGATCGTGATCCCGAACGAGCGTTTGAAGCAGGTGAGCGAAGTGCGCATCACCCTGAACAACGCGTTCGATATGGCGGATGATGTGTTGCGCCAGGGCGTGCAGAGCATTTCCCAGCTCATCAAGACCAACGCGATGGTCAACCTGGACTTTGCAGACGTCACCCAGATCATGAAGGATGCCGGCTATGCCCACATGGGTGTCGGCCACGCGGAAGGCAAGGAAAAAGCGGAGAACGCGGCGAAGGAAGCCATCGCCAGTCCCTTGCTGGAGACCACCATCGACGGTGCGCACGGCGTGATCATCAACATCACGGCGTCGGCGGACATCGATATGGAAGACGTGGACATTGCCTCTTCCATGATTTCGAGCGCGGTGCATCCCGATGCGATCATCATCTGGGGTGTGGCGTTGGATGAAAAGCTCAACGACGAGATGTACGTCACCGTGATCGCCACCGGCTTTGACGGCACGGTGAATGAATCGACCAATGCGTTCGGCGCGGCGGTTGCCTCCTCTGCCAACGCGGTGGACGATGCCGACCTCATCGACGTGCTGGGCATCTTCGAAAAGAAGAACCACTAATTAAAATGTGCAAAAAGCGCTGTCGCGAATGCGACGGCGCTTTTTTGTTGTAACGGAAAGACACTGCCGTAAAGTGGGTGGGATTAGGGATAAAATTGGAGAGGATGTATCGTTCACGATACATCCTCTCTGTTTGTTTTGTGAATATTGATGCCACTTGGAAAACGGCTGTGACCCTTGGCCCCCTTGTCTAAAGGGGGCTGGCATTTTCGAGGAGCGTAGCGAGGAGAAAATGACTGGGGTCGCGTTGTCGACTGCCGCCGGTGGCGGATGCAGGGAGACATAAGCGAGTGCCGCGGTCGAAATTCGCCGAGCGAAAGCGAGATGCGCGAATTTCGGGTACCGCAAACGGATATTCTCTACGGCAAAC
>JAZONO010000023.1:0-2905 GCA_045654545.1 Acutalibacteraceae bacterium
ACACCGTGTCCTCCTCGCGAACTGTCTGTTCCAATCGCACGGACGGATCGTAGTGAGTATATTCCTCCACCATTTTGGCAGAACAGTACGGTGCAAAAAACACCGGCACTTGCGACTTGGGAAATTCGCGGCGGTAATGCGCCATATCAGGTTGGAAAATGCACACCACGGCGGCGCACGCCGTGCGGATCTTTTTGTCTGCTGCACGCATCATTTTGGCTAACAGATTGCGCCCTTCTCCACGCCACTCATACAAATCCGCACCCCATTCAATCCATACGATACGGTGCAATATGCGCGGTGAAAATGCCAAAAACGCACGCAACCAAAACGGGTGCAGATACGAATGAAAGACCACCCGATCGTATCCTTTGACCATGCGCGCAAACCGGCGCATATTCAAAAACGGGTTTTTGCCGAAATACACTTCCTGTTGGGCAAGCGCAACATCCTCGCATATCAACGTCGGTTTGCCCGCGTAGTTGATATACCCGATCTCATGTTCACCGTTGTGAAAATATTTCGCGTAAAACCCCCTGTTTCCGTTCGTGAATTTTTGGGCTTTCATGATATGCAACACTTTCATGACAACCTCCGTTAAATCAACACACTGTATCGGAATTGCCCGGTGTAGGTGGAAATCACCAAATACGCGATAAAACACACGTGCAACCCCACCGTGTACACCGCATACAGTTTGCGTGACTTTTGGCAAACGATCGCACCGAAGTCAGAAAACAGCAGCATTGTGAACGGCAGGAAAAACACGCCAAACCGATTGAAGTAATTGAACTGCGTGCCGATAAAGGTCAGCACGATGTAATAAATCACAAACAGCGGCACACACAGCGTGTGCACACCATCGTTCACGCGTGTGGGAAGTGTAAAGCCAAACAGACGGTCACGTCCGCGGAAATGCAACCACAAAAGGAAGAGCGCCATCAGCACCTCCACCGTCCACATGGCCCAAATGCCATTGGCGGTGATGCGGTTGTGCCCACCCGAAAGATAACTGAATGCGGAAATGAAACGCGCCAACAAGGTCAAAATCGGGCGATAGCAAGCAATAATGACAAAGGACAGCGCCATCACACCGCCTGCCACATACTTCTTGTCGCGAACAAGGAAGAAAAACGCCATCACGAGGCACACGATCGCCATGATGTGGAACCCCAAACTCACAACAAACAAGATCGCTGCCGTGACGTACTTTTTACGCGTAAGAAAGCCCCACGCGTTCAGAATCAGCACCACCGCAATCAGCTGTCGCGCCACGTTGAGAGATTGCAAAAACGTACCCCCACAAAGAAACACGATCACAAACATCAAGTCGTCGCCATCGAAGAAAAACCGCTGGAACAGGGCCGTTCCGCCACACACGATGGCGCTGTTGACCAACACAATCATATACGGTTCTTTGGTGATAAAGCTGAGAAGCTTGTTCAAGAACGCATACCCGAACTCCACCCGTTCACAGTACAGCCCTCCGAACAGGATCTCTAAAAAGGAGTGTTCACGAATACGCTCGAACTTTTCCATGTAGTGCGACGTATCGATCCCTACACTCGGTCCACGCAATGCGGCAATTAAAAAGAGGATCACATAGGCAGTCAGAATGAAGTAATCTCTTGCATCCTTCGGATGGTTTTTCCATTTCTTGTTACACAAAAGATAACTCACATAGATCAAGGCCGCACCAATCAAATACACCGCCATGCTTTCCCTCCTTTACACGATTGTTTCGTACACCGTCTTATAACCGCTCACAATGTCATCCCAGTTAAACTGTTTCGCCAAGGCAGGTCCGTTTTGCGCAAGCATCTCTTTGGTGTCCCACGCAGTACGAATGGTCTTTGCAATGTTTTCTGCCGAATGGGGGTCGACCGCATACCCGACCGTCCCTTCGGGGAACTGTCCGTCAAATCCTTCGCCACGCGTATACAGCACCGGCAACCCTTGACTCATGGCTTCGGCATACACAAGGCCAAACGTCTCTTGGAACGAAGGCAACACAAAGAGGTCGTTTTGGCGGTACAAATGTACCAACTCCTCTTTCGGACACGCCGGATGATAGGTCACGGATGTGCTCGCTTGCAACGCGGTCAATACCGCTTCATTTTCCACCTGTCCCACCACCGTCAAGTGAGCAGGAAACCCCTCGCCGTTCAGCTTGTCCACCGCTTGCATCAGCGTGATCTGATTTTTGTTGCGATTCACGCGCCCTGCCACAATGATGCGTGCCGTGCCGTCTTTGGACGGCTCTTTCGCAGGGGGCGGATTCTGCAACCAAAAGTCGTCGATGCCGTTGGGCACCACCCGACTTTTTTGCCGCAATTCCTCACACATATGGGGGGGCACATATTTGTTCAACATATCGTCCATGTACCGTTGAGACAAAAAGAACACCGCTGATGCGCGTTGCATAATGCGCATGCCCAGCCCACGCAACCACGGACGGTAGCGAAAGAAGTCGTTCATATCGGTGCTGCGTACCGCCACCACAAAGGGAATCCCGTATTTTTCGGACATCCGCATGGCGCAATTGCCATCGGTAAACAGGGTGTAGGCGTGCAAGCAATCAAACGTGCTCACATCCACCGCCTGTTGCAATCCACGGGCGATTTTGTGTTGTTTATATCCAAAATGCAACCGATCCCATTTCTTGAAGCATTCCGAAACGGTCACATTATCCCGTGGGCGAATCACGGCGCGCCCGGCATCGTAAACCGGTGCAAACACATGACTTTCCACTCCGGTCTTGTCCAGATGTTCCACCATGGTTTGGTGCAACACCGTTGTCATATAATTGCAGTTGATATGCAACACCCGCATGGCTTGTCCTCACTTTACTTAATGTGCAACACCTTGATCACGCACCACCAGAACACGTGGAACGCCGAGCGGA
>JAZONO010000024.1:0-1869 GCA_045654545.1 Acutalibacteraceae bacterium
ATCTGCTCGCTTTGAGGTCGAAGATTTTAAGAAGCACGGATTTCTCGGTAAACCTTGGCAAAAACGGAGCCAATACTTTCGTATTGGCGAGTATTTTAACGCAGGGTGAACGAAAATCCACCTTCTTAAAACAGGTTCGGATCGCTCGTGTCACCTTATTATACGCATAAAAAAGAGGGTTTTTCGATCGAAAAACCCCTCTTGCAGAAAATTATTCAAATGATTTCAAAAAGCGTTTCAGTTTGGCACCCGACAACCCCATCACGGTGTAAAAATCGCCGTTCAACTTGTCCACGCACACCATACCGCGCCCTTGAATGCCGTACGCTCCTGCTTTATCCAACGGATCGCCCGTGGCCACGTAGTCGGCGATCTCCTCCTCGCCGAGCGGGAAAAAGGTCACTTCGGCGGTATCGGCAAATCCGTCGCACCGCGTGGGTGAACACACCCACACCGCCGTGACCACCTGGTGGGTGCGTCCCGACAAACGGCCGAGCATCGCGGCGGCATCCGCTTCGTTTTGCGGCTTGCCGAGCGGCTCGCCATCCAGCCACACGGTGGTGTCCGCCCCAATGACGGTGCGATCGGGGTGAAGGCGCGCCACCGCTTCGGCTTTGGCGCGTGCCACCGAAAGCACCGCCTCTTGCGGTGTGAGCGACCGATCGGCCGCCGGCTCCGCACCGTCGGGTGCCGGCAAGATCTCCACGGGAATATCCGCCAGTTCACAAATTTCACGCCGCCGCGGCGAGGCGGAGGCTAAAATATATGTCATACCCTCACATCCTTAAGGTGTCACCATACCGTTATAATAGGGCAAACACGCCCATTTGTCAATTGACTTTTTTGAAGATCCGATTATAATGAAAGCAAACGGAGGTGTTTTGTATGGTAACAATCCCCACGGATAACCGCGAACAGCGGCTGATCTTCAAAACGGTGGGTGAGCGCGAGGTGGAACTCTTGTTTTATCCTCCCACCCACACGGTGTATGAGCGCGCACCGCTGTTGTTTCTGATTCCCGGCGGCGGCTGGTGTTTAAGCGTGGCGGAGAGTATGTACGGCATGGCACGTGCGCTTGCCGAAACCCTGCGCGAGGCAGGCTTTGCCGTGGCATCCACAAGTTATCGCAACCATCGCGACGACGGGGTAATGATGCCTGCCATTGTGACCGACGTGTTTGATGCCGCTTCGTTTTTGGCACTTCACGCCGACGCCCTCGGCATCGACCCCCATCGGATATACACGGGCGGTCATTCGGCAGGCGGTCATTTGGCGCTGATGTTGGCGTTCGCCCCCTGCGATTGCGGGGAGGAGCGGACGTATCACGCCCCCTTCACCGTGCGCGGCTGTGTGCCGATCTCGCCCCCCACGCAAATGTCCCGTACCGAAGAGGAGCGTGCGCGCTATGCCATCGGGGTGGCGCACCTGTTTAGAGGGTGCGGTGACGAGGCATTCGCGCAATACAGCCCTCTGTGGTGGGCAGAACAAGGGTACGGTGTGCCCACCCTCACCGCGGCAGGCGATCGCGACACGTTGGTGCCGCCTGCCAACAGCGAGGATCTGTGTGCCGCCCTCACCGCCCACGGCGTGGCGGCCACCCTGCTTCTCTCGCACGGCGGCGGTCATTGCTTAGAACCGATCGAAACCGACGCGGTGTCGATTTCTTTGGCCGATGCCCTTCTTCGGATGGCGGCATTTGTGAAAGAACTGAACGCACAGTAAAGAAATCACCCACCGTATGGTGGGTGGTCATAGGGATAAAATTGGAGAGGATGCATCGTCGAAGATACATCCTCTCTGTTTGTTTTGTGAATATTGATGCCACTTGGAAAGCGGATGTGACCCCTTGGCTCCCCTTGTCAGGGGAGC
>JAZONO010000025.1:0-2709 GCA_045654545.1 Acutalibacteraceae bacterium
ATCCCCATTCGCAACTCCCTTACGGTGGGTGCTTTTTGTTATTCGTATTTCGGCTCGATGCCCTTGGCTTTAATTTCCGCCAGCGCTTCGCGGCGCAGTTCGCGCCCTTCCGCAATTTGCCGCAACAGCACGGCGAGGAAATGGAACACCACCGTGAATGCCGGGGTGAAATGCCGCCAAACGAGTTTTCCGACCGAGTTATAGCCGCCGTATCGCTCGTTGGCATAAATCGTTTCGGGATAGTGATTCTTCAAATACAACCCAACACCGGCAAGCAGAGCCGCACCGATCAGCATCACCGCGAACCAGATCCACCGACCGCGCCGCATGAAGCGGAACAAAAAGTAACCGGCAATGAACAGCACCGCACCCGTCACCAAAAACGGCAACGCTTTGTCGTTCACGGGGTTGTCCACACGGTCACCCGGAAACAGCGCATCAAAAAACGGCGGCATCCACAGGGTCAGGATCAATAAGATTTGAAAAAACACCGCAACGACCAACATGGTCCACGCCACGACGGAACACAAACGCGACAGCACACGCATAGAAAAGCCTCCTTTGTCTTGTTCCATTATACCCACTCGCCGCGGAAAAGTCAACCGCCGTGACTTTTTTCCTTCGAACTCTTGACACTTTCCTAATATATCCTTAAAATATTATTCATAACCTTCCATGGATTTTTTGTTACACTTAGGTTAAACCGACAAATCCGAACTCCGTTTTGGGAAGGCGGATTTTCGCCCTGTCGGCGTTAAAATGCTCGGCAATCCGCGAGGATTACCTCCGCTTTTGCCTTGACATGACAAAAATCCGCTCTTTCCAAAATCTACGACCTCATAGTGAGGAGATTTCGAGGGGTTTTTGTTCCGGTCGGGCGAAGTAATGCTCGCGCCTTACGAGAGCGAACGGGGCAAAAAGCACAGAAATATCCCACTATGAGGCGGGTTCGGGTCTGACGGTTTAACCTAAAATATAGAATATGAATGAAAGGACCGATGATTATGGCGACACAACGCATCATGGTCGTGGATGACGACCGCAATATTTGCGAACTGTTGCGGTTATACTTGGAAAAGGAAGGGTTTGAGGCGGTGATTGCCGAGGACGGGCAGAAAGCGCTCGCCATGTTTGACACCGCCGAACCCGACCTTGTGTTGCTGGACGTGATGATGCCGCATCTGGACGGTTGGCAGGTGTGTCGCGAGATCCGCAAAAAGAGCCAATGCCCCATCATTATGCTCACCGCCAAAGGCGAAGTGTTTGATAAAGTGTTGGGATTGGACTTGGGTGCGGACGATTACGTCACCAAACCGTTTGAAACCAAAGAGATCATTGCCCGTGTGAAGGCGGTGTTGCGCCGCTGTGGGTCGACGACCGCCGAAAAAGCGCGCATCGTGGAGTTTGACGGGTTGTATATCAACATGGAAAACTACGAGTTGAAGGTGCGCGGCCGTGCGGTGGACACGCCCCCAAAAGAGATGGAACTGATCTTCCACTTGGCCAGCAACCCCAATCGCGTGTACACCCGTGACCAGTTGTTGGACGAGGTGTGGGGCTTTGAGTATTACGGTGACAGCCGCACGGTGGACGCCCACGTGAAGCGCCTGCGCGAAAAGTTGGAAGGCGTGTCGGATCAATGGACCCTGAAAACCGTGTGGGGCGTTGGCTACAAATTTGAAGTGAAAGAGTCGTAATAGCCTATGTTTAAAAGTATTTTTTCCAAATACTTTGTCGCGGTGGTCGTGGTGGTGCTCACCAGTTTTGTGGCGTTGTGCGGCACACAAACTTTGCTGTCTGCCCGTTACTGGACGAACGAGCGACGGGAATCGCTGTGCCAAAGCGCCGTTACGGTGGCCCAAGGCACCGCCTCCTTCACCTCGCGCGACGGCAAGGGCGGCTTTGTGATCGGGCAAGAGTTTCAGCCGTTTTTTAAGATGCTGTCGGACAGCGACGCCAATTTCGGGCGTGTCATTGTGGTGAACAGCCGCGGCGAAACAGTGCTGTCCACGGTGGATCTTCCGCCCGACAGCGCGTTGCTTCCCCCCTCGCTGATGCAAGAGGCGATCGCCAACGTCACACCGGACGAACCGTGGTTTTTTGTGGGCACGGTGGGCGGTGTGTATGCCGAACGGCAATACACCGCGGTGGCGCCCGTGATGTTTGAAAACGAGATCATCGCCTACGTGTTTGTGTCCTCGCCAACCGACCGTTTGGTGGATTACATCGTCACCAACCTGCAGGTGTTTTTGCTCTCCGCCACCACCGTGTTGGCGCTGACCTTCGCCGTGATGTACGTGATGACCTTCCGCTTGGTGAAACCGCTTCGCCAAATGGCGGAGGTAACGCGCCGCTTTGCGGAAGGGGATTTCAGCGCACGGGTGACGGTGAAAGGACGGGACGAGGTGACGGAACTTGCCGCGGCACTCAACAGCATGGCGGTGTCCATCGCTTCGGCAGAAGAATCGCGCCGCAGTTTTGTGGGCAACATCTCCCACGAATTAAAAACCCCCATGACCACCATTGCCGGTTTCATCGACGGCATTCTGGACGGGGTGATCCCTCCCGATCAGCAGAGCCACTACCTTCGGGTGGTATCCACCGAGGTGCGCCGCCTGTCCCGTCTGGTCACGGCGCTGCTGGACGTCTCCCGCCTGCAGGCAGGTGACCGTAAGTTTGATATGGTTCCCTTCGACGTCTGTGAGCTGG
>JAZONO010000026.1:0-4250 GCA_045654545.1 Acutalibacteraceae bacterium
GACTTGATTGCCGCCCAAGAGGCGGTTGCGGCGTGGTTGAAAAGCAGTTGAAAAGGTTGACGACTTTACAGATAGAGGTGAGATGAGATGGCGTTGGACGGTGCTTTTTTGGCTTGTCTGCGTGAGGAATTGACCGCGGCATTACCCGAAGCACGGGTGGATAAGATCCATCAGCCCTCAAAAGAAGAGCTGGTGATCCACATGCGTCATCGCGGTGGTAGTGAGCGGTTGTATCTTTCGGCGCGTGCCAATTCGCCGCGCGTACATTTCACCAAGAATGCCCCCGAAAATCCGGCTTCACCGCCGATGTTTTGTATGTTGTTGCGCAAACGGTTGACGGGCGGCCGCTTGATCGCCATTCGCCAAAACGGGTGGGAGCGTGCGCTGTATTTTGACTTTGATTGCGTGAATGAGTTGGGCGACATCGTGCGGTTGACCTTGGCGGTGGAGATCATGGGTCGCCACAGCAACATCATTTTGATCGATGAAAACGGCGCGGTGATCGATGCCATCAAGCGCGTAGATCCCGATATGTCCTCGGTGCGCCCCGTGTTGCCGGGACTGCGCTATGAGTTGCCGCCTTGCCCGGCAGGGGTGATGGACTTGTCACTCACTGAGCCTGCCGCGATCGTGGAGGCGGTGCGCCGTGCACCCTCGCAACCGTTGCCCAAAGCGTTGCTTTCGGCGGTGCACGGGTTGTCTCCGTTGCTTTGCCGCGAGGTGGCGCATCAAGCCCTGCGCGGTGGGGACAAGCGTTCGGATGAATTGAGCGAGGACGAAGCGGAACGCTTAGCCTACTATTTGAAGCGCGTGAAAGAAACAGTGCAGACCGGTGCGCGCCGTGTGCCGTATGCTCTGCGTGATCTGAAAGGCGCACCGCTGGAATACAGCTTTTTGCCCATCACGCAATACGGGCTCACCGCCGTGGGACGGGAAGAAGAGTCGCTCTCCGCGTTGTTGGACGGGTTTTACAGCCAAAAGGATGCCGAGGAGCGCCGCCGTGGGCGTGCGCAGGACATTTTGCGCGTGTTGACCAACGCCTGTGACCGCACGGCACGTAAACTTGCGGCGCAACGGGAGGAATTGGCGCGTTCCGCCAAGCGTGAAGAGAGCCGTATATGGGCGGATCTCATCAACGCCAATCTCTATGCCATCCCCAAGGGGGCGGCAAAGGCGGAATTGATCAATTATTATGACGAAAACTGTGCCACCGTGACGGTGCCGCTGGATCCGTCGCTGTCGGCGGCACAGAATGCGCAACGGTATTACAAAGCCTATCGTAAGGCACAAACAGCCGAGCGAGTGCTGGCAGAACAGATCGCGGCAGGGGAGGAAGAACTGGTGTATCTGGACACCGTGTTCGATGCCTTGTCCCGTGCCGAAACTTTCCGTGAGCTGGGGGAACTGCGCGAAGAACTGGCGGCAGGCGGTTATCTCAAACTGCCGCGTACACGCCAAAAAGCACCTGCCGCGGAAGGGCCGTTGCGTTTTTGTTCGAGCGACGGATTTCTCATTTTGGTGGGACGCAACAACCTGCAAAACGATCGTCTGACCTTGAAAACCGCACGCGGTGGGGATTATTGGTTCCACGTGAAGGCGGCGGCAGGATCCCACGTGATCGTGGTGACCGAAGGGGTCACGCCGCCCGATGCCACCTTGACCGAAGCGGCGGTGTTGGCGGCGACCCACTCCAAGGCGGCGGAATCCGCACAAGTGCCGGTGGATTACACCACGGTGCGTAACGTGAAAAAACCCGTTGGCGCCAAACCCGGTCGTGTGATCTACGTGGACTATCAGACGGCTTATGTCACGCCCGACAAGGCGTTGGCGGAGCACTTGCGCGAAAAGGGGTGAGGATATGGAAATGAACGTCATTGCCCACATCCGCACCGAATTCCCCGAAAAATTCGGTATTCCGCGGCAAAGCGGCTTGGCCGCCACGCGCGGCACCATCGTGTTTGAAAGCGAATATCGCAATGCCGATGCCCTGCGTGGGCTGGATGGGTTTTCTCACATCTGGCTGTTGTGGGAGTTTTCCGAAGCGGTGCGCGACGGATGGTCGCCCACCGTGCGACCGCCCCGTTTGGGCGGAAACACGCGCATGGGGGTGTTTGCCACCCGTTCGCCGTTTCGTCCCAATCCCGTGGGACTTTCTTGTGTGAAGCTCATCGCCATTCGCCGCGATGTGCAATACGGTACGGTGATGGATGTGGAAGGCGCGGATCTGATGGACGGCACGCCGATCTTCGACATCAAGCCGTATCTCCCGTTTGCCGACAGCCATCCCGAAGCCACGGGCGGTTTTGCCGACCCCGTGCGTGAGGATCACCTCACGGTGATGTTGCCCGAGGAGATGGCGACTGTGTTTACCAAAGCACAGCAAGACACCCTCCGCGATGTGTTGGCGCAAGATCCGCGCCCGTCCTATCAGGATGACCCGACACGGGTGTACGGCATGGCGTTTGCCGGGCACACCGTTCGTTTTCGGGTGGAAGGGGACACCCTCACCGTGTGTGTGGTGGAATGAACAAAACAGAAAGGTATAAACTAACTGTAATATAATGTTATAAGGTGATGATAGTATGCGCAAAACGAAAATTGTATGTACGTTAGGTCCTGCGAGTGGAAGCGAAGAGATTGTTCGCGGCTTGTGCAAAGCCGGCATGAATGTGGCGCGACTGAATTTTTCGCACAACACCCACGAGGATCATCAACGACGGATCGATCTGTTGAAAAAGGTGCGTGACGATCTGCAAATGCCGATCGCCCTTATGCTGGACACCAAAGGTCCCGAATACCGCATCAAGACGTTTGAACATCAAAAAGTCACGTTGCACGACGGGGATACCTTCACCTTTACCACCGAGGACATCATCGGGGATGAGACCCGTGTGGCGGTGAGTTATCAAAACCTGCCGAACGAACTTGCCGTGGGGGATACCATTCTGCTCAATAACGGTCTCTTGACCTTCGAGGTCGTGCGGATCGACGGGACGGACATTGAATGCCGTGTGGTGATCGGCGGAGAATTGTCCGACCGAAAGAGCATGAGTTTTCCCGGTAAGGTGATGCATCAGGAATACCTGTCCGAGCAGGATAAAGAGGACATCGCCTTTGGCGTGCAAAACGAGGTGGATTACATCGCCTGCTCCTTTGTGTCCTGTAAGCAGGACCTCATGGACGTGCACGCGTATTTGAAGGAATTGCATGCAGAGGGCATCGAACTGATTGCCAAGATCGAAAACCAATCGGGTGTGGATCACATCGAGGAGATCTGTGAGGCGTGCGACGGCATTATGATCGCCCGTGGCGACATGGGTGTGGAGATCCCCTTCAAGATGCTGCCGGCGATCCAAAAGAAACTCATTACCAAATGCCGCCTGCTCGGTAAACGGGTGATCACCGCCACCGAAATGTTGGAATCCATGATCTCGAATCCGCGCCCCACGCGTGCGGAGATCTCCGACGTTGCCAACGCCGTGTACGACGGTACCAGCGCCATTATGCTGTCGGGCGAAACAGCGGCAGGCAAATATCCCATTGAAGCGGTAAAAACGATGGCGGAGATTGCCGAGACCACCGAGAGCAACATCCATTACCACAAGCGGTTCCACAACACGGCGTTTGACATCCGCAACGCGGTGGATGCCATTTCCCATTCCACCTGCGGTATGGCGATCGATCTGAACGCCGATGCCATCGTGGCGTGCTCACTGTCGGGTATGACGGCGCGCATGGTCTCCCGTTTTCGTCCGCCCGTCCCGATTCTGGGGCTCACCACCGACGAGCGCACCTGGCGCCGATTGGCGCTTTCGTGGGGTGTGATCCCGGCGATGTGCGAGCGGTTCACCTCCACCGACGTGCTGTTCTACACCGCGAAGAAAATAGCGGAAAAGGAACTTAGCTTGAACAAAGGGGATAAGATCATCATCACGGGCGGCGATACCAGCGGTACGTCGGGCAACACCAGTTTGATCAAAATTGAAGATATTTAAGGAATGAAAAGCCACCCGTAAGGGAGTTATGGGTAGGGATTTAGGAGAGTGTGTCTTGGCTCCCCTTGTCAGGGGAGCTGGCGAGCGAAGCGAGACTGAGGGGTAGTTCTTTCGTAGTGACAGTTTGCCGTAGAGAATATCCGTTTGCGGTACCCGAAATTCGCGCATCTCGCTTTCGCTCGGCGAATTTCGACCGCGGCACTCGCTTATGTCTCCCTGCATCCGCCACCGGCGGCAGTCGACAACGCGACCCCA
>JAZONO010000027.1:0-2609 GCA_045654545.1 Acutalibacteraceae bacterium
CCGTATTTTCCGCCGTCAAAAATGCCGTAAAAAATGGTATAGCTGCCTGCGTCGGTCGCCGTGGGAAGCACCTCGCTCCATTCTCCGTCCGTGCCAAGACGATACTTGACCGTGCCACTCGCTTGTGCGGCGGCGTTTACCGTACCCTCGGTAATCAGCACCTGCGCGGCACCGTTATAGACCAGATCGGTCTTTGCCGCAGGATCGGTCTCAAACAGAAAGTCGATCAGCCATTGTGCCGTCAGCTCGAGATCGCCGACCACATCCAGCTTTTCGCCCGCTTGCTTGATTCCAAGCTCAACGCCGCCAACGCTTACAAGCCATCCGTTAAAGGAATGATTGGCACGTGTCAGCTCGCATGCGGGAAGTGTGTATTCGTATTTCGTTTCGGAGCTGTAGGTAAAGGTCGTATCCTCCAATTCACCCACGCCGTTGTTTTTATGGAACGTGATGCTGTAGGAAAGCGGTCTCACGTCCGCCTTGTGTCCGCATTCGCACAAATGATATGCAGACTCGGCATCAACAGTCCATTCCTCGCTATAGTCGTGCGAACCAAGACTGATCGTACCGATATCACAACCGCTGCAAGGCTTCCAATGGCTCTCTCCGTCATATTCCCACTCATCGGTGGTGTGTGACGCAACGTCTGTCTGATGTCCGCATTCACACTCATTCCAATGGTTGTTTTCACCGTACTTTCGGTTATCGTAAGTATGCGCCACGGTTGTTGTATCACTCTTTTCACCGCAGCTGCACTCCATCCAATGCGTATCGTTTTCCGAGCCATATCGGTCAAATACGTGTTCATCGACGTTGGAATAGCCATTACAGCGGTAAACGCGCGCGCCACCCAGAACGGGGAGCGCATCGGTATGCGTGTCACCCTCGCCAACGGTCAGATCCTGACCCCAGAGATCCCCACTATAGAACACGTCGTTGACGGTCACGCCCACGGACAATAGGTATGCAACCTCCCCCGAGGCAAAGCCGTTGGGATTGGAGCTGTAATCGTAACAGTTGTTCAGCTGAGGCTGATCACTGAAAGGATGTGCATCGCTCGCACCGGCGGTAATCGTTCCGCTGTTATAGCAATTATAAAATTTGCAATAATCGGAGTTCGTAAAACCGTATGCGCCGTGGGTGGCATTCCCCGAAACGTTACCTGTGTTGTAGCAGTTGGTGAAGCTACCTCTGACATTTACGTTGTTGATCAGCGCCAAGCCTGCGCTATAAGAGCCACCTTCAACGGTTGCTTCGTTACCGCAGTTTTCAAAGGTGAGCGTTGCGGAATAGCTTTCACCGAAGCTGTTCTCCCCAATGATGCTCACAAAAGGAGCCGTAACACCGTGAAAGTAACAGGAGCCATCAATGATCGCATTGCGATAGGTGCTGGTTTGAGAACGGTAGAACAGCGTAGATTTTACACCGTATCCGCCCACGTAATCTAAATTCAAATTCTTGATACGGTGAAATCCGCCGTCAAAGATTCCGCCAAATTCGGTGATCGGCACCCACGCTTCGTCATCGGTCAGCGGACTGAAATCAATATCGTCAGTCAAAACAAAATTGGTTGTGGGATTGCCGCTGTTGATATGATCTCTGATCCACAAAAACTGTCCGTAATTGCCAACGGCGTAATAGCCGACGTAATCAGGGGTCAACCCCAAAGAAGCATAGCTCTCGTTTGTCACCAAAACGGCGGGTTCAACCGCACCGCAGATACAAACACCAAACGCAGAGTATTCGTGGTCGGCAGCATCCGTGTGGGACACATCCCCCTCTGCCGCGCTGACGCTCAGTGTGCCAACACCGGCAAAGCCGCAGAGTACAACTGCCAGCATCAACACACACAGAATCGCACTTTTAATCGTTCTTTTCTTAATTGTTTTCATCTTTCCTCCATGATGTAGTGTCTAATATATATTATGTACGTTTTCGCACTTTAGTTTTCGATTTTGCGTACTATCCTTCAACCGCTTTCCGATTCTCACACCCGCAAAGCCCAAAGAGCCGCTCGCCCTTTTGAAAATGTCTACACCGTCCGCAGTTATCCTCCCGATCGGCTCCGTCATAGTGTTCGCAAACCACCTGCATCTCTGTCACGATGGGGTGTCCGCCCTCGTCGTATTGCGGATATTTGATCAGGTCGGGGTAGATCGGAACGGGATCGTTATATTTGCTGTTCCGCTCGTATTCCTCGTAATAGCCGTAATAGATCTCAAAGGTCTTGCCATAGACATTGACCACGCCGTAAAGGTCGCCTTCTTTTGCTTTCTGCATTGCTTGCAGTCCTCCTTTCAGGGGGCTTTTTTACGGTAAAATTATACCATATTGCCCACCGCATTGTCACTATAGAAACGACTTCGATTTCCGCAATTTTCGTTGTGTTTTTCGAGGCAAAAAGCGCAACGCCGCTCTCACCGCCTTTCCGACGCAAAGCTTTCCGCAAACAGAAAAAAGCACGAAAAAAAACGGAAAATCCGAACTTTTTCATGCTTTTTGAAAAAATATTCATTTTTATACAGTCACGACCTCTCAAAGAACTGTTCGCAATCGCGAATAGTTCGCTTTTTTCAACTATTCGCATTTGCGAATAGTCGCCTTTAGAG
>JAZONO010000028.1:0-3883 GCA_045654545.1 Acutalibacteraceae bacterium
CGGGCGCGGAAGGTGACCGTCTTTTGCGCGGTGGCCGGGGTGGTGGTGGATTCCTTGTTCCACCAGCGACCGCCGTTAAACAGATGCAGGGTGGGTTGTTTCATGTGTTGGAACAGTTCGGGGCAATACGCCATCACTTCACCGAGCCACTTGTCGGGCGTGGTGAGGGGCAACGGATCGTTCAGGCGCAACTGAACGTAGTTGGTGGCATCGCGGTTGATGTTGTAATAGAACCGATCGCCCGTTGCCGCCGCACGCGTGGAGTGATGTGTTGACACGCCCACCTTCAGTGTATCCCCCACCAACGCGGCGTATGCCTGCACGATCGCCGACAGCGGCTGACCGTCGGTCGTATCTCCCACCGTATATACCGGCAGGGTGACGGGGGCAACGGCGATGCTTGGCACCGCTAATTCCCCGAATGAGAATCCGTATACATAATCAACGTATCCATACGCGCGATCGGTCACCACTAACCCGTCGCTGTTGAGCAGCGGACGTCCGTCGGGCGCGGTGCCTTTGGTCGGGGCGATGGTCGGCGTTGTACCGGGAGTCGTGCTGCTGGCGGTGGTTGTGCCCGAATAGCCGGGACCTGTCGGATGCGCCGTTGTGGTGGTAGAGGTAGGGTCGGCAATCACCGGAGGAGCTACCGTTGAGGTTGTGGTCGCGGTGGATGAGGACGGAGGGGTTGTTGATGTGACGGGAGGAGCGCTCGTGGTGCTTGTTACGGAAGAACTTGACGGGATCACCGCCGAGGTGTCGGTGGTGCTCTCCCCTGTTTCGGGGGACGGTACGGAGGAGGGAGTATCTTGTGTCGTATCCTCGGTCGTGGTGGTCACCGCCACGATCGGGGTGGGCGGTTGCACGGGCGGTTTGTCCTGCACCGCACGCAAAACGGTGCCGTAACCAACCACGCCGATCACCACCGCCGCGACCGCCGCCAACATCCAACCGTACAACACGCGTTGGCGACGCGGCGGACGTGCGGCCGCCGCAATCAAGGCGTGATCGATCTCGCCGATCGCCAAAAACAGTTGATCCGCTGTCATACAGAGACGCCTTCTTTCTTTAAGTATTCACGCAACCGTTCCCGTTGACGGAACAGCCGCATTTTGAGGGTGCTTTCGCTGTACCCGCTCTCATCTGCCAACGCGGCCAGCGAATCGCCGTACCAATACCGCCGCACAAAGAGCCAGCGGTATTCCGCCGTTTCCTCCCGCAAAAAGGCGGTGATGAGGGTAGCGGTCTCGGCGCTGTCAAATGCTTCTTCCACCGTGCCGCCTGCTACCTCGCACAGTTCGGGTAACAGCGTTTCGGCTTCGCCGCCGCGCTTTTGCCGCGTGCGGTCGCGCACACGGTTTAAGGCGATGTTACGGGTGATGCGTCCAAGAAAAGCGGACAGCGAATCGGGCTTTGTCGGCGGAATGGCGCGCCACGCCGCCAAGTACGTATCGTTTTCGCACTCCTCGGTATCTTCGTCGTTGCCGAGAAGATTACGGGCAATGCGGCGGCAGAGTTTGCCGTATTTTTCCCGTACAATGACCAGTGCTTCCTCATCCCGTTGCCAGAACAACTCGACGATGCGTTTATCCTCCATCGCTCTCCCCTCCTCTCACCACAGGGTGAGCAATCAAACCCGAACTCCGTTTTGGGAAGGCGGATTTTCGCTCATCCATTGTTAAAATACTCGCCAATACGGCAGTATTGGCTGCGTTTTTGCCGCGGCTGAACAAAAATCCGCTCTTTCCAAAATCTGCGACCTCAAAGCGAGGAGATTTTGAGGGGTTTTTGTTTCGGTCGGGCGAAGTAAGGCTTTCGCCTTACGAGAACGAGCGAGACAAAAAGAACCGAAATATACCGCTTTAAGGCGGGTTCGGGTTTGACTGCTCACCCTATATGACACCGTTTTTAGCTGTTGGTAACGCCTATATGATAAAGTATTCTTTTATATTGTGTCAAGCCAATGAAAAACAGCTCTACTTCCGTAGAGCTGTTTTTTGAATTATCGCTGTGTCACCAGCAGGTCATCGGTGTCCGGCATCCAGTATTCCGGCGGTACGGCACAAAACATGATCTCACAATAACTGGTCATGCCCGTTTGCTCACGCAAGGCGCTATCCCGGTTATAGTCTTTGGCGGTTACAAGAAAGCGGTAGTGCGGTGCACGCCAATGGCTCATGCTGTTGCTGTTGTAGACCAGCTCCACGCTCAATATCTCGTAGTCCTCCTCAACATAGCCGCGATCGTACGCTTTCAGCCGCTCGCACTCGTCCTTTACCAAGGCGATCGCTTCCTCTATCGCAAAGACGGGATAATACCCCTCCGTTTTGAGAATGTCCGTGATCGGCACCGTGAAGGATTTCAAAACGCCGTTCTCCACATGAAGCCTCACACCGCTCATCCACTTTGCCGTGCCGTCAGGATCGTTTGCCGCATCGTAGATGTTCGCTGAAAAGAACACCTCCGTTGCCGCGGCGCGTCCGTCGCCGTCGGGATCCCCCCAATGGCGCTGCCCGTTCCACAAATACAGCGTGGGCTCTTGCATATCACGAAAGAGAGACGGGCAGTACGCCATCGCTTTGCGGAGCCATTCGGACGTGTCGCCGAGCGAGAGCGGCTCTTGAAGTTCCAATGTCAACGTTCCGCGAAAATCCAAGAAGGACTGACAGTTCACCCAATACTGAAACCGTTCTCCCCATGCATCCGAAAGGGTAAACACGCCTTCCGGCGCCTCCGAAAGCGTATCCCCCACCAAGGCGGCGTAGGTTTTGATGAGTGCCGCCTTTTCGGCATCCTCATCCATTTGATCGTACTGCACTTGATACACCGGCAAAATATCCGGTGCTTTGGCAATATTCTCCACCGCCAGTTCCTCAAAATTGAAGGCGAAAATATGCTCCATCCCACAATCGATGGGATATCGTGCCGCCACGTTTGTGTCACTGAGGCTCACGTTTTGCAGTTGATATACTGCCGTTGTAACGGTCGGCGGCGATGAGGTGGTGGTTTTTCCCGTTTCGGTCGGGGTGGTGGTGCTCACACCGTTCGTGCCCGTCACCGTGGGCGGTATCGGGTCGCCGACGGGCGGTTTGTTCTGCTGTGATTGCAACAGCCCCACGTAACCCAGCACGCCGATCACCACCGCCGCCGCGACCGCCGTGACCGCCACCCACAGGTGAGCCACCGGCCGTTTGGACGGACAGTCGGCCGCCAGAACCGTCTCTTCTTTGATCTCACCGATCGCCAACAACAATTGTTCCGCTGTCATACCGAAACTCCCTCCTTTTGTAGATACGCACGCAAGCGTTCGCGCTGACGGTGCAGGCGCACCTTTACGGTGCTTTCACTGCACCCGACCGCCGCCGCCACCTTGCCGAGCGGATCGCCGTACCAGTACCGCCGCACAAACATCCGACGGTATTCCTCCGTCTCCTCTGCCAAAAAGCGGTCGATCAAGGCGGCGGTGTGGGCGCTGTCAAACGTTTCTTCCACCGTATCGGCGGTTGCCACCTCTCGCAACTCACAAACCAAGTCAGCCGTCTCACCCCCGCGCTTTTGCGCGGTGCGGTGGGCAAACCGTTTGAGTGCCACATTACGTGCGATGCGTGAGAGAAAGGCGACAAGCGAATCGGGCTTTGCCGGCGGAATGGCGTTCCACGCCGCAAGGTAGGTGTCGTGTTCGCACTCCTCCACGTCCTGTGCATTGCCGAGCAGATTGTAGGCAATGCGGTGGCAGAGTTTGCCGTATTTTTGGCGCACCAGTTCCAGCACCCGTTCGTCCCGTTGCCAGAACAAGTCCACCATGCGTCTATCCTCCATCGCTCCCCCTCCGTTTCTTTTCACCCGGGTTCACCCTATATGTACGGTTTTCTTCCAAAAGGTT
>JAZONO010000029.1:0-15619 GCA_045654545.1 Acutalibacteraceae bacterium
CGGCGTTCAAGGTCATATCCGCGCGCCGCCCTGCCGTGCATTCGTAATACCCTTGTGCCCCCACCATCGCGGCGTTGTCGCCGCACAGTTCACGCGGTGGGAGATACACGGTGATTCCCTGTGCCGCGGCACGGGCGGTCATCTGCTCGCGCAACAGCGTGTTGGCGGACACACCGCCTGCCAGCACCAGTGTTTTCGCCCCCGTTTCGGCGGCGGCACGCAGGGTGCGCGTGCACAAAATGTCCACTACCGTGTGTTGGAACGAGGCGGCGAGATCGGGCATCGACACCTCTTCGCCCTTTTGTTTTGCGTTGTTCAGTTGATTCAGCACGGCGGTCTTTAACCCCGAAAAACTGAAATCGTATTCGCTTCCGTCCACCTTCGGGTGGGGCAAGCGAAAGGCGTGAATGTCGCCGTCTTTCGCAAGTTCGTTCAAATGCACACCGCCCGGATAGGGCAGACCCATCGCACGGGCGGCTTTATCGAAGCATTCGCCTGCCGCATCGTCACGCGTTTTGCCCAGCACGTGAAACGAGGTGTAACTCTCCACCTCCACCAAGTGGGTGTGACCGCCCGACACCACCAAACACAAAAACGGCGGTTTCAGATCGGGATGGGCGATGTAATTCGCTGCAATGTGCGAACGCAGATGATGCACGGGGACGAGCGGTTTGTTTGCCGCAAACGCCAACCCTTTGGCAAAATTCACGCCCACCAGCAACGCACCGATCAACCCGGGCGCGGCGGTCACCGCCACCGCCTCGATGTCGTCGAGTGTCATATTCGCTTGCACGAGCGCTTCACGTGTCAAGCCGCTGATCGCCTCTGCGTGGCGGCGAGAGGCGATCTCGGGCACCACACCGCCGTAGAGTTTGTGCTCCTCCACCTGCGAGGCAATAACCGACGAGCGCACTTGCCGTCCATCGGTCACCACCGCAACGGCGGTCTCATCGCACGAGGATTCGATTGCCAATATATTCATAATGTCAGCCTTCTTTCCAATACAGCGAATACAATGCCGCGTCCTCGGTGGGACGCTCATAAAAACGGGGGCGCACCCCATCGAGCACAAAGCCTTCCTGTTCATACAAACGGCGCGCGGCTTCGTTGCTCACACGCACTTCCAGCGTTAGGCGGCACGCGCCTTCGGCGTGCAATGCTGTCGCCTGATGTCGCAGTAATGTGCGCGCGATCCCTTCACGGCGGCGCAGGGGAGAGGTGGCGATGTTGGTCACCGCCGCTTCGTCAAACAACAGATGACATCCCATATATCCCACCACGGTATCACCGTCCAGCGCCACCGCAAAACGGGCGTGCGGATTTTGCAGTTCTTCTTCTAATGCCTCTCTACTCCACGGCAGGGAAAAGCACGCCTCTTCCAATGCCGCCACGGCATCCACGTGTTGTGCCGCCATCGGTTTCACGGTGATGCTCATGCCGTCACCTCGCCAAACCATGCGTCGCACAATGCCGTCACGACCTCTTGCAAACGGTCACGCGTGCGGCGATACACCTCCACGTTGCCGCCGAACGGATCGGGCACACCGCCGTCGGGCACCGTGATCTTGTCGGCAGGGACACCGACCGTCTGCAACAATTCGCGGTGCAGGTCGGTCATCACCACCACGCGGTCGGCCGCCTCCACCATCTCACGCGTGAGCGCACGGGAACGGTGACGGGTGAGATCGCATCCCACTTCGCTCATAACGGTGACGGCATTGTCTGCTGCCGGCTCGCCCACCGCAGACAGCCCGGCGCTCACACAAGCCGCCGAAATTCCGCGTTGTTTCAGAAGGGCACGCATCAACCCTTCCGCCATCGGACTGCGGCAGGTGTTGCCTGTGCACACAAACAGGATGGTCATTTCCGTCACCTCACTTTCACCTTCTTATTATACGGAAAAAAGTTACGCATTGCAATCCCCCTCTTGCAATTTTAGCGAAATATCGGTATACTATTTACGTATTATTCACATTCAAAGGAGCCCGTCTATGCTGCATCAGGAATTTCGTTCTCCTGCCACGAGGAGGTTATTCGATTCGCGCGATACCCGGTACCGTTCTCCCTTCGGTGCGGTGGCGGCGAAGGAAACCGTGCATTTTCGCGTGTGTTTGCCCCGTGCGCTCGGCTGCTCTGCCGTGCGTTTGACGGTGGAACCGGACGGCGCCACCGCGTTTTCGTGGGGTATGTTTTGGTGCGGCATGGAAGGGGATAGCCACGAATGGTGGGAATGCGATTACGCGCCCCAAACGGCAGGGCTGTATTTTTATCGCTTCGCGCTGGATACCGCGCGCGGTGTGCGTTATTTGGTGAAGTGCCCCGACGGTACGGCGCGGCTTTCGGATACGGGTGGCGAAAACTGGCAGATCACCTGCTTTGCCGCCGATTTTGACACTCCACGCTGGCTTCGCGGCGGCACGATGTATCAAATCTTTCCCGACCGATTTGCCGCGGACGGCACCGCCAAAACGGACGTTCCCACCGACCGCGTGTTGCGCGACGATTGGGGTGGTCAACCCTTTTTTCGCCCCGATGCCGAGGGTAAGGTGAAAAACAACGATTATTTCGGCGGCAGTTTGCGCGGCATTGCCGAAAAACTGCCCTATCTCGCCTCACTCGGGGTGACTTGCGTATATTTGAATCCCATTTTCGAATCCCATTCCAACCACCGCTACGACACGGCGGATTACAACCGCATCGACCCGTTGCTCGGGGATGAGAAGGATTTCAAATTCCTCTGCGACACGGCGCACGCACACGGGATGCGCATTTTGTTGGACGGCGTGTTCAGCCACACGGGCGCGGACAGCCGCTATTTCAACCGCTACGGGCGGTATCCCGAATGCGGTGCGTATCAATCCCCCGATTCGCCGTATGCCTCGTGGTACACCTTCCGTTCGCGTCCCGACGATTACGTGGCGTGGTGGAATTTTGAAAACCTGCCCGAAGTGAAGGAGGAAGACCCGGCCTTTTCCCGTTATATCAACGGGGAGGACGGCATCGTGCGGCGTTGGCTGCGCGCAGGAGCGGACGGCTGGCGGCTGGACGTGGCAGATGAGCTGCCCGACGGCTTTTTGTGCGACCTGCGCCGCGCCGCCAAAGCGGAAAAAGCAGATGCCTTGGTGCTGGGTGAAGTGTGGGAGGATGCCAGCAACAAGCAAAGTTACGGTCACCGTCGGCAATACCTGTTCGGCGCGCAACTGGACAGCGTGATGAACTATCCCTTCGCCAACGCGATCTACGCCTTTTTGAGCGGTGAGGAAGCGGAAACCTTCTTCCACCCGGTGGGGGATATTTTGGAACACTACCCTGCCGCCGTGGTGCAGGTGTTGATGAATCCGCTCGGCACCCACGACACACCCCGTGCGCTCACCGTGCTCGGCGGCGAACCGGCCGGTCGCCGCGGCCGTGAATGGCAAGCGGAACAAAAACTTACCCCCACACAATATGCACGCGGCAAAGCGCTGCTGAAATTGGCAGCGACGTTGCAGTATTGTCTGCCGGGCGTGCCTTGCCTGTATTACGGTGACGAAGCTGGAATGGAAGGCTATTCTGATCCGTTCAACCGCGGATGTTATCCGTGGGGTGGAGAGGATGACGATCTGCTTTCGTGGTATCGGGAACTGGGGGCGTTGCGTGCCGCTTGTCCCACCTTGCGTGACGGCGCGTTTCGGCGCCTGCCGGGTGCGGACGGTGTGGTGGCATTCACGCGCGGCGACACCCTGCTGTGTGCGGTGAACCGCGGCGACGAAGCGGTGGACATCGACGTGCCCACGGTGTTTTATGAAGCGACCTGCCGTCTCGGCACGGGGCGAATGACACACGGCAAACTGCATTTGCCGCCCCTTGCGGCGGCGGTCTTGATCGCAGAATAAAAATGAAAGGCTCACGTTGTCACAACGTGAGCCTTTCTCTTTTAATCAGAACGTGTAGAATTGGGCGAGCACTTGCTCAGCTGTCGCGGCATCCGACGCGGAGATCAAAAGCGACACCATGTAGTTCCCTGCCGAAAGGTAGTAGAAGGTATCCACTTGATTTTCATTCACTGTGATGCGCAACCCATTGCAAGTGAGGGAACCCACCGCGGCGGTAATATCCTCCAACACAAGGTCAGGATTGCCTTCGTTCATGGTGCGTTGCATCGCGGTGTATTCCTCCATCGAGGGGACGTAATCCCACAACAACGCGAGATTTTCCACCGTGATCCTCACCATACACTCGTTGGTCGAGTTAAATGCGATCATATCGTCAAACAGCTGGGCATTAGCGGCCGCCGTGTTCAAATCGCTCGCTTGGGAAAGCGCCGCGTTGCAGGTGGCGGCGTTGTCGATCGTCCAGTCGCTGTCCAGCGCGCACCCGAGACCGAAATATGCGTTTTCATAAGAACTGCCGTTCACCGTACCGACGGTGAAGGTGTCCGATCTGGTCGGCGCGGCAACGGTGGTTGTGGTCGTGGTGGCATCGGAGTCGGTCTTGCCGTCGGTGGTCTTGCCGCACGCCGCGAGCGAGAACACCAACACAAGGACCAGTAAAAGCGCAAGTTTTTTCATAACGTTATCCTCCTATGTGAAGTACCGTTCTATTGTACCAAATTGCCGCGAAATGTCAAGTCTCTGACAGCGCGGCATCCAACGCTTCGCGCAGAGTGTCCAGCGGCGAAAGCCCTTTTTTGATCTTCACGGCGTAATACGGTTTTTTACCTGCGCTGATCATCACGCGCCCTTTGAGGGCGGCGGTCAGGCGACCGCCGATCGCCATATCCAGCGTTTTGGGATACAAGAGCAGGGAATCCCCCTGCTGTTTTACTTCAAAAATGCCCATGCCTGCCGCCATATTACGCAACAACGCCACGTCGATCAACCCTTGCACCGCTTCGGGCGGTTCGCCGAAACGGTCGATCAGCTCGTCGTATACGTCCAGCGAATCTTCGTGGGTGCGAATGTCCGCAATGCGGCGATACACCCCAAGCCGCTGGGCGTTTTCGCGGATATACTCGTCGGGGATGTGGGCCGAGATCGCAAGATCGATCAGACATTCCGCATCGGGGATCTCCTCGGTGCGACCGCTCTTTTCCTGATCCACCGCATCGGCAAGAAGGCGCAGATACATATCGTAACCCACCGCTTCCATGTGTCCGTGCTGTTGGGCACCCAAGAGGTTGCCGGCACCGCGAATTTCCATGTCACGCATGGCAATTTTGAATCCGGCACCGAATTCGGTGAATTCGCGCATGGCATCCAACCGCTTTTCCGACACATCGGACAGTGCTTTGCCGCGCCCGAAGGTGAGATACGCAAAGGCGCGGCGCGACGACCGCCCCACCCGTCCGCGAATCTGGTGCAGCTGCGACAAACCGAAACGGTCGGCATTTTCGATGATGAGGGTGTTCACGTTCGGAATATCCACACCCGTTTCGATGATGGTGGTGCACACCAACACATCGATCTCGTGTTCCAACATCTGTTGCCAGATGTCGGAGAGTTGCTCTTCGGTCATTTTGCCGTGGGCAAATGCAATGCGCGCTTCGGGAATCCGCATTTTCAGTCCTGCCGCCACACGCTCAATGCTTTCCACGCGGTTGTGCAGATAATACACCTGCCCGTCACGGCGCAACTCGCGGCGAATGGCATCCGCCACAATGCCGTTGTCGTGTTCCAGCACGTAGGTTTGCACGGGACGGCGATCCTGCGGCGCTTCTTCCAAAATGGACATGTCGCGAATACCGCTCATCGCCATGTTCAGCGTGCGCGGAATGGGGGTTGCAGACAAGGTCAACACGTCCACGTTGGGGGCGATCTCCTTGATGCGTTCCTTCTGCGTTACACCAAACCGCTGTTCTTCGTCCACGATAAACAAGCCGAGATCGCGGAACTTCACGTCTTTCGAAAGCAGACGGTGGGTACCCACCAGAATATCAATCTCACCGCGCGCCACCTGTCGCAGAATCTCCTCTTGCTGTTTCGGGGTGCGAAAACGGGAGATCATCTCCACCTTCACGGGGAACCCTTCCATGCGGCGGCAGATGGTGTTGTAATGCTGAAACGCCAAAATGGTGGTGGGCACCAAAATGACACATTGTTTGCTGTTGGTCACGCATTTGAACGCCGCACGCAACGCCACTTCGGTCTTGCCGAACCCCACGTCGCCGCACAGCAGGCGATCCATCGGCACGGGACGTTCCATATCCGCTTTGATCTCCGCACTGCACCGCAGTTGATCTTCGGTTTCTTCATAGGCGAAATGCCGTTCAAAATCCCCTTGCCACGCACCGTCCTCGTCAAAGGCGAACCCTTTGGTCGCCATACGGGCGGAATACAGCGCAATGAGTTGCTTGGCAATATCTTTCACCGCCGTGCGCACGCGCACTTTAGCTTTTTGCCATTCCTGCCCACCCAAACGGTGCAGTTTCAAGGTGACGTCCTCTTTTGTGCCGATGTATTTCGACACGAGATCCAACTGGGTCACGGGCACGTACAAGGTGTCGCCTTTGTCGTAGCGCAGTTTTAAATAATCCTTCACCACACCCTGCACGGCGAGTTGATGGATGCCTTCGTAAATGCCGATACCGTGGGCGGCATGCACCACGTAATCCCCCGGTGTAAGTTCCGAAATGCTGTGGATCTGTGCACCGCGACTTTGCTTTTTCGCCTTGCTGACACGCCGTGCCGAGGAGGCACGCCCGTGGGTGATCACCGTCCATGCGGCGTCAGGCAGTTCAAAGCCGGAGGACAACCCACCGTGGGTAACCAGCACCCGTCCGGCGAGCGGTTTTTCGGGATGGGGCGCATACAGCACCGGAATTCCTGCTTTTTGCAGATCTTCCGTCAACACGGTGGCGGCACGTTCTTCCTGCCCTGCCAACACCACGCACGCCATACCGCGATTCAAATGATCGCGCAGGTCGTCGCACAGCACCTCCACACTGCCCGACCACACGGGCAGTTGATGGGCGGTGAGGTTGTAAAGCGATTTCATCGCCCATTCGGACGAACGGGCAAACGCATCCAGCGTGAGACAGCCCTTTTGCAAACGGTGAGACAACGTGTCCCAATCCATCGCATAGGTGGTCAAACCGCGGCACAGTTGCCCTTCCGCGAGCAGGGCGGTAATATCCTCTTCCATCTGCCACAGATAGGTGCGTGCGCGCTCTTTCACCTTGGCAGGCTCGCACAGCACCGTCAAAGCATCCTCCGCAAAATCAAACAGGGTGGCAGGGGTGTCATACAAAAGCGGAATGTATTTATCCAGCGAAGCAGGGGAGGTGCCTTCGCGAAGCCGTGCGGCATCTGCCGTGAGGGCAGGCACTGCCACCGCGGCACGACCTTTGAGCGACCCTGCCAGCGCATCGATCCTTTCTGCCAACGCCATCGGCTCGTCGCACAGAATTTCGGCGGCAGGGGGGATGGACACCGCATCCAACGGGTCGGTGCGCCGCTGGGTGAGCGGATCAAAATAGGAGAGGGTATCCACCTCGTCCCCCCACAACTCCATACGCAACGGTGCGGCGGCATCCGCCGCCCACACGTCCACAATGCCGCCGCGCACCGAAAACTGCCCCGCACTTTCCACCTGCGCCGCCCGTTCATAGCCGGCGGCGGTCAACACTTCGGGCAAATTCTCCTCGGGCAATGCACGCCCGGCCATAAAATCCAATGTGTGTTCCAGCAGCGCATCGGGTGTCAGGGTGTATTGCATCGCGGCATCGGCGGTGGCGATCACGCAATCCGCATCCCCGTTCAAAAACCGTGCCAGCGCGCCCAGGCGCTGTTGCTCGTATTCGCGCGAAACCGATTCCGCCTGCCGCAAAGATAAGTCGCGCGCAGGGAGGGTGCACACGCGCACACCGAACGCCGCCAAATCCTCTGCCAAGCGGTGCCCTTCCGCTTCTTCGCCCACCAAAATCACAAGACGACGTCCCGTCACCTCGTGCAGTCCGTGAAGCAACAGCGCCTTGTGCACCGTGCCCACCCCCGTGACGGCGGCAGGCAGGCGGTCAGAGCGCACGTCCTCCGCCAGTTTTTGGAAGGCAGGCAGTTGTTGCAATCCGTTAGAAAACAGCGACATAACTCACCTCGAAAAACGGTTCATGGCTTCGTCGATCTTGCCGTCCACGATCAGGCAGGCGGCATCGGCGGCACGGCGCGCGGCATCCACCACCAACGGTGCTTCCTCTTTGGTGAATTTGGACAGCACCCACGCCGCCAGATCATAGTCGGGATGCGGCTTTTCGCCCACCCCCACCTTCACGCGCGGAAACTGATCGCTGCCGCACAGTTGAATGATGCTTGCCATCCCTTTCTGGCCGCCGGCACTGCCGTTTCGCCGCACGCGAACGGTGCCCACGGGCAGGGAGATGTCGTCAAACATCACCAGCACGCGCTCGGGCGGCAGTTTGTAAAACTGCATCGCTTCGCGCACTGCCTCACCGCTGTTGTTCATATAGGTCTGCGGCATCATCAGCATCACGCGGTTATCGCCGATCGTCGCCTCGCCGCAAAAGGATTTGTATTTCACGCGATCCACCCGAACCGACAGTTTTTCGGCCAACGCTTCCAGGGCGGCAAACCCTGCATTGTGGCGTGTGCCGACATATTTTTTATCCGGGTTGCCCAGCCCCACAATCAGCCAATCCACGGGACCGCTTTTTTTGGATTTGAAAAACATCAATCGTCTCACCTCAAACGGAAAATGCGGGCATCGCAGCCTCGCCCCCGATGTCCGTATCCCTATTATGACAGAATAAAAACGGTTTTGCAAGGGAAAAAGTGTAATATTTTTCACATAACCCACACAAAAAAACGGGTCTTTTACATAAAATACCACGATTTCAAAATTTTTTAAAAAAACCTATGGAAAAATTTTTTCAATAGTGCTATAATGTTAGCGTTACTGTGAATGCCTAGGGTGAGCATTCAAATCCGAACCCGCCGCAAAGCGGCATATTTCGGTGCTTTTTGCCCCGTTCGTTCTTGTAAGGCAAAAGCATTACTTCGCCCGACCGAAACAAAAACCCCTCGAAATCTGCTCGCTTTGCGGACGCAGATTTTGGGAAGAGCGGATTTTTGTTCAGTCGCGGCAAAAGCGCAGCCAATACTGTCGTATTGGCGAGCATTTTAACAATGGATGAGCGAAAATCCGCCTTCCCAAAACGGAGTTCGGGTTTGTATGCTCACCCTAGGGGGTACGATGTTGGAAACGTTTACGGTCAGCGTGTTGCTGCGAAAAGATGAATATTGCTCCCACACGGCGTATCGCTTGCCTGCCTTTGCGTGGGGATTGCCCATCGGTCTGTTTTTGATGCTCTGCGGCGTGACGGTGTGGCTCTTGAATTTGGGGACGGCGGTCACCGTAGCGTTTTTGTTCACGGGTGTGGCGTTTTCGCTGTTCGATAACGTGATCGCACCGATGCTGTCGCGCGCGGTGGTCGGTGCGCGGTTTGACCGCACGCGCGGGGAAGCGTGGCACCTCACCTTTTCCGAAGAGGCGGTGACGGTGCAACACGGCCGTGTGAACGGCACGTTTCCCTACTCCTTGCTCACACGCACCGAGGAAACGGTGCATTATTTCAGTTTCGATTTTGGTGCCGAGCTGTCGCTTTGTGTGCCGCGCCGCGTGTTGGCACCGTGGCAGATCGAAGCGTTGCAACGCGTGATGTAAGGGGGGTAGATTATGGAACAAATCTATTCTGCCCCTGTCAACTTGCCGTTGACACCGTTGCCGCAGGAGATGCCGCCGCCCTCCGTTCCCATCACGGTGCACGGGGCAGGGCTTGCGGCACCGTCGGTGGAGGCGATCCTTTCGCAAAACCGTGAAACGCGGTGGTTGCCGTTTTCCGTTGGGGCGCTGTTGATTATTTTTGCATTTGCCGCCGCCGGCATTGCCGTGGGGTATGTCGGCACGGTGGAAGGCACGTTTTTGATGGCGCTGTTGCCGTTGGTGCTGGTGCTGATGCTGTTCGGGCACCGTTCCCGAAAAAACGCCGCGCTCAAACGCCGCCTGCGCGATATGCGGTTGTATATGGGTGCGGTGAACGGTGGGGTGACCACCACGGTGTATCCCGACCGCATCGAGCAACGCACCGCCCGTGTGACACGCACGGTGCACTTCACCGACACGACGACCTTCACCGAGCATGATGATTGGATGCTTGTGGAAACGGACGGCACATGGGTGGCCATAGCGGCTGTCGACGTGACCCCCTGGGAAGCGCAAAGCATCTTCGAACGTATTGCGGCGGCGGTGCCTCCCTCACGGCAGTTTGCAAGGGGGGACTTTTACGCAAGGCGCACAGAACCCTCTCCGCCGCCGTTTGCCACCACACCGCCCGTGTGTTATGAGCGCGTGGAAGGTTGTGAAGAGCTGGTGTCGGGATTTGCGTGGCCGGTCGGGTCGCTGTCGTGGTTGTTTGCCGCGGCACTCGGTGTGAGCGGCATGTTCACCGCGCTGTTTGCCATCACGCCGTCCTTCTTTTTGGATTACCTCATTTTCTTTTCTGCCTGCTTTGCCGTCGGGGCGATCGCCTTGCTGTTTGCCATGACCCGACAAACCGAAACGCCCTCGCAAGGGGTGGCGCTCTCCTTCACCTCGGAAGGATTGTTGGTGGAACGGGCAGGAGACCCACAGTTTGTGATGGCCGCCGACGTGCGTGCCCGTCGCACCGAAAACGGGATGAAACTGTTCACCCCGGCCGGGGTATTCACCGTGCCGTGGGCACTCACAAAAAATCGTCAGCAACTGGAATGGATGCTGTTTTCTCGATAAGACAAACATCAAAAAGGAGTTTTAGGTTATGTCTGAAGAACAGATTATGCAAGGGTTACAACCCGGTGGAAAGGAATTCGACGTGGATCTGGAAAAGATCATGAAGAAGAACTTTTTGGCGTATTCTATGTCGGTCATCGTGGCACGTGCCTTGCCGGACGTGCGCGACGGTTTGAAACCGGTGCACCGCCGCATTCTGTACACCATGCACGAAAACAACCTCACCCCCGACAAAGCGTACCGCAAGTGCGCCGACACGGTGGGTGCGGTGCTTGGTCGTTACCATCCGCACGGTGACGCATCGGTGTACGATGCCATGGTGCGTATGGCGCAGGATTTCTCCTTGCGCTATCCGCTGGTGGACGGTCACGGTAACTTCGGTTCGATCGACGGGCACTCCGCGGCGGCATATCGTTACACCGAAGCGCGTATGAGCCGTATGTCGCTGGATATGCTGGTGGACATCGACAAAGAAACGGTGGATTTTGATCCCAACTACGACGACCGTCTGGAAGAGCCGCGCGTGCTCCCCTCCCGTTTCCCGAACCTGCTCGTGAACGGGTCGTCGGGTATTGCGGTCGGCATGGCGACCAACATTCCGCCGCACAACCTGTGCGAAGTGATCGACGGCATCTGTTTTCTCATTGACAACCCCGATGCGGAGATCTATCAGTTGATGGATTACATCAAAGGGCCCGATTTCCCCACGGGTGGTGTCATTATGGGCTATTCGGGCATTCGCGCGGCGTATGCCACGGGGCGCGGTCGCATCACCGTGCGTGCGCGCACCGAGATTGAGGAGATGCCCAACGGGCGATTCCGCATCGTGATTTCCGAAATTCCGTATCAGGTGAACAAACTCGCGATGGTGAAATCCATCATCGAGTTGGCAGACGAAAAACGCATTGAAGGCATCCACGACGTGGTGGACTATTCCAGCCGCGAAGGGTTGCAGGTGGTGGTGGACCTCAAAAAGGACGCCAATCCGCAGGTGGTGCTCAACCAGTTGTTCGCCTACACCCAGATGCAGGTCACCTTTGGTGCCATTATGCTGGCGTTGGTAGATGGTGTGCCGCGCGTGCTGAACTTGAAACAGATGCTCGAAGAGTACATCAAGTTCCAATGCGAAGTGATCACCCGCCGCACACAGTATGATCTGCGCAAGGCGCAAGAGCGTGCCCACATTGTGGAAGCGCTCAAAACCGCCAGCGATTTCATCGATGAAGTCATCACCATCATCCGCGAATCCAAAGACGTGCCGTTGGCAAAAGAGAATTTGATGGCGCGTTTCGGGTTCGACGAGTTGCAGGCAGATGCCATCGTGAAGATGCAACTCGGTCGCTTGGCAGGTTTGGAACGCCAGAAGATCGAGGACGAATTGAACGGATTGCTCGCGCGCATTGCCGAACTGGAAGAAATTCTGGGCAGCGAGTGGCGCATCCGTGAGATCGTGAAGGAAGAATGCCTTAAAATGCGCGATAAGTACGGCGATGAACGCCGCACCTCCATTTCGATGGTGTCGGGCGAAGTGGATATCGAGGATCTCATTCCCGTGGAGGAATCTGTGCTCACCCTCACCCGTAACGGCTACATCAAACGCCAGGTTGCGGATACCTACAAATCGCAACGGCGCGGCGGACGCGGCATCAAGGGTATGTCCACCCGTGAGGAGGACATCACCGAAACGATGTTCCTCTGCTCCAGCCACGATGTGGTGATGTTCTTCACCACCGCCGGCAAGGTGTACCGCCTGAAGTGTTACGAAGTGCCGGAAGGCAGCCGTACTTCCAAGGGTATGAACATCGTGAACCTGTTGCCGTTGGAAGGGGACGAAAAGGTCTCTGCCATGATCTGCGCCAAGGAGTTCGACGACGAAAGTTATCTCTGCATGGTCACGCGCCACGGTATCGTGAAGCGCACCCGTATGTCGGCGTATGCCAATGCGCGTAAGAACGGCCTGATCGCCATCGACCTCGACGAGGGCGACGAACTCGCGTGGGTGCAGTTGACCGATGGGTATCAGAAACTGATGGTTGCCACCAAACAGGGTATGGCGATCTGCTTCGACGAAAACGATGCCCGTGTGATCGGGCGCACCGCGCGCGGTGTGCGCGCACTCACCCTCAAAGAGGGCGACGAAGTCGTGGGCATGGAACTGTACGATCCGAACAAGTTGTTGCTCACCGTCACCGAAACGGGTTACGGACGACTCAGCAGTTTCGAGGATTATCGCATCCAGTCCCGTGGCGGTAAGGGTCTCACCAACTACCACACCGCCGATTACGGCGAGGTGGCGGCGGTGCGCACCGTCACCACCGAGGACGACATCCTCCTTATCTCGTCCGACGGCATTGTCATTCGTATGCACGTGGACGAAATTCGCCAGTGCCGCCGCCCGTCCAAGGGCGTGCGCGTGATGCGCGTGGCAGAGGATGTGCGCATCATGTCGCTGGTGTGCACCGAGCGCGAAGAGGACGTGGAAGGCGAGGAGCTCGCCGCCCCCATTGATGAGGGCGATGCCGATACCGGCGCGGAGACCGCGACAGAAGAATAAGAAACATAAACAAGGGAGAAAGCGAGTGCTTTCTCCCTTGTTTTTAATTTACAATAAGTATAAAAAGACCAAAAGATTACAAAAATGGCAAATTTCCAAAAACCTACCCCAGAAAAGTCGGTTCAACCGTCATCCCCGGTTTGCCGCCTTTGCGCGCTTCGCACAGCAACAGGTAGGGGGAGGATTTTGCATCGTGTTGTACCAACTGCAGGCGTTTTGGCTCAAGCCCTGCGGTGCGCAGAGAGGAAAACAGATCCGCCAAGCGTTCGGGACGGTGGCAGAGGAAGAAGCGACCGCCATGGCGCAACATGCGCGCGGCGGCGCAGCACAATTCCTCCAGAGCCGCAGGGGATGCTTCGTGGCGCGCCAGGCGGCGCGACGGGTCGGGGCTTTGTTTGCCGAGGGCGGCAGGGAAGTACGGCGGATTGCACACCACCGCATCAAAGGAAGCGGTTTCAAGCGGTGCTGTGCGCCAATCGGTGGTGAGCACGGTCATCCGCTCTTCGAGTTGGTTCTGCGTGACCGCGCGTGCAGCAAGCGCGGTGGCTTCGGGCTGTATATCCAACGCCGTAACGGTCGCCGCAGGGTTACGCGCAGCAAGCAACACGGCGATCACACCGCAACCCGTGCCAAACTCACAAATGCGCGAAAGTCCTTGCGGCAAAAAATCGGCAAGACGTAACGCATCTGCGCCGAAGGTGTGATGCGGTGTGGTAAACACACCGTATCCGTCCAAAAGCACCTCAAACCGTTCCATAAACCTACCCCTTATTCTTCTGCTTTTGCCGTTGCTTTCTTTTTGCGCACCACCAGCGCCAGCACGACCGCCGCCAACACGGCCGCCGCCGTGAGAATCGCGACGGGTGTCCAGTTGACCGTTGCCAAGCCGTCAAAGGTGAATTTGCCCGTTTCGGCATCCTGCGTGTGGCGGAAGATGACCGCGGTATCGTACACCACCGCGGCGGTGACCAACCCCACCGCCAGCGCGGTGAGCGCACCCGTGCCCTCGGCTTTCTTCGTCGCCAGACGACCGGGCAGGTCACTGCGGAAATTCAGCACCGAGCCGATAAAGTAGGCGGCCGCCGCACCGATGATGGTTTCGGGAATCATGTAGGTGGCGTTGTAACCGAACGAGTAGACCAGCGCCGCCGCCGTGGGAATGGAGATACCTGCCCACACGGTGGCACCCGAGATGACGTGCAACACATAGCGCAACACGCCGTACAGAACCGAGCCCCACATGAGGGCGGCAGGCTGGCTCTTCATGCGGCGGAACACACCGGCAAAGCCAATCACGGCAAACGCGACGATGTAATCCAGTATCACCACTGCCGCCACCGACCAAAAACCGGTGACATAGGACAGCGACGAGGAAAAGGTGAGTTGCAACAGACCGTGTGCCAAGCCGGCAAACAAGCCGAAGCCCACACCGTGACGGTAACTGAGCAGAACGAGCGGCAAGGCGGCCGCGGCGGTGACACTGCCGCCATACGGCAGGTCGATGATCTTAACGAGTGACAGTACGGTGGCGAGTGCGAGCATCACGGCGCCTTCGGTCAGGCGCAACACGCGCGGATTTAAACCGCTTTGTTTGGTTTTGGACATAGAAATCTCTCCTTTTGACTAGGGTGAGCAGTCAAACCCGAACTCCGTTTTGGGAAGGCGGATTTTCGCACATCCATTGTTAAAATACTCGCCAATACGGGCGTATTGGCTGCGTTTTTGCCGCGACCGATGAAAATAAGAAAAGCGTCCCGCCGAAAAAGGGTGGGACGCCAATGAGACATTGTACACTATCACAAAGGCTTTGAGACCATCCCTCCGCCGGCATTATCCGGATCAGGTTCAGGGTTAAGGCATTCGCCTCTCTCAGCCGACCGTCGTCAGCACCCCTTGTCGCAAATCTTACCGACAGTATAGCCCCCAAAAACAAATTTGTCAAGAAAATTTTTGAAATTTTTAAAAAAAGGCTTGACTTTTACGCCGAAACCCACTATAATCATCTATGCTGTCCGAACGGAAAGCCGTATGTGCCTGTAGCTCAGCTGGATAGAGTGTTTGACTACGAATCAAAAGGTCAGGGGTTCGAATCCCTTCAGGCACGCCAAACAAAGAAAGACCATCCAACGGATGGTCTTTCTTTGTTTTTGGCTCTGAAGGGATTCGAAACGAACTCCGAAACTGCGCGCCCAAAGGGCGCAAAGTTTCGGGAGAAAGCCCCGGTGGGGCTTTCGTTCGTGAGAAGAAAGTCCTGTCGCTTCTTAGGAAAGTACGCGCTACGAATAGCCAAGGCGAAGCCTTTTC
>JAZONO010000030.1:0-2192 GCA_045654545.1 Acutalibacteraceae bacterium
GTCGGTTTCGTCCCCCCGTAAGGTGACGTCCACCGCACCGCCCGTGCATCCCAAATGCAACTGTAAGGCATACACCGCACCGCGCGCACCGCCCCGTCCCAACGGATAGGGTTTGGTGGTCACACGGACGTGGATCGGCACCTCTCCCGTCAAGGTGCGATCACACGCGGCTTCTTCAAAGCGGGCGATACCCAGTCCCTGTTCGGTGGGGATCACCAGCACCATCCCGTCATCGCATCCCAGCAACACATGGGGTGTCAACGGCAATCGCCAACGGTACCACGCCGTGGATGCCGTATCCGTGTAATCAAAGAGGTATATCTCCTCACCAAAAAGCAACAGATAATATCCGCGGTACAATGCCGCCGCATCCGCCCTTTTGCCGCGCAATGACGGTTCTACCGTGCGCGACAAACACCGCACCGCCTTTTCCGACCACGCGGACAGCGACGACAGCGTATACACCTCGCCGTTGCTGTGTGCCCATACCAAACGGTTACCGCACAATCGCACGGTGTGCGGTAGGTCACATCCCACCGCCGCGTGCAACTGTGAAAGCGGAAAATATGCCGTGGCAGTAAGATCCACCGTCTCCCCGTTCACGAAGGCGGTTTCATCCACCCCTTTGTACACATACTCGCACCCGAACAGTTCCCGTTCCTTGAACACGACCAGCACGCCGTTTTGCTTGCCGAAGGCGGTCACTGCTTGGGAAGGATCACCCACATACATAAAGTTGTTTTCGGGAAAATACAGCGGCTCGTCCACGTCGCTGTACCGCACAATGTGGTGATCTGTTTGGTGTCCGCCCAAAAACAAGCGTGTACCGCTGCCTATACCGTCACTTGCGCCGCCGAACCATGTGGAAAAGGACATGTCAAACACCGCATCTTTGTGCTCGTTAACGTGCACGCCGCGCACCAACAGGTTGTTTGCAAACCCCACTTCGGGCATCGTCACAGGGACTCTGTTGAGCTGGTCCCAAACATAAAACGCACACTCACCGCCCAGCAAGCCAAAACACATGCCAACCTCCCCCACATCGGGAATCGTCTGCACTTCACTGTACACATAACCGTTCTGCCCATCGGCACCGGACAGTTCCGCCGTGAAGGTGTACACGTTGCCGTCGGTATGGGTGTATTCCGCCGTCACACTACCGCGCCCGGCTTTGAACGGTGGGCGAAACCACGTGCTTTCGCCGTCGGTCGTCCAAAATCCGCGGTAACGGTTGCAGAGCAAATTAAATCCCTCTGCCATTGTCACCGTGCCTTCCTTGGCGCGGTCGTCGGTACCGCGCCCGTTGATGAATACGATCGGCTCATACATATCGTGCACTGTTCGAACGGTGGCTTTCCCTTCATCCAAGGAGATCTCCCACACATTGCGCCCTTCAAGCTGCAGATCTTCGCTTGCCCACGAAAGGAACATGAGCACCGTGCCGCCTTTGCCCTCCGCAAAAAAGGCGTGTTGTTCAAAAGGGATATTCGCCTCTTCTTTAAAAATCAGCGAACCCTTGTAGTAGACCAAGAGATGCGACCTCGTGCGCACACATTGATATTCTCCGTCCGCTGTTTCAAAGGTGGCCACAATGGGGGCTGTGTCATTGGTTTCGGCGCTCACACACAACGCCGGGCGCGTGCGCAATGCCCCTTGATTCCAATACACGTTTTCGCAATCCGGCAAGGCGCGATCGTCCAACAAAGCGGGCGGTTCCCACGTGTTCAAACCACCGTTCAGCCACAGCACCTCTTTGGCATACCGCGCGCCGCCGTTCATCTGTGCAAACTGCATGGCACTTCCCCTCCTTTCACCATTCGCCACGGGGTAATTTGTCAACAATGGTACGCGCACTTTTTACACCGCTTGCACGCTTTTGGTTATACACATAAGAAAACGCCTGCTGATTCGTGGCATCCCCTTCGGCGGCGGCCAGCAACATCGCCACGCCGTAGGGCATCACGTCGTTCACGCACCGTGCCGACAGGGGAATCTCCTCTTCCATCCGCATCAAGGGAGAAAACTCCCCGTCGGGGGTTTCGGCAAAAAACATATCGCTGAAGATCTGATTCACCATCGCGAGTCCGCGTTTGTAAAGATCGGCATCGCGCAGGCGATCGGGCACGCCTTCGCGGTTGACGTATCCGCACAACTGCATGGCACGTTCCAATACGTCTTTGGCTGTTGTCATT
>JAZONO010000031.1:0-4210 GCA_045654545.1 Acutalibacteraceae bacterium
TGTCTTCCGACCGCTTGGCCTCCGACTTCCAACGGACTCGGGATTTTGTTTTGGAGGTTATCAATCGGCAGGGAGTTTTTCGGCATACAAGATCTCGCCGCTGTCGGCGTGAACGATGTATTCGTACTCTTGTCCACCTGCGTCAAAATCGATGTCATAGGTGGGTGTATTGCGTTCACGGTCAAACTCCACCCACAGGTCGTAGGCATCGTCAAACGATACGTCGGCATCCCGAAGAGCGATCTCTCGAGCCTTTATCGGGGTAAGCGTTTTCCCCGTGGTCGTGGTTGCCGAGGAAGAGGAGAGGGCGGTCGTCGTTGTCGATAACGACGATGTTTCTGCTGTGGCGGTAGTGGTAGAGGGGGTGTCCGTGTTGAATGCCTTCTCGTCGCCGCAGGCGGTCAGCGAAACGAGTAATGTGAGAGTCAAAAGAACGGTTAACAAGGCGTTCATTTGAACGTCTCCTTTCGTGAAACAGACAGAACGGGGGAAGTCCTGTGACTTCCCCCGTAGTTGTTTCTTATTTGAAATAGCGGTTGAGCAGTCCCTCAAATGCCTTGCCGTGGCGAGCCTCGTCTTTCGCCATTTCGTGCACCGTGTCGTGGATGGCATCCAGGCCCAGTTCCTTCGCACGGCGAGCCAGCTTCATCTTGCCTTCGGTCGCGCCGCACTCAGCGTCCACACGCATGGTCAGATTCTTTTTGGTGCTGTCGGTCACAACTTCGCCCAGCAGTTCCGCGAACTTTGCGGCGTGCTCGGCCTCTTCATAAGCGGCCTTTTCCCAGTACAGACCGATTTCGGGATACCCCTCACGGTGCGCCACGCGCGCCATCGCGAGGTACATACCCACTTCGCTGCATTCGCCTGCGAAATTCTCGCGCAGACCGGCAATGATCTCTTCGTCCACGCCCTGCGCCACGCCTACGCGGTGTTCATCCGCCCACACGCGCTCGCCGCCGACTTCGTCAAACTTTGCCGTCGGAGCGCCGCAGATGGGGCACTTGTCGGGAGCCGCATTGCCCTCGTGAGTGTAGCCGCAGATGGTGCATACAAATTTTGCCATGATAATGTCCTCCTAAAAATTGATTTTTTAATTATTGTTGGTTGAACACGTGGGACACCGCCCACAAAAGAGTACGTTGTTGCTCTCTGCCACAAAGGCAGGGGGACAAAGGTTCGCGATCTGCGCTTCCTCTATGGGAAGATCGAACACCTCGCCGCAACTCCGACAGTAGAAATGCCCGTGAGCCTCCACGTCGGCATCAAACCGATATTCGCCCTCGGCCATATCGGCAGGCAACCCCCGAATCACGCCAACCTCTTGCATGTTGTGCAGTGCGTTGTACACCGTGGTGCGGGACAACGACGGGTTGTCGGGGGAGAGGTCACGGTAGATCCTATCGGCCGTGGGATGTGTACAATGTTCCAGCAGATAGCGGAAGATCAACAGTCGCTGTTGTGTGGGGCGAAGCCCACACGCTTGCAAACGTTCAGCCAATGCCTGTTCGCTCATCGGTGGTTCACCTCGTCTTTCTGTAATCATTTCAAATTTGTAATGATTACAATCTTAAGATACCACACCGTTTGCAAAATGTCAATAGGTTTTTGAAAAAATATTAAAAATTTTTCGCAGTAAAAATATGCGAAATCCACTTGACAAATGAGGGGAAATATGATAAAGTATAGACCGTCGCCGATATATGGGGGTATAGCTCAGCTGGGAGCGCGAAGCACTCAAAGTTGAACCCCACCACATAATTTCATAAATAAAAACTTGACGAACCCTCATATGGGGGTATAGCTCAGCTGGGAGAGCGCTTGAATGGCATTCAAGAGGTCAGCGGTTCGATCCCGCTTATCTCCACCACTGGTTCGTCAAGTTTTATTTTTTTGCCCGCTCAAATTGAGTGGGTATTTTTGTTTACAATAATTGTATTTTCTTTTCGATCTCTTTCATCACGGTAATAAACGCCGTATCGTTCTTTCCTGTGGGGTCGGGCAAGTTCCAATTTTCATCAAACGCTCTGCCAACAAACGGACAACCGACGTCGCAACCCATAGAGATAGCCATATCGGGCGCAGGAATTTTATCAAACGTTTTGCTGTATTGCGTTTGCTCCATATCAATGCCGTAGAGCTGTTTCATCAATCTTACGGCATCTTGGTTGATTTGCGGCTTTGTTTCGGTACCCGCTGAGTAAAAGTCGAATTCATCACCGCGCAGATGCTTGCCGAGTGCTTCGGCAATCTGACTGCGGCAGGAGTTGTGCACACAAATAAAAGCTACTTTTTTCATTTCAATAACTTTTCAACCTCTGCCACTTTCAGCACCTTGCCGAAGGCGGCGACCTTTTCGTTTATCACGATGGCGGGCATACTCATCACACCGTATTCCATAATTTTCGCCATATCGGTAACGTACTCCACCGGGGTATCAAGACCGAGCTTGTTTACCGCCTCTTTGACATATTCCAACTGCTGATGACAGGCCTTACACCCCGCACCCAACACTTTGATACAGCAAATTCCCTCTACGGTTTTACCGCAGCATTCGTTGGTAATGGGTGCTTCTTTGGAAGCAGCACCGCTGCAGCAACAAGTTTTCTCTTTCTTCTTAACAAATATTTTCATATACATACCTCCGAGTTACATAATAAGCGGCTGAATCAGATTAAAGAAATAGCCGACAAGGATCATTCCCACCGTGCAGATCGCCACAAAGATACTGAGCAATTTCGGCTTTACTGCCTTGCGGAGCATAATAATCGACGGCAAGGATAAAGTTGTAACGCCCATCATAAAGGACAGCACCACGCCGAGAAGCGCCCCTTTGGCAAGTAGTGCTTCGGCAATGGGAATGGTGCCGAAAATATCGGCATACATCGGCACACCGGCAACGGTAGCCAGAATGACGCCGAACGGATTGTTGTTGCCAAGTGCCCAAATAATCCAATCCCCGGGAATCCAGTTGTGGATGATCGCGCCGATTCCCACACCGACCAAAACATATGGGAACACTCTTTTCGCGGTATCTACCACCTGAACCCAAGCGTATTTGATGCGATCCTTGAAATGCAATTCCGCCTGCGGTAAATCAAGGGATTTGCCGTTACGGATGTATTCCTCCACTTGTGTTTCAAGGTGTAGTTTCTCAATCAGCGTACCGCCGACCACAGCGATGACAAGACCAAGTACCACGTACAGCAAGGCGACCTTCCAACCGAAAATGCTCATCAGCAGAACAAGACTGCCGAGATCTACCATCGGCGAGGAAATGAGGAACGAAAAGGTTACACCAACGGGCAAGCCCGCGCTTGTAAAACCGATAAACAGTGGGATAGACGAGCAAGAACAAAACGGTGTTACCGTACCGAGCAAGGCGGCAATGATATTCGCCCCAATGCCGTGGAATTTACCGAGTATCTTTTTGGTGCGCTCGGGTGGGAAATAGCTTTGGATATACGAGATAAGCAAAATCAAAACACCGAGCAGCACCATAATTTTAATCATATCGTAAATAAAGAACTGTACGCTTCCGCCGATTTTACTTGCGGTATCCAGTCCGCAAGCGTTCAGAACGGTGGCAATCAAACGGTTCAGCCAAGCCATACCGAGAATTTCATCTTGAATAAAATCCCAAATCACCGACATTCGCAGTCACCGTCCTTTACACACTCAAGGGATGCAATGAACGCTTTGAATTCCTTTAAGGTTTCACAGCAAAGGGAGTAATGCGTCCATTTACCTTGCTTTTCGCCTTTGACCAAGCCGCTTTCCTCTAATATCTTCATATGATGGGAAAGGGTCGGCTGGGTAATGTTAAAAGCTTCCAGCAATTTGCATCCGCATTTTTTGCCGTCCGATAACATTTCCACAATTTTTAAACGATTGGAATCAGATAACGCTTTACAAATCAAAGCCACGTCAATTTCACACATCATAAACACCTCGCATAGATAATCGTCTATGTTTATAGTATATGCGACACATAGACGTTTGTCAATGTGTTTTTTGTTTGGCAATTGACATTTCGTGCATTTGGCGGTATAATACTAAAAAAATACGTCACCGGAGGCAGAGTGCCGTAGCGCTCACATTGCCGGATTAGGTGTCCGAGTGAGCTCGGGTTATTGTGCAAAGCAATAGCCGGAGTTTTTTGTTTTTAGGAGGATATTATGAAACACACCGAAGTTACCCTTGTTCCCTTGAC
>JAZONO010000032.1:0-2354 GCA_045654545.1 Acutalibacteraceae bacterium
GTGGGAACAACTTCCATTTTGGGAGGCTCTTCCCCCCATACAGAAGTTTCGGGCAAATGATAATCGAAATTCTCTTCGGTCAATGTAATCGGATTCAGCACACCAATTTGCTTGATCACGTTATCGGATGCTATTTCGTATAACGTGTGCCCGTTGACCACGCGCCATGCCGGTGCGTTTTCGGGAAACAAAACAAAGGATATAAAAGGATTACAATACAAAAGTTCATCCGCGCGGAACGTAACCGCCTCGGTGTAAAGACGCGTGCCGCGCGTAAGGTTGAATTCCACCCATGCGGTCTCCTCTTCATCCCCCACGCGGAAGGAGGCTTCCAAGCGGTAATCCCCCGGGAACACCACCGACTGCCCCACCAAACTGTACACCTTTTCAGTGGTTTTGCCCGATTTCAGGATGTAGGCAGGCATCGTCCACACCAAATCCATCGTCACGCAATTTTGCCATTCACCATCTACTTTGCGATATAGGGTAAACGGATTACCGAACGTGACCTCTTCGTCCAATCCGTTTTCCCATTGCACCGTAATGGAGGGCTGGAGTGAATCCAGATCGGTCGATACGATGGTAAGCGTTACTCCCTCGCGGCTGGCACCACTGGTTTGCTCTTCCACGCCCACAGGTTTCTTATCCTTCGGATCGGTAAGGAAGCACACCGCCACCGCAATGGCGGCAATCACCGCCACCAGAATGATCCAAAACGCCGGGCGTTTGTAATTGAGCACCGCTTTCACCCGTGCCTTTACCCCCACTTCACCAAACGCCAGAGGACACAGCATCACCGTGCGGCGGTGGGCACTGCAATTCACCAGCGCGGTGGAATACGCCTGCCGTGCGGCGGTATCCATCGCTTTTACCACCTTTTCGTCACAGGCGGTTTCAATATCGCGGCACAGAAGCACGTATGCTACCCACACAAGCGGATGAAACCAATACACCGCGAGCAACAAAAATCCCAACGGCTTGATCCAATGGTCGCCACGCTTTAAATGCGCACGCTCGTGCGCCAATACCGATGCGGTGACCTCCCCCGACAATCCCGATGGCAGATAAATGCGCGGAGAAAACACGCCGAGGATAAAGGGTGACGCCACGTCGTCGCACACGTACACTCCCCTTTCCACTGCGAGCGATACGCGCACACGCCGTTTAAGCCGCCAATAGGAAAGGACGCCGTACAACAGCATGGCACACACCCCGACAACCCACACCCACGCCGCCACCGTGAGCCACACGTCAAGCGGATTCACGCTTTCGGTCGGCGTGGGGGTGACACTCTGCTGTAAATAAGGATTTACCGTGAAATTCACGGCATCGATTCCCGTGTGAATTTCGGGAACAGGTGCTTGCGTTATGTTCGGCGGAATCGTTTCTTTGGAAGGGATCAAACTCGTAACACTTTCGAGCGAAAACGGGCACACCAATCGGAGTGCCACCGCACCCCACAACAGGCAAGTGATCCACCGCGGCGCACGTTTGAGCAACAGACGAAGCACCACCACCGCAAGCACCACCCATCCGGCGGTAATGCTCATGTTCAGCAGTTTCACAAACCAATCGCTCATACTTACCCCTCCCCGTATGCCGCGATCATCGCCAAGATCTCATCGCGCTCTTCGGCGGTCAACGTTTTGCGTGCGGTGAAGGCGGCAATGAAGGCAGGGAGCGATCCGTCAAAGGTCTCTTCCACAAACTTTTCACTTTGCATCGCGTAAAATTCCTCTTTGCTCACACACACCGTCACGGTGCTGCTTTCGGTGAGGAACAACCCCCGTTCACACAGTTTTTTAAGCACCGTATAGGTCGTGGTGCGTTTCCACTGCAACCGCTCTTCGCACAGCGCCACCAGTTGTTTGGTGGAGAGCGGTGCGTGTTCCCACACAATATCTGCAAACCGCGCCTCCACCACGCCAAGCTTCATCGTTTCCATTTTCGTACCTCCCATCTGTCTATTGCTTGTAGACTACGTTTTCAGTCTATCACGAATAGACAGCATTGTCAAGGGGGATTTTGGAATTTTTTTCGGCGGTATCCGTCTCTACGGAAAAACCCCACCCTTAAAGTGGGTGGGATTAGGGATAAAATTGGTGAGGATGTATCGTTCACGATACATCCTCTCTGTTTGTTTTGTGAATATTGATGCCACTTGGAAAGCGGCTGTGACCCTTGGCCCCCTTGTCTAAAGGGGAGCTGTCCGGACATTGCCCGAAGCGAGTGCTGTAACAAGTGACTCCGGCAATGCCCCCGAGAATGCGCCTTGCGCATTCTCCCAACTTACATCGGCGAGGAGAAAATGACTGGGGTCGCGTTGTCGACCACCGCCGGTGGCGGATGCAGGG
>JAZONO010000033.1:0-4990 GCA_045654545.1 Acutalibacteraceae bacterium
CACCAACATCGTGAACTTCACGAAGGCATATCCCACGGCGAAAATTGTGGCCTCCTCAAAAGCGTTCATCATGATGCAAAACTTCTTTGGCACGGATTTTGCCGACCGTCAGGTCGTGGTGGGTGAAGGCGACACCCTCACCTTGGGTCGCCACGTGCTCACCTTTGTGACTGCGCCGATGGTGCATTGGCCCGAAGTGATCGTAACCTATGACAGCACCGACAAAGTGCTGTTTTCGGCAGATGGATTCGGCAAATTCGGTGCGCTGGATGTGGACGAGGATTGGGCGTGTGAAGCGCGCCGTTACTACATCGGCATTGTCGGGAAATATGGCGTGCAGGTGCAAGCCCTGCTCAAAAAAGCGGCCGGGCTGGACATTCAAACCATCTGCCCCCTACACGGCCCCGTGCTGACCGAAAATCTCGGTTACTATATCGGGTTGTACGACACCTGGTCGAGTTATCAACCGGAGGAAGACGGCATTGTGATCGCCTACACTTCCGTGTACGGCAACACCAAAAAGGCCGTGATGCAACTGGCCGAGGCGTTGCGTCAAAACGGCTGCCCGAAGGTCGTTGTGAACGATCTGGCCCGTTGCGACATAGCAGAAGCGGTGGAAGATGCGTTCCGTTACAGCAAACTGGTGCTCGCCACCACTACCTACAATGCCGACATCTTCCCCTTCATGCGTGAGTTTATCGACCATCTGACCGAACGCAATTTTGCAAACCGCACAGTGGCGTTTATGGAAAACGGCAGTTGGGCACCGCTCGCCGCCAAAATTATGCACGGCAAATTGGAAAAATGCAAAAATCTCACCTTTGCCGAAACGAGCGTGAAGATCCGCTCGGCGTTGAACGAGGAGAGCAGTGCCGCCGTCACGGCACTGGCCGAGGAACTTTGCCGCGACTATCTGGCACAGCATGATGCCACCGCCAACAAGAACGATCTGACAGCACTCTTCAACATCGGCTACGGTCTGTACGTCGTCACCTCGCACGACGGCAAGAAGGACAACGGTCTGATCGTGAACACCGTCACGCAGGTGACGAGTACCCCTAACCGTGTGGCGGTCACCATCAACAAAGAAAACTATTCCCACCACGTCATCAAGCAGACGGGGAACATGAACGTCAACTGCCTCACGGTGGATGCTCCCTTTGCGGTGTTCGAAAAGTTCGGGTTTGTCAGCGGCCGCAACGTCGACAAATTTGCCGATTGCGAACCGTTGCGTTCGGATAACGGGTTGATCTTCCTGCCGCGGTATATCAACTCCTTCCTCTCGCTCAAGGTGGTGCAATACGTGGATCTCGACACCCACGGTATGTTCATCTGTGACGTCACCGAAGCGCGCGTGCTGTCCGACCGCGAAACCATGACCTACACCTATTACCAAGAGAACGTGAAGCCGAAGCCGCAAACCGAAGGCAAAAAAGGCTTTGTCTGCAAGGTGTGCGGCTATGTGTATGAAGGCGACACCCTGCCCGAAGATTTCGTCTGCCCGTTGTGCAAACACGGGGCGGCGGATTTTGAACCGATCGGCTAACACTAAAAAATACGGGAGTGATCAAACGATCACTCCCGTATTTTTTATTTCTTCTTTTTGAATATCTGTGCGCGGAACAGGATGATGTTCATCACCGCAAAGAACGCGATAAATATACCAAACGTAAGATACGGTTTCGCCGGAGCCAAGGTGGCAAGCAACATCATCGGAAAGCCGAACACGATGGCCGGGAAATTCTGATACACAAGGTTATCCGCCGCCGGTTTTTTGAAATCGCCGTCGATCTCGCGCAACAGGATGATGCCCGTGCTGGCAGTACCCGTCAGCATACCGTACATCATGAGGAACTGCTCTTCTGTGTAGTCCTTGAACAGCGCTTTCGCCACAATGCGGTTGTAAGCATAGGTGATGACCAACCCGACGACACCCATCACCAGAATGACACCCCAATAGTTTTTCAGAATGTCCAAACGGATGGCCGCGATACCCGACACCACCATCAGATCGAAGAAGAAGTTGCTGGCGCGCGTCATGAGGAAGTCGTTGGTGTATTCGCGGTGGATCCAGTTGCGCTTGTTCATCCATTTCAGCAACGCGTTCACCACCGTAGCCGCCAACACGCCAAGCAGGAAGTTGAATCCGTAGATCACCGCGCGCATGCCGGGCAACAGATTGCCGAGCAGGAACATCAATCCATACGCCACGATGTACGCCACGGCGATCAGTGCGATCTGCACCGTCAGTTTGTCCATGCTTTCCTGCATCGGGATCTCGTTCTCGCGCTGGATCTCCTCCGACTGAATGGCTTTCTCCTTGGCCTTTTGGAGGATCACGCCGCGTTTACGCAGAATGTTCAAATGAATCACACCGCCGATGCTGGCACTGAGGAACCCGAGTGCCGCAATGGTCAGACCGAAACTCTTGCCGCCCACAAATCCGAAATCGGTTTCATAGATATTGCCGTAATTCATCGCCTGACCCGTGCCCTGCCCATAACCAAACGGCAACAGCACACCGGCCGCCGGGAAAAAGTCCTTGATAAAGAACACCGCCACAAGCGAAATGCCCATACCGAAAATCGCCTGCAACAAATAGGTGGACACGGTGGTCACACCTGTGTTGAAAATTTCGGTCGTGCGTTGTTTGGTCATCTTGCCCTTGCCGCTTTTGAAGGTGGAGGCAATAAACCCGAGTGCCAACGTATGGTAGGTGAGCAGTTCCAGATTCACCGTGCCTTTGCCGCCGAAAAAGGCGGTGTCAAACATCACGTCACCGGTAATCCCTTTATACACACCGGCAACCAAAATCAGTAAACCGCCGCCGAGCACCGAGGTAGGGATCAACGATTCACGCAAAAACGGAATCGAGCGTTTCAGCATTTGGGCGGCCAACAAACTGATGAGCAACATCGCCACCAAGTTCCAACTGCCCCACACGTTAAAGTCCCAAAAATTCTCCATGCGGCTCTCCTCTTTTCACATTTTTATAATGGTGATAGATATTGACGTATTTCAACGCGTTGAAACGTTTGTCACCCTTCAACTGATACACCTTGTCGCCACAGTAGATGTTTAGCTTGTTGCGCCCGAGCACCGTCACCGCGGAAAGATCGTCAAACGGGAAGGTCTGTTCCCCGATCTGCACGCGATCACCGTACAGCACCACGGCGGCATCCTCTGCCAACACCTGTTTGCGCTTTTGCAAAAACACTTCGGAGAATTGCGCACACTCGCAGTACATCGCCTCGTCCGCAAACGGGGCAAGATCCAACCCCTGCACAAACCGTTGCTGATAGGCATACCACTCGGTAGTGAAGGTGAAGGGGAACGCCGACGAATCCGAGGTCAACCGCTTATCCTCACCGTAATGCACCGTGAGTCCGCACCGCTTGCAGGTGATGTCGTTCCCATGGCTTTCGAACGCCGAAAGTCCGCAGGTCGGGCACACGTACATCGCCCGTTCCAGATATTCCGCACGGCGCGCAGAACGGAAGATGCCGTCCACCACCCCTTCGTCCACGTACAATCCCTCTTCGATCAAACGGAGCAACTCGTCGTTGGACAGATCTTTGTATTCTTCGGGTTCGATCACGCGGGACACAAAGGATTTCATCGCACCGCGGCGCGTGCCGTCACTCCAGCGCGGTTGCACGCCGTATCCGCCCTCGATATGATAGAGCACAATGGGCATGCCCAGTTTGCGTGCCAACGGCACGATCGCCGGGTTCATATATTCGGTTTTTCCGCTGTATGTACGGTTACCTTCGGGGGCAATGGCGATCGTGCCACCCTCTTTGGCAACCGCCAAACACTTCTTCACCGCGGCAATATCCGTTGCTTGCTTTTTGATCGGAATGGGTGCCACCAGCCAACGGATCAAGGAAGACACCCATCCGTTGGAGAACAAGTCTTCCGAAGCGAGATAATACACAGGGCCGCGAAACGACATGCCCACAAAGAATTGGTCAAACGCCGTTTGATGATTGAACAAAATGAGATACGGGCGTTTCCCCTGTTCACGAAACTTTTCGATATGAATGCCATATGCCATGCGCGAATACAACCACATCGGTGCCCACAACAGGTTGCGCACCACGCGGTGACGAAACCGCATCCACTTTTTCTTCTTATTCGCCATAGACACCCCCACAATCTGTGTCATACGCACTATATTATCCTATATATTGTACCTTGTTTTGCAAGGTATGTCAAGTCTTGGCGACAATATTCGTCAAAAAAAGCCCCCACCGCACGTCGGGGCGTAACTTTTTTCGGTCTTGCGAAAAAAATAGCAACTGTCTAAGGTGCCAAGAAAAAAGTTACACGGATTTCGTTGCGACAGCAACGAACATCCTTTGCTCCCAATCCTTCGGTACGTTGTACCTCAGGATTACTCTTGCGGTTCCCAAAATCGGCAGACGTACCATACGGTACTGCCGATTTTGACCGCTGCGCCAACCCCTACTCGCTGTATCCGCCCCCGGCGGCGCTCGTAGGCGTTGCATTTCGGATCCCCCTCTGAAGCCAAAAACAAAAGAACACACCCTTCGGGGTGTGTGGGTCTCTTCCGCTTTCGGACCTTCTGCTTTTCTCGCTTTTTCGGGGATACTCTTCTCACGAACGCAACAGCCCCCCGGACTGTTGCTCCCAATCCTTCGGTACGTTGTACCTCAGGATTGGAGTTCGTTTCGAATCCCCCTCTGAAGCCAAAAACAAAAGAACACACCCTTCGGGGTGTGTTCTTTTGTTTGGCGGAGAGAGGGGGATTCGAACCCCCGAACGGTTTATAGCCGTTACACGATTTCCAATCGTGCGCCTTCGACCAGCTCAGCCATCTCTCCGTACCTCGCTTTTTCAAGGCGCCAGTCTATTATACTGAACTCTCCGAGAAAAATCAAGTCTTTTTTTACAATTTTCAAAAAATTCTTTACATGTGGAAATAGCGTTGAATGTCGCGGCGGCGACCAAGCACCAGCACCGAACC
>JAZONO010000034.1:0-1605 GCA_045654545.1 Acutalibacteraceae bacterium
CCGTCGCCATCGACCTGCCGAAATCCAATGTGCTCTCCTACAAACTGGAGGGGAATAACAGCATCGTCATCCGTCCTTCCGGCACCGAGCCGAAGGTGAAGGCATATATCACCGCCACGGGTGCGGATATGGCGGCGGCGGATGCTATGACGGCCACGTTGAAAGAGGCGGCTGCCGCACTGCTGAAAGCGTAAATAGAAGAACACGGTGTCTTTGGACTGCACCGTGTTCTTCTTTGTTATCTACACCTATTTAGAATTTGCGCCACACCATCTTGTTCACGATGGCGGTGTAACTTTGAATGAGTTTCACCACTTTGGTGGACACGTTTTGATCCACGTAAGCCGGCACGTCAATGCCGTCATCTCCGTTTTGATGCATGCTCACCGCAAGATCCACCGCCTGCATCACCTGGTCGGAGGAGATGCAACCGATGAGGAACACGCCTTTATCCATCGCTTCGGGACGTTCGGTCGAGGTGCGGATGGACACCGCCGGAAATTTGAAGAACGCGCTCTCTTCGGGAAGTGTGCCGCTGTCGGACACCACGCAGTAGGCGTTCTGTTGCAGTTTGTTGTAATCGAAGAAGCCGAGCGGTTGATGCTGGATCACGCGGCGATCAAACTTGAAACCGCGCAGTTCGATGAACTTTTTGCTGCGCGGATGGCAGGAGTAGAGGATGGGCATATCGTAGGTTTCCGCCATCTTGTTCACCGCGTTCATCAGCGAGAAGAAGTTTTGCTCGTTGTCGATGTTTTCTTCGCGGTGGGCAGACAGCAGAATGTACTTGCCTGCTTCAAGCCCCAAATCGTCGAGCACGGTGCTCTTTTCGATGTTTTCGAGGTTCTGCGAAAGCACTTCCGCCATCGGCGAGCCGACCACGTAGGTCTGCTCCGGCTTCGCGCCCGATGCGAGAATGTAGCGGCGCGCGTGCTCGGAATAGCAGAGGTTCACGTCGCTCGTAATGTCCACAATGCGGCGGTTGGTCTCTTCGGGCAGGCATTCGTCCTTGCAACGGTTGCCGGCTTCCATGTGGAAGATCGGGATGTGCAGGCGTTTGGCCGAAATGGCAGACAGGCAGGAGTTGGTATCGCCCAGAATGAGCAGGGCATCGGGTTTGATTTGGCACATCAGCTTGTAGGAGCAGTTGATGATGTTGCCGATGGTGGCGCCCAGATCGTCGCCCACCGCATCGATGTACACTTCGGGCGGTGCCAATTTCAGATCGTCAAAAAACACACCGTTCAGGTTGTAATCGTAGTTTTGCCCCGTGTGTGCCAAAATACAATCAAAGTATTCGCGGCATTTGTTGATGGTGGGCACCAAACGGATGATCACGGGACGGGTGCCCACGATGACCAACAGTTTCAGACGCCCGTTGTTCTTGAATTGCACGTCGCTGTAATCGATTTTAATACTCATGATTCTACCACCTCAAAAAAAGTATCGGGATGTGCAGGGTCAAAGGATTCGTTTGCCCACATGACTGTGACGAGATCCTCCGTGTCCGAGAGATTGATGATGTTGTGCGTGTATCCGGGCAACATGTGAACCGCTTCGATCTTGTCGCCCGATACTTCAAAATTCAGCACCTCGTCGGTGCCG
>JAZONO010000035.1:0-1968 GCA_045654545.1 Acutalibacteraceae bacterium
AGGGGGCCAAGGGTCACAGCCACTTTCGAAGTGGTGTGAATATTCACAAAACAAACAGAGAGGATGTATCTTCAACGATGCATCCTCTCCAATTTTATCCCTATGACCACCCACCCGTAATATGGGTGCTTGTTGCGCTGCATTCCCTGTGAGAATTGTGCTTTGCACCTGTTTCGAGCAATTCATTTTTATCTCTTTGTAAAAAAATGTTTACAAATGCAGCTTTTCATTGTATAATGGGGGAAACTTGTAAAAAAGGAAGGGGTTATTCACCATGCAGGCTACTTTTGCGGCATTTATACCGGCAATTGTTGCCATTGTTTTGGCGCTCTTGTCAAAACAGGTCTATGTTTCGCTGTTTGTCGGAATATTGACCGGCGCACTTCTCTATACCAACGGCAATCCTCTGCAAGCGCTCGGTACCGTGTACACGCTGATGAGCGAGCAGGTCGGCGGTAACGCACCCATCATCGTATTCTTGGTGGTACTGGGCATCTTTGTTATTTTGATGCAAAAATCCGGCGGCTCGGCGGCATACGGAGAGTGGGCACAAAAGCGCATCCGTTCCAAGAGCGGCGCGCTGGCGGCGAGCGCAGGGCTCGGCTGTCTCATCTTTGTGGACGACTATTTCAACTGCTTGACGGTGGGTTCGGTCATGCGTCCCGTGACCGATAAGTTCAAGGTCTCCCATGCGAAACTCGCGTGGATCATCGACTCCACTGCGGCTCCCATCTGCATCATCGCGCCCATCTCTTCGTGGGCGGCAGCGGTCTCCGGCTATCTGGACGGCGACGGCTTTGTGGTGTTCATGCAGACCATCCCGTTCAACGTGTACGCCATTCTCACCATCATCATGGTGTTTACCTTCTGTTTCCTGAAGTTGGACTTCGGCAAGATGCGTCGTAACGAGCGTATCGCGGAAGAGACGGGCGACCTGAACGCGGGCGAGACCGATCTGCCCGTATCGGAAGATTCCTCCATCAAGGCAAATCCGAACGGTCGCGTGATGCACCTTATCATCCCCGTGATTATTCTGATCCTCTGCTGCGTCGGCGGTATGATCTATTCCGGTTTCTATTACAACTGGGATTCCTCCACCTACGGCACCGAACTGCAATCGGCGAACGTGATGGAAGCGTTTGCAAACTGCGATGCAGGTACCTCGCTCGCCATCGGTTCCACGATTGCGTTGGTGATCGTGATGGTGTTCTATGCGTTGACCAAGGTGGTGTCCTTTAAGGAGATCACCGAGAGTATTACCCAGGGATTCAAGACCATGGTTCCTGCCATCTTGATCCTCACCTTCGCATGGTCGTTGTCGGGCATCATGGGTGCCAAGGGCGGCTACCTAGATGCGCAGGCGTTTGTGGAAGCGAACATGGCGAATATTCCCGTAGCGATCCAGTCCTTGTTCCCGGCCATCTTCTTCGTGCTCGCATGCGGCATTGCGTTTGCAACGGGCACGTCCTGGGGTACCTTCGGTGTGTTGGTTCCCGTGGCGGTCACCTTGCTTGGCGGCAGCGGCACCTTGGTGATGATCACCATTTCCGCAACGCTTGGCGGTGCGGTGTTCGGCGACCACGTGTCCCCGATCTCGGATACCACCATTCTGTCCTCCACGGGCGGCAACTGCAACCATCTTGACCACGTGAAAACGCAGTTCCCGTATGCGGCGATGATCGCTGTGATTGCGTGCGTGTCCTATGTGGTGGCAGGCTATCTCGCGTCTTTCGGCGGCATGGTGGCCGGTCTCGTCATGTGGGCGGTGGCACTGGTGCTGTTTGCGGCGGCGGTGCTGGTACTGAAGGGTGCACGCAAAGCGGCATAAGTTTAGTACAATAAAGGAAAAGGGAGATGAGTGAATGCTCATCTCCCTTTTTTGTGTGATACCGGAAACGGCCCCCCCCCACCGGGGGGGCGTTTGGTGTTTTGGTTGCCCCAAGACCCCTTTCCAGGTCGGCGGTGGTG
>JAZONO010000036.1:0-6836 GCA_045654545.1 Acutalibacteraceae bacterium
TCTAATTTTAACCCTAACCCCACCCACCCTATAGTGGGTGATTTTTTTACTCACGATGAATACGCCGTGTCCTCGCGCAGTTGGCGCACGGTTTTGCGATGCTTGAAGAAACAGCAGACCGCGTGGATCAAAGCGGTCACAAACCACGAGGCGGTGTACGAAATATACAGCGATAACAGCGAATGATACACAAACGCAAAGATGGTGAAGATCCACACGATGCGAATGCCGCACACACCGGCGATGGAAACCGCCATCGGAGTCCAGGAGGACCCCATGCCGCGCATCGCGCCGACAAACACTTCCATCATACCGCAAAGGAAATAGGTGGAGCAAATCACCAACAGACGTTCTTTGCCCGTGGCCAGAATGTCCCCGGGGGAGACGTTTTCATCGGTGGCGGAGGTGGAGGTGTAAAGCGACAGTAACGGATCGTCGAACAGCAACACGATAAAGCCGAGCAACAGCCCCACGATCACCACCAACAAAAGACAGGTGAACAGGATCTTTTTCAACCGCTCGGGTTGCTGTGCCCCCACGTTTTGCGCCGTGAACGCCATGCAGGTCTGATACATTGCGTTCATTGCCACATAGACAAATCCTTCAATATTAGCGGCAGCGGCGCTGCCTGCCATGGCGGCAGGACCGAACGAGTTGATGGAGGATTGGATGAGAATGTTGGAGATGCTGAAAATGGAACTTTGAATACCGGCCGGAATGCCGAGTTGCAACATTTGCAACAGTTTGTCATTATAAATACGGGTTTGGCGGATACGATAACGGTATACGCCATCGGTACGCACCAAACAGAATACCACCATCACGGCAGAAAGGATCTGTGACACGGTGGTGGCAATGGCAACACCGGCCACATCCATGTGAAACACGATCACCAACACAAGGTTCAACGCTACGTTGACAAGCCCCGAAAAGGTCAAAATCATCAAGGGACGGCGTGTATCGCCTACCGACCGCAACACCGCCGAGCCGAAGTTATAGATCATCATGGCCGGCATGCCGAGAAAGTAAATGCGCAAATACAAGGTGGATTGCCCGATGACTTCGGTGGGCGTTCCCATCCATTGAAGTGCATACGGTGCGATCACAAGACCGATCACCATGGTGACAACGCCGCTGATCACACTGATACCCATAGCGGTGTGCACCGCTTCGTGGATGTCCCGGCGATTTCCGGTACCAAACGCACGTGCAATGGCCACACCGGCACCCACCGAAATGCCCACAAACACGTTAATGATCAGGCTGACAAGCGAACCGGTGGCACCCACGGCCGCCAAGGCGGTGCCGCCGGCAAACCGTGCCACCACGATCAAATCCGCCGCGTTATATAACAGTTGTAACAAACTGGAGGCGATCAGCGGCAGTGCATACAGCAAAATGTTCGGCAACAAAGCGCCTTCCAGCATGTTAACAGTACGCTGTTTCACAGAGCATTCCTTCTCTCAGCGATATATCCTTTTCAGGTTTGTCCCATTATACTCTCTTTTTTCGGCAAATGCAACAACCTTTTCCAAAAAATCCGGCATCGCTTCTACACTATTTTTGTGTTGACAGAAAGCGACGTTTATGGTATCATAATCCTAATATAAACGAGTGAGTTTCATCCCCACGGAAAGGACACGGTTATGGCACAGATGTTCACCCTGCAATACCCCGAAAAAGCGGCCGACTCGACTTTTGCGAGCGCGGTGGTGGACTTTTTGTCGTTGAACGGTCTTTCTCGTTCCTTGTCCCCTCAATTTGCTGTTTTTCCCGGCTTTTGCGATGTGCATGTGCATTTTCGTGAGCCGGGCTTTTCTTATAAGGAGACGGTGGCTTCCGGTTGCCGTGCGGCGGCACACGGCGGATACACCGCGGTGTGCACCATGCCGAATCTGAATCCCGTGCCCGACAGCGCGGCGCATCTGCAAGAGCAGTTGGCCATCACCCGCCGCGATGCTTCGGTGCGTGTGTATCCCTATGCCGCCATCACGGTGGGGCAGAAGGGGGAGGCACTTGTCGATTTTGAGGCGCTCGGCGATACCATCGCCTTTTCAGATGACGGGCGCGGTGTGCAAAGCGCATCCATGATGCGTGAAGCAATGGAACGCGCCCGGGCAATGGGGCGGATGATCGTTGCCCATTGCGAAGATAACGCCCTTTTGCACGGCGGATACATCCACCAAGGGGAGTACGCCGCCGCCCACGGGCATCGCGGCATCTGCAGTGAAAGCGAGTGGGGTCCCATTGCACGGGACTTGAAACTGGCAAAAGAGACGGGTTGTGCCTATCACGTTTGCCACATCTCCACCAAGGAGAGTGTGGATCTGATCCGCCGTGCCAAAGCGGATGGGGTGAACGTCACCTGTGAAACCGGTCCGCATTATTTGGTGCTGGACGACGGCGACTTGCATGAGGACGGACGGTTCAAAATGAATCCGCCGCTCCGCGCCAAAGCGGATCGCGAAGCGTTGGTGGAAGGGTTGCTCGACGGCACGATCGATATGATCGCCACCGATCACGCTCCCCACTCCGCCGAAGAGAAGGCAAAAGGCTTGGAAGGCAGTGCGTTCGGCATCGTCGGGTTGGAAACCGCCTTTGCGGTGATGTACACACGTCTTGTGAAACCGGGCATTCTGTCGCTCGACACGTTGGTGGATCGCTTGGCGATCGCTCCGCGCCGTCGTTTCGGTATTCCGCTCGACAACGATTTCACCGTGTGGGATCTGAACGCCGCCTACACTGTGGATCCCGACGAGTTCCTTTCGCAAGGGCGTGCCACGCCGTTTGCAGGGGACACGCTGTACGGTCGCTGTAAACTCACCGTGTGTAACGGTAACGTCGTATATTCTGAATGAGTTGTTATATATTTCTGAGGAGGAAACATCATGGCAAAACGAACAGACATCAAAAAGATCCTCATCATCGGCTCCGGCCCGATCGTCATCGGTCAGGCGGCGGAGTTTGACTATGCCGGTACGCAGGCGTGCTTGGCACTCAAAGAGGAAGGGTATGAAGTGGTGCTTTGCAACTCCAACCCTGCAACCATCATGACCGACACCACCATTGCGGACAAGGTGTACATGGAACCGCTCACGCTCGAATACGTGGCCAAGATCCTGCGGTATGAGCGTCCTGATGCCATTGTGCCCGGCATCGGTGGTCAGACAGGTTTGAACCTCGCGATGCAACTGGAAAAGAAGGGCATTTTGAAAGAGTGCAACGTAGAACTGCTCGGCACCAGCAGCCGCAGTATCGAACGCGCAGAGGATCGCGAACTGTTCAAAGAGTTGTGTGAATCCATTGGTGAGCCGACCATTCCGTCCGAGATTACTTATTCGCTCGAAGAAGCCAAGGAAGCGGCGGCGCGCATCGGCTATCCCGTGGTGCTTCGTCCTGCGTTCACGCTGGGCGGCACGGGCGGCGGCTTTGCGTATAACGAAGAAGAACTCATCGAAGTGGGTCTCAACGCCTTCAAACTGTCGCCGGTGCATCAGGTGCTGATCGAAAAGAGCGTGAAGGGCTACAAAGAGATCGAGTTTGAAGTGATGCGCGATTCGGCACATCACGCCATCACCATCTGCGGCATGGAAACCATCGATCCCGTCGGCGTGCACACGGGTGACTCCAACGTGGTGGCGCCCATCCTCACCTTGAACGACCATGATCTGAAAATGCTCAACGACAGCGCCATCAAGATCATTCGTGAATTGAAGATCGAAGGCGGTTGTAACGTGCAGTTCGCGCTCAACCCCTATTCCAGCGAATACTATCTCATCGAAGTGAACCCCCGTGTGTCGCGTTCGTCGGCGCTGGCATCCAAGGCGAGCGGCTATCCCATCGCCCGTGTGACTGCGAAAATCGCGGTGGGTATGTTGCTCGAGGAGATTGCCATTGCGCACCCCAACGCCGCGTTTGAACCGCGCCTCGACTTCGTCGTGGCGAAGTTGCCGCGTTTCCCGTTCGATAAATTTGCCAGTGCGCCGAACACGCTGGGCACCCAGATGAAGGCAACGGGCGAAGTGATGGGCATCGGCTCCAACTTGGAGGAATGCTTGCTCAAATCGGTGCGTTCGCTCGAAATCGGTGCGTATCACTTCCATCTGCCGAAGTTCGATCCGATGACCGACGAGCAGTTGTTCGATTATATCAAAGAGTTCAAGGACGACACCATGTTTGCGGTGACCGAACTGTTGCGTCGCGGCGTGACGGTGGAAAAACTCCACGATCTCACCAAGATCACCCCTTATTTCCTCGAATCCTTCCTGCGTATCGTGAAGATGGAGGAGAAACTGGCGGCGAACAAGGGCGATTGGGATACCCTGTGCGAAGCGAAGAAGATGGGCTTCAGCGATCGCTTCATCGGCAAACTGTGGGGCGTGGCGGAGATCGAGATCTTCAACCTGCGCAAGGAAAAGAATTTCTTCCCCGTTTACAAAATGGTGGATACCTGCCACACCAACGCCTACATCCCGTACTTCTACTCGTCCTATACCGACGAAAACGCGTCGCGCCTGACCGATAAGAAAAAGATCGTCGTGCTCGGCGCCGGCCCGATCCGTATCGGCCAGGGTGTGGAATTCGACTATTCCACCGTCCATGCCGTGACCACCATCAAAAAGTCGGGTTACGAAGCCATCATTATCAATAACAACCCCGAAACCGTGTCCACCGACTACACCACGGCGGATAAGCTGTATTTCGAACCGCTCACCACCGAAGACGTGATGAACATTCTGGAATTTGAAAAGCCGGAAGGGGTCATCGCATCGCTCGGCGGTCAGACCGCCATCAACTTGGCACAGCCGCTGACCGATCGCGGCGTGAAGATCATCGGCACGGATTGTGCGGCGATCGAACGCGCGGAAAACCGTGACAGTTTCGAAAAGGTGTTGGAATCGCTCAACATTCCGCAACCGCAAGGTCGTGCGGTCACCAAGATCGAAGACGGCATTGAAGCGGCAAAGACCATCGGTTATCCCGTGCTTGTGCGCCCGAGCTTTGTGTTGGGCGGTCGCGCCATGCAGATCGTGGCAAATGAAGAGCAGTTGCGCCACTATCTGAAAACGGCGGTGGAGATCGACGAGGACAAGCCTGTGCTGGTGGATAAATACATCCAGGGCAAGGAAGTGGAGATCGATGCCATCTGCGACGGTCGCGACGTGTTTGTGCCGGGCATTATGGAACTGGTGGAACGCACCGGTATCCACTCGGGCGACTCGATCAGCGTGTATCCGGCGTTCAGCATTTCGGATAAGGTGAAGGGCACCATTCTGCGCTATGCCATCCAGCTCGGCCTCGGTATCGGCATTGTGGGTCTTTACAACATCCAGTTCATCGTGGACGAAAAGGACGATGTGTATATCATCGAAGTCAACCCCCGTTCCTCCCGTACCGTTCCCTTCCTTTCGAAGTCCACGGGTTACAGCCTGGCGGACATCGCCACCGAAGTTATCCTCGGCAGGAGCTTGAAAGAACAGGGGATCTTTGAGATCTATCCTAAGGAGAAAGAGCGTTGGTACGTGAAGGTGCCGGTGTTCTCCTTCAGCAAGATTCGCGGTTTGGATGCGTATCTGTCGCCCGAAATGAAGTCCACCGGCGAAGCCATCGGTTACGACGACAAGTTGAACCGCGCGCTGTACAAAGCGTTGCAGGCTTCGGGTATGCGTGTGCAGAACTACGGCACGGTGTTTGCCACTATTGCCGATAAAGACAAGGAAGAAGCGTTGCCGCTGATTCGCCGTTTCTACAACCTCGGTTTCAGCATTCAGGCCACCAAGGGCACGGCGGACTTCCTCAAAAAGAACGGTATCCGCACCCACATGCTCGAAAAGATCGGCGACGGCAGTGAGGAGATCCCCGAGGCGATCCGTCAGGGTCACATCGCCTATGTGATCAACACCCGTGACATCGGCTCGGCCGGTCAGGCAAGCGACGGCTATGAAATTCGCCGCCTTGCCACCGATAACAACGTCACCATCTTCACCGCGCTGGATACGGTGCGCGTGTTGCTGGACGTGTTGGAGGAAACCACCCTCACCATTTCCACGATCGATGCGTAAGAGGATAACATGAAACAGAGTATTTTCACCATTATTGAAAACACACCTCTCACCGAAACGGTGTTGCGTATGCGCCTTCAGGGTGACACATCCGCCATCACCGCCTCGGGTCAGTTCGTCAATGTGAAACTGGCGGGGAAATATCTGCGCCGTCCCATTTCGGTGTGCGACGTGGAAGGGGACGTGCTCACCTTGGTGTACAAGGTGGTCGGGCGCGGCACAGAACAAATGCGCACCATGCAGAAGGGCGAGGAACTGGACGTGCTGACAGGGCTCGGCAACGGGTACGACCTCACCCTTTCGGGCGACCGTCCGCTGTTGCTCGGCGGCGGTGTCGGCGTGCCTCCGCTGTACAACCTGGCGAAGAAACTGATCGCCGAGGGCAAAAAGGTCACCGTCATTCTCGGTTTCAACACCGCATCCGAGGTGTTTTATGAAGAGGAGTTCAAAGCGCTCGGCGCTACCGTGCTGGTGGCACCCGCCGACGGCACCAAGGGTGTCAAAGGCTTTGTGACCGATGCGATGGCAGGGGTGGTCTACACCCACTTCTACACCTGCGGACCCGAACCGATGCTCAAAGCGCTGTTCAAAGCCACCGTGACCGACGGTCAGTTCAGTTTTGAAGAGCGTATGGGTTGCGGTTTCGGTGCGTGTATGGGTTGCTCGTGCAAGACGATCACGGGCTATAAACGCATCTGCAAAGAAGGTCCCGTGTTGAGAAAGGGGGAGATCCTGTGGGAAATTTGAGTGTGAACCTGTGCGGTATCACGCTGG
>JAZONO010000037.1:0-5632 GCA_045654545.1 Acutalibacteraceae bacterium
TCCCTCACACAATATTTCCGTAAACTTATCTAACATATTTTATCACTATTTAGCGGATAAATCAAGTTTACACATATGGCTTGAATACACAACCGTGGATGGGTTAAAAATAATTCTTGAAGAATTTTGAGTTGGAATGACAAATCTGATTGTAACATACTGTATTATATCTTAGCGATAAGTTTTAGTTTCGATTTTTAATCTTATATGAAAAGAGGTGAAGTCGTGAAGAGAGGTTTGTTAGATGAAGAATGTGAGATTCGTTTATCTGAAGATCTTTGGTTAAATTACTTTAATCGATATCTTTTTGAAAACGGTACTATAACAGAAAAAGAATATAAGAAAATGGTCGAGAAGATCGCGAATAGAAAAGCAAAGTTCTCTCGCGGCGGAACTATCTAATAATATATTGACGGAAACTTTTACAAAGTTCGACTTCGGTATTGCTTTTTCGCGTCGTTTGCGATATAATCAATATATAGATAATGATATAACGAACTTTTGTGAAAGGAAGGAATTATGGATATATTAAGCATTCGTACGATGTTGCGTACTAAATCGATATATGATATACCCCTTAGAGTAACTTACTATGCCCGTGTTTCTTCGGATACGGACGAGCAGTTAAACTCACTTGACAACCAGATTGCTTACTACGAGAACTTCATTAAGAAAAACAAAGCTTGGACCTTCGTACCTGGTTACATAGACGAAGGTCTTTCCGGCATTTCTACAAAAAAGAGAAAGCACTTTAACGAAATGATTTCTGATGCTAAAGACGATACGTTTGATCTTATCATCACGAAAGAAATTTCTCGTTTCGCCCGTAATACATTGGACTCTCTTCAGTATACTAGAGAACTTCTTGGTTTAGGTGTTGGTGTTTTCTTTCAGAACGATAACATTAATACTCTCGATGAAGATGCCGAGCTTAGACTTACTATCATGTCATCTATAGCACAGGACGAGCTTCGTAAACTCTCATCCCGTGTAAAGTTCGGCCACCAGCAAGCTATCAAATCCGGTGTTGTTCTTGGTAACAGTCGTATATTCGGATATCAGAAAGACGGCAAACGTCTTGTTATTGATGAGAGTCAGGCGCCTATGGTTCGTGACTTATTCAGACTTTATGCTACTGGTGAATATAGCATGAAGCAACTTGAGAAGCTATTCTATGAGCAGGGCTATCGTAACTATAACGGTAACAAAATTGCTCATACCACGATGTCAGGCATTATCTCTAACCCTAAGTACAAGGGCTACTATGTAGGTAATAAAGTGCGTATCGTGGATATGTTCACTAAGAAGCAGAAATTCCTACCCCCAGAAGAATGGGTTATGTTTAAGGATGAGACCGGCGAAGTCGTTCCTGCTCTTGTATCCGAAGAACTGTGGGATAAGGCTAACGAAGTATTACGTCGCAGAAGCGATGATGTTAAGAACCGTCAAGGCGTTTGTAACCACGCTAACCTACTGACCGGTAAACTGTTCTGTTCTCATTGCGGTGCTGCTTACTATCGTAGAGAATCTAAAAGCAAGGATGGTACCGTTAATTCCAAATGGGTATGTTCCAACAAGATCAATAACGGTGCTGATGCTTGTCCCTCTTTTCCTATATATGAGGACGAAATCAAACCTATCTTATTTAAGGTGTTCAGCGAGACCAAGGTAGACGTCGAGGCATTGCTTGAGACTTATACAGAGATGTTCAAGTCTTTAGAAAACGATGATGAAACATCCAAGCAGATAGCCGAACAGAAACGAATCATAGAACTTGGTGAGCAAAAGAAAAACAAGCTGCTTGAGCTTGTGACGTTCGGTTCTATTACTAATGCAAATTTTAAGTCAATGACTGACAATTGCGACCGAGAAATTGATGAAGCACGAAAAGCTCTTGCAGAGCTTGAAGAACAGCTTTTCACTCAGGAAGAATATCAGAAGCATATGCGTGAAGTCAGATCTCGTTTGGAAGCGGCGATCAGAGATGCAAGTACGGGTATGATTAGTAACGAGTTTGTGGCTCAGTACATTGATAAGATCTTTGTTACAATGGAAGAAGACGACCTTGCAAGGCTTGAAATCAAGATATTTACAGGCAAAAGCACGGAGAAATGGCTCCAGAAATTAAGAGGTCGAACGGGTCACACGTTGAAGAAGATGATCGAGCAGTACGAAAACAACCTGAAATAAGTTTGTTTTTGTGCAAAGCGGTTGGGGGAAATCTCCCCAACCGCTTTCCTTTTTAGTATTTCAAATTTTTCCGAAAAAATCGTGTATGACTACTTGACAAACGGGAAAAATGTGATATAATCACTTATGCTAAATATTGCGGAATGGTGTAATGGTAGCACTACAGTCTCTGAATCTGTCTGTTGGGGTTCGAGTCCCTGTTCCGCAGCCAAAATCAAAAGACCACCCTTGCGGTGGTCTTTTGATTTTTTCTGCTCCAGGGACTCGAACCACGAAAGGGAGCGAAGCCACAGGCGAGCGACAAAGCAACAGTCCGGTGGACTGTTGCGCCTTTCGTCCAAACGAGCGACAGCGAGTGCGAACGACTACGATATGCTCTCCACCACAAAAGGATCGCTCTTTTGTGTTTCCTACTACAGGGACTCGAAACGAACTCCAAGGGTGAGCGGTCACCGACCGCGAAAAACGTCGTTTCCACGGGGCGTCGGCAAGCGCCGCTCCCTACAAGCCCTTGTCTTTTCTTCCCACCTATGCTACAATACCATCAAACACATTCCCCCGTGAGGTGCATCATGTCTGCTTTCGATGAAGTGTTTGCCATTATGCAAGCGAGTTTTCCCACCGATGAATACCGCCCGTATGACGAGCAAAAAGCATTACTCCAACATCCGCGTTACCGTCTGGTCACCCTGACCGAGGAGGGGCGCGTGATCGCCTTTGCGGCGACCTACTCTTTCCCCACCTTTTTGTTTGTGGAACATCTGGCGGTGGCACCAACCCACCGCAACCGCGGACTCGGTGCACAACTGCTCGCCCAACTGAAACAGGAAACCGACCGCCGCCTGTGCCTGGAAGTGGAGTTGCCCGAAGACGCCCTTTCGCGGCGGCGCATCGGCTTTTATGAACGAAACGGCTTCACCTTGAACGACTATCCCTACACCCAGCCTCCCATTTCAAAGGGGCGGCACCCCGTGCCGCTGCGCTTGATGTCCACGGGCGGCGCCCTCACCGAAGCGACATTCGAAACGATTCGCGACACGCTGTATCGCGAGGTGTATCACGTATGAAAAAGATCCCCACTGGCGGTGGGGACCTTTTTTGTGAATGGCGTATGAATTTATGCTTGCTTCACAATGCACACTTCTTAAACAGCAGTTACACACCTTTTGCTTTGTGCGGTTGCGGCACAAAGCAGAGCATCAGAATCATCAAATAATACGGTAGGTCGAGCAACGCTTCGCCCAACACGTTTTTCGAAAACTCGAAGATCACCGCGAGAGGATACTGATGCATCTCAACGGCAATCACGCATTTGACGATCTCGAACGCCACCGTGACGGGCAGGCACGCGAGCAACAGCCACATACAATAGAGCGGATACCGCCGCCCGATACGGCTTTGCGGATGGCCGAGTTTCCCTGCGAGCAGCACCCCCAAAAACATGGCAAACAGCACCGATTCCAGTGCCGATTCCACCGCGCTGAGCGTTTCGCTCACAGCAGGGCGCCCACCCACCAACACCGTAGTGGACAACATCGCTGTGTACAGTTTCACACCCAGCAACACAAAATCCGGCATCAGCAGATATATGTACGGCACACGGGCGGCAATGAGGATCACCATGGTCACATACACCGCCACGCAGAGGATGTCCAAAACCCCAAGCGAAAGCGCAAATTGTAACGTTCCGTTTCCGCTCACCGCCACACTGCTTGCCAGAACCTTTTCCGCCGCCAAAAACGCAAACATCCACAACGTCCACAGCCATAAACGACGTTGGCTGACGGGGTTGTGATACAGGTCGGTCAATCTTGAACGGATCATACAGTCAATCCTTCCTTATCGCAGATAGAACGTAAAGGTAAACGGCTCTTTTCCCGGGCGGCACTGCCCCAACAGCGCCGGGCCGCAACTGTGCGAACCGATACCCGACACCTTGTAGTCCACGCGCAGGTTGGTGTACCCTTTCTTTTTGAGTTCATCCCAATGCCCTGCCGCCGTGAGTGCCGCCGCGGTGTATTCCGACACGTCGAATTCAAACCGCTTGCCATCACCGCACGCCGCAATTTGGCTTTATCCATACCGATGGCGATACCGACACGCCACGCACGCACCATAAAAAAAGATACTGAACGCCGGCACAAACAGAATGACGGCACCGCTGATGAGATACATCGGCAGGCTGTTCAGTTTCTGTAGCATATCCGTATTCTTCCATTATGTGCATTTTTCAATATTGTACCACAACTTTCGACCTATTGCAATCGCTTTTGAGAAATTGGCGATAGACATTTTACAGGCACTATGGAATAATGAAAGCAACGACGTTACGATGAAAGGAAGATTTCCTATGTTTACTCATCGCGAAGCCCAACAAGTCGCACCCAACGTGTTCCGAATCACGCTGTGGAACGACGTGAAAGAGGAAAAGCCCTCCTTCTTTGTCGTAAATCCCTCCCCGTCCACTGTGTTTACGGGCGACTGTGCCTGCGAAGCGGATGCCACCGCGTTTTATTACACCGACGACGGCGACGGGCACACCTATGAACAGGGCGATTGCATGAAGATCCCCTTCACGTGGGACAACGCCGCGCACACCCTCACGGTGGGGGTCCCCGTGGGCAACACCCGTTTCGGCGCCAACCGCCGCCCGGAAGTGCGGTTGAACAACACCCCCGTGACCACCGTCACCTACACGGGCGAACCCGTGTGACACTGTAATAACAGCAAAAACACCGCCGTAGCATTTCGCTACGGCGGTGTTTTGCTGTGTGTTTATTGTGCCTTCGGGAAGGCTTCGATCTTGCCAACCGCATACTGCAGGATCAAACGGGCATCGGTGGAGTCCACCTTGTTGTCACCGTTCACGTTCGCCAGTTCGATGTCGATCGCATCGGCTCCGATCTTACCGACCGCATACTGGAGCACCAAACGGGCGTCGGTCGAATCGATCTTGTTGTCCGCGTTCACATCACCGAATTCGCCGGTGAACTCATAATCGAAGTGAGTCTTGAGGATATCGCCGCAGATCGTACAGGTCTTGGTGATCTCGCCGCGCGCATTCGGAGTGGCAGGCTTGGTGATCTTGCCTTCATCCCAAGTGTGCGGCGAAACGGCGCCATAGAAACCTTTCTTCAATTCCTCATCGCAAACAGCGCACCACAGGTCGCCGGAGTAACCGGGTTCAGTACAGGAATCTTCCTTCACGTTTTTAGTAGTTTTCGCGTGCTGCGGAATAATGGAGCCTTCGTTGCCTCTTGCCACAAAACCGCAATCCACACAGGCGATGTCGCCGGTGTAACCGTCGGTCGTGCAGGTTTCCTCAACGTAACCGACCTTCTCGGTGCCGTTCAGGTGCTCGCAATCAACCAAGCCGACAACCGCTTCTTCGATCGCCGCGATGGCATTGTCCACCTCGTTTTGGGTTGCCCACGAATCGGCC
>JAZONO010000038.1:0-3287 GCA_045654545.1 Acutalibacteraceae bacterium
CGAGCCTCGTAAGCCGCTCCAAAAGAAAAACAGTCGTCCAACGGACGGCTGTTTTTCTTTTGCCGAAAGGATCGAGGCTCGAACAGGACACCGAGCGAAGCGAGAGAACAGTCCGGTGGACTGTTCGTGTGTCCGCGTGCGTGCCGAGGCGGAGCCGATGGGCGAGCCTCGTAAGCCGCTCCAAAAAAACAAAGACACGCCAACGGCGTGTCTTTTGTTTTTTATCCAAGCCGCAGGCTTGGCATATCATCACGCGTCAGCGTGTATATCATCGCCGTAGGCGCATATCATCAGCCGAAGGCTGTATTTCCTGCGTGTTGATGACATGCAATTCCTTCGGAATTGATGGCATACAAGGCTTCGCCTTGATTTATAAACGGTTTTCTGCTATACAGCCCCCTTGCACTCCCGATAAAAATGTGATATGATAACCTCGCAACTCAAAAAGGAAGTGCTTTGATGGAAATCCTTGTTTCCTCGCTCAATCAGATGGCGTTCTTGTTTTTTCTCGTCGCCGTCGGCTTTTTACTGGTCAAATGGCGTGTGATCCCTTCCGATGCGAGCCGCGTGTTGGCGAAACTCGAAAACGCTGTGTTCATCCCGGCGTTGGTGATGGGCGCGTTTATGGAAAATTTCACGGTGGATAAGCTCACTACCTCGGCACGGCTGGTGATGGTCAGCGCGCTGGTTTTGGCGGTGGTGATTCCGCTTTCTATCCTTTTGCCGCGTCTGCTCACGCGTGACCGCTTCACGCAGAATATCTACACCTACGGTCTCGCGTTTTCCAACTTCGGGTTTATGGGCAACGCCGTTGTGGCGGCGATGTTCCCCGATATTTTCATGGAATATCTCGTTTTTGTCATTCCGCTGTGGGTCGCGATCTATCTGTGGGGCGTGCCGAAACTGCTTGTTCCTGCGGAAGAGGGGGGTGCACGCGGACTGTGGACGAAGATCAAGCCGTTTTGCAACCCGATGTTCGGCGGTATGCTGATCGGCATGGTGCTCGGGCTGTTGAATCTGCCGCTTCCCTCGTGGTTTGTCGGTGCGGTCGGCGCGGCAGGCGACTGTATGTCCCCCATTGCGATGTTGCTCACCGGCATCACGCTGGCATCGGTGGATGTCAAAAAGCTGTTCGGCAACGGCGGTGTGTACATTCTGTCGGCGATCCGCTTGGTGGCGATTCCGTTGGCGGCGATCGGCATCTTCACCCTCTTGCCGCTGACCCGTACCGAATTCGTGTGTGCGGTATGCTCGCTTGCGATGCCGCTTGGGCTGAACACCATTGTGGTACCCAGCGCCTACGGCAAAGATCCGTCCACTGCGGCCGGTATGGCGGTGGTGTCCCATCTGCTGTCCTGTGGCACCATTCCCGTGATCTTTTGGCTGATGATGCGCCTTATATAATGTATACATATATATAAAGGGGAGACTGGTATGAACGGTTGGCGAATACGCGGCGGTGTGTTACCTTTGCATACGCCGTGCGTAATGGGCATACTGAACGTGACCCCCGACAGCTTTTCGGACGGTGGGCAATTCAACACCCCCGACTTGGCAGCAAATCACGCCCGTGAAATGGCGGGAGCAGGCGCCGCCATCATCGATATCGGCGCACAGTCCACCCGTCCGGGTGCGACACTGCTGTCGGCAGATGAGGAATGGGCACGGCTCGCCCCGTGTCTGGAGGCCGTGTTGCACACGGTGGATACCCCCGTATCGGTGGACACCTTTTACCCGTCGGTGGCGGAGAACGCCCTTGCCATGGGTGCCCACGTCATCAACGACGTGTCGGGCAGTGAGCACAACGGCATGATCGGCGTGGTGGCGGCGCTCGGGGCAGGCATCGTGTGTATGCGCACGGGGGATACGGCAAGCCGCACGGCATCGCCTGCCCAAACGGTGGCGGATATGCATGCATATATGCGTCGCGTGTTGGCAATGGGGTTGCCGCAGGAGATGATCTGCTTCGATGTAGGAATCGGCTTCGGCAGTTCCACCGCAGGGGATCTGGCGCTGATCGCGCAGTTGCCTGCATTTGCGGAATACGGATGTCCGCTGTTGGTGGGCGCTTCGCGCAAACGCGTGGTGCGCGACGTATGTGAGGATGCGTTGGCAGGCAGTGTGGCGTTACACACGGCGGCGATGATGAACGGAGCAAGCATTGTGCGTGCGCACGACGTGGCCGAAACGGTGGCGGCGGCGCGCGCAGTAGCCGCAATAAAAAGGAGTGTATAATATATAATGGATAAGATCATAATTAAAGGGCTTCGGGTCTATGCCTATCACGGCGTGAAGGATGCGGAAAAGGAAAAAGGACAACCGTTTGAACTGGATGTCACCTTGCGGTTGGATCTGTCGGCGGCAGGTGCCACCGACGACCTCACGCGTACGGTCAACTATTCCACCGTATCCAAACGCATCGTGGCGGTGATGTTGGCGGAAAAGAACGATCTCATCGAACGTGCCGCTACCCGTGTGACAGAGATGGTGTTGGCGGAATTTCCCGTGGAGGAGGTCACCGTCTGCCTCAAAAAGCCGCGCGCACCCGTGCCGGCGGATTTCGAGTATATGGCGGTGGAGATCACGCGCTGCAGGGAGGACGCGGTATGAGAGCGGTGCTCGGACTCGGCGCAAACCTTGGCGATGCACCTGCCACCCTGCGCGCCGCGGTGGAAGCCATCGGACATCTGCCGCACACAGAGGTCACAGCGGTATCGTCGGTATATCTCACCGCCCCCGTCGGCTATGCCGATCAGCCGGACTTTCACAACATCGTGATAACGGTGGAAACCGCCCTCACGCCGCACACCCTGCTCGGCGGTTGCCTCGGTATTGAAGCGGCGCTCGGTCGGGTGCGCACCTTCCGCAACGCGCCGCGCGTGGTGGATATTGACCTATTGCTGTACGAAGGGTACACCGAACAGACCGAGGAACTCACCGTGCCGCACCCTCGCATGATGGAACGCGCCTTTGTGCTGGTGCCGCTTCACGAACTGTTCGCGGACAGTGTGGCACTTGGCGTGCCGTTTTCGGCAAAAGAGTCGCCGGATGTGCGGCGCATAGGCCCGTTGTAAGCCTAAAAATTGGTGTTTTTACCCCCGCTTTCCACAAGATATTGTGCCCTTAAAAATTTTTGAAAAAAACTTAAAAAAAATTGAAAAAAAGGGTTGACAAATGGGGGCGGTTTTGATATTATAGTCGAGCACCCCACGGAACAGGGTTCCGCAGGGAGGCAAAAGGACCTTGAAAATTAAACAACGTAAAGACGAAAGTAGAACAAAACACTA
>JAZONO010000039.1:0-15151 GCA_045654545.1 Acutalibacteraceae bacterium
CTTCGCCGCACCGAAAATCACACGAAATTCCACTCGTTTTAGGTCGAAGAATGTAAACGGAGCCGATTTTTTCATCGGCAAGGCAAAAGCGCAGTAGATCCTTGCGGATTTACGAGCATTTTAACACAGCCGAGGGGAAAAACGGCCCGTTAACATCGGGTTCGGATATGCCTCCTCTGCTTAAGGAGGAAAGAAATATGGAAATCAAATTGGGATTTTACCCTGAACAGCTGGCGGAAGCCGTCACGGTGCTTGCGGCCGGTATGATCAGCATCTTTCTTGTGATCGGTGTGATCATTGTGGCAACGACGGTGCTGAACAAGGTCTTCTCTGACGACAAGAAAAAGGACGAATAATCACGAAAAAGCGTTTGTGATACAATGAGGGCAAGAAGGCGGCGGTAGATGTGCAATACATCATCGACTACGATTACCTTCATTCGCAGTTGTCGCTGTGTTCCAACGACCCTGCCCAAACGCCGGGGCGCATGTTGCAATACGCCAAGGAACAGGGGCTTACCTCGCTGTGCCTCACCGATCATTTTTGGGACGAGGCGATTCCCGGTGCACTCGGTCGCTTTTATCAAGAGCGGACGGTGCCATCTCGCTGTTCCAAAAAGGCATTGATGCGCTCGGTTTGCAAGAGAGCGATAAATACCGCATTCCCGAGATGAAATAAAGAACAAATATAGATAAAATTAGATCTTGTCAACTATTGTCGTGTGTGGTATAATAGCGCCGAAGTGTGTGCAATTGGACGGAGGACAAGTATGAAAACATGTGTGGTGATCGGTGCAGGCGGTCGCGGTAAAGACTGTTATGCGCCGTACATTCAAAGCCGTGGTTTGTTCAAGATCACGGGCGTGGTGGAACCCGACCGGCAAAAACGGGAAAAGTTCCGCCAAACGCACGGGGTTGCGGACGATATGTGCTTTGAGGATTATAAAGAATTCTTCGCCAAAGGACGTCTGGCGGATGCCGTGCTTATCTGCACGCAGGACAGAATGCATATTGAGCCGACCCTTCTTGCGAAGGAATGCGGTTATCACATCCTGTTGGAAAAGCCGATTGCACCCACGCTTCCCGAAGTAAAGTTGCTCGAAGAGGCATTTCAAGACTACAACAAGGTGTTCATGACGGGGTTTGTGTTGCGGTACACCCCCTTTATCCAGAAGATCAAAGAGATCATTGAGGCAGGGGAGATCGGCGACATCGTCACGATGCAGTTGAACGAAAACGAGGGGTTTTGGCATCATGCTCACAGCTACGTGCGCGGCGAGTGGAATAACAGCCAGACCTCGTCGCCGCTGATCGTGGCAAAATCCAGCCACGATATGGATCTGATTTTGTATTTGGTGGGATCCTCTTGCAAATATATCTCGTCCTATGGGAACAATACCTATTTTAAATACGAAAACGCCCCGGGCGAGGACGTGCCGGCCCGTTGCACCGACGGTTGCCCCTATGCCGATCGTTGCAGTTACAACGCGGTGGAACAGTATACAAACGGTAAGGCATCGTATTTTGTGCATAAGTTCGAGTGCGGAAACGAAAAAGAGGATATCATAAACGCCCTCAAAACCAACCCTTACGGTCGTTGTGTGTATCGGTGCGATAACGACGTGTGTGACCATCAAGTGGTGGGTATGCAGTTTGAAAACGGTGCCACGGCGATGTTCACCGTCAGCGCCTTCTCGCTGGAAAACAACCGCACCATGAAGGTCATGGGCACCAAAGGCGAAGTGGGCGGTTGCATGGAAACGGGCGCGATCGTGCTCAAAAAATTCCGCGATATGTCCGAAACCAAGATCACCGTGACCACCGACGGCACCAAGCATTGCGGCGGTGACGGCGGCTTGATGGAGCATTTTGCCAAGGCGGTGCGCGAAGCAGACGGGTCAAACGGCGTTGACCCGTGGATGTTCGAAGCACATCGCATCGTGTTTGCGGCAGAGGAATCTCGTCTGCGCGGCGAACGCATCAAATTGTAAGATATCAAGAAACGGCTGTTGCCCGAGCAACAGCCGTTTCTTTTGCTTATTTCAGCAGATAATCGCCGTAAGCATGGGGGAGGGAGATTTGCACGCTCAGTTCTTCCATCCTACGTATACGGTATTGAGATGCAAGCCCCCCCTCCTTATTGCTTTTTCGTGTACACTTTCCATAAAAGATTGTCAATAACGGAGCATTATTTCTTCTTGCTTTTTCGCGGTATGCGTGGTATACTCATTTTCGGTTTGCGAAGGGCGAGCAATTAAACCCGAACCCGCAGTAAAGCAGACATTGCTCGCAGTTTCTACTTTCTGAAGTTTTGCGGCAATGTCACCGAGAATGAGCACATTGTGCTCATTCTCCCAACAAGGGCAGTAGGTAATACGTTCGGTGCTTTTTGCCTCGCTCGTTCTCGCAAGGCTGCCGTATTGGCGAGTATTTTAACAATGGATGAGCGAAAATCCGCCTTCCCAAAACGGAGTTCGGGTTTGATTGCTCACCCTAAAGGAGGGGGAGAGGTATGCACCTGCACGGTCACACGGTAAGACATCCGCATCATCGGTTGCACGATGCGTTGCATTACGTAAAAAACGACCTGGCGCACGTCGTCGGCTTTTTCAGAAAGAATATTGTGATGACGGTGGCGTTGGCGGCGGCCATGCTCACCTGTATCGCCGTACCGCCCGATGCGGCATACCTCGGGTATTTCGATGTGAAAACGCTCACCTGTCTGTTCTGTGTGTTGGCGGTGGTGTGTGCGCTCAAAAACATCCGCTTCTTCTACATTTTGGCGCAAACGGTGGTGCAGTGTTTCAAGACTGCACGCATGAGCGTGTTGGCATTGCTCTACATCACCTTTTTGGGATCGATGCTGATTGCCAACGATATGGCGCTGCTCACCTTCTTGCCGCTCGGCTATTTTGTGTTGTCCTCCACGGGCAAGGAAAAGTATATGGCGGTCACCTTCGTGTTGCAGAACATTGCGGCAAATCTCGGCGGTATGCTCACCCCGTTCGGCAATCCGCAAAACCTTTATCTCTACACGAAATATACCATCCCCACGGGAGAGTTTATGGCGATCATGGCATTGCCATTTGCGGTGTCGGTGGCGTTGCTCACCATATGTGCCGTTGTGTTTGTGAAACCCGAGCCGCTCGCGATCGCCGAGGAAACGGCCACCCTGCCGAAAGGACGCACCACGTTGTATCTGGCGCTGTTTGCGCTGTCCATCGCCATTGTGTTTCGTGGCATTCCGTATTGGATTGGATTGTTGGTGATTCCTGCCGTGCTGATGGTGGCGGATCGCAAGGCGCTCAAAATGGTGGATTATCCGTTGCTTCTCACCTTCGTGTTTTTCTTTGTCTTTTCGGGCAACATGGCACGCATCGACGTGGTGCGCGAAGCGTTTTCCGCTCTGCTTCAAAAAAGCACCCTGCTGTTCAGCGTGGCATCCTGTCAATGCATCAGCAACGTGCCGTCGGCGATTCTGCTGTCGCAGTTCACCGAAAACTACCGTGACTTGTTGCTCGGCGTGAATATCGGCGGTGTGGGCACGCTCATCGCCTCGCTCGCGTCGCTCATCACCTTCCGCGAATACACGCGCCACAACCCTCAACAAACGGGCGCATACGTCAAGACGTTTTCGCTCTTTAATTTCGGGTTCTTGGCGGTGCTTGTTCCCGTGTGTTTGTTGGTGTAACCTCTTGACATTCCACGCGAAAAGAGGTAAAATGAACAAAGCCGCAACACCTGCCGCTGTGGTGGAATTGGCAGACACAAGGGACTTAAAATCCCTCGGTAGCAATACCGTACCGGTTCAAGCCCGGTCAGCGGCACCAAAAAATCCAAGTCCTTTTTGGGACTTGGATTTTTTTATCCAAGCCGACAGGCTTGGTATATCATCACGACGCAGTCGTGTATATCATCAACACGGCTTTGCCGTGTTGTATCTCATCACACCTTTAGGTGTGTATAAAAACTGTCGGCTTGATGATATGCAAAACTTCGTTTTGATGATATGCAATTCCTTACGGAATTGATGATATACAACGGCAAGCCGTTGATTTTACTTTTAATTTGTAGTATAATCATACAGAGGAAGTGAGATTATGCCCAAAAATTATTTGCTTATATATTCCGAACAATTAGCAACCGATATTGAATTGCTTTGCCAAAGTATAAAAGCACCTTCAAATACTTCGTTCCAAATTCGCAAAAGTTCAACCAGTGTTTATGCTAATATCCGCGAAGCAAACTATGGACAGAGTCGGGCAGATATGCTTTCTAAATTTGAAATTGCATTAAAAGAATGCAGTGAAACAGAGGGTTGGCTACAACTATTATTTAATACAAATGCTGTTGATGAAGATGTATATAAAAAGTATAGAAATCTTTGTGGGCGTATAAGACGAATTTTAATTTCAAGTTGTAAAACTTTGAAGGAGAATTCGAAATGAACAAGGCAAAATATATAAGCAGTATTTTATTTAGCAGTTCCTTGAGCGAGAACTCTTATCTGAATGATTTATCTGTCATTAAATATCTTGCAGATAATAAAGAACTGAAATTTTCTTCCAATATTACTTTTTTCGTAGGAGAGAACGGTACGGGTAAATCTACCTTGTTGGAAGCAATCGCGGTTGCGTATGGTTTTAATGCTGAAGGCGGCACAAAAAACTTTTCTTTTTCTACTAAAGATACCCATTCAGAACTTTCCGAACATTTAACTTTAACTAAAAGAGATTATGCAAAAGACGGTTTCTTTTTAAGGGCAGAAAGTTTGTATAATGCTGCTACATATATTGACGAGGTCAAAGCAACTCACAACTATGGGAATGTTTCTTTGCACAATCAATCGCACGGGGAAAGTTTTCTATCTATAGTACAAAATCGCTTTAGCGGAAAAGGTTTATATCTTTTAGACGAGCCCGAAGCAGCACTTTCTCCTATGCGGTTAATGACTTTAATTGTTGAAATGGATAGTCTGTTGAAAAACAATTCTCAATTTATAATTGCAACCCATTCACCAATTTTAATGGCATTTCCAAATGCAGAAATATTGCAGTTTTCTGAATCGGGAATTGAAAAGGTGAAATATTATGAAACTGAGCATTATAAAACTACAAAGCATTTCATTGAAGACCCTGAGAAAATGATTCATTATTTAATTGATTTAAAAAACTAAGAAAAATCGGTTTTCAGGCACATTTAATTCGTGTCATTAAGTTCAAACTACCCAAAAAAACACTCGTTCTTTTGAACGAGTGTTTTTTTATCCAAGCCGACAGGCTTGGTATATCATCAGCCCGAATGGGCTGTATATCATTGCCGCACCTGTGCGGCGTATATCATCACACGAAGTGTGTATTTCTGTCGGCTTGATGATATACAAAACTCCGCTTTGATGATATACAATGCTTCGCATTGATTTATCACCGCTTTTATGCTATCGAACAGATTTATCGCTGTTCGATTTTTCTTTACCATTTTTGGAGGAGCATGAGGGTTCCCTTCCTTGACAGACGGGGGCGTTTGTGATATAGTGGGGCTAATGAGGGAAAAGGGGAGAGAGACATATGAAAAAGAGTCTGTTTCGCGTGGTTATGCTTCTTTGCGTGGGTGTGATGTTGCTTTCGCTGGCATCCTGCAATTCCGAGAAGACCTTGCACATTGAAGTGGATGCGATCGAGTCCGTGGGCGACGGTCAGTTGGTGGCGTTGGAGATTGAAAACAACACCGGCGGAAACATCTCGTTCGGTTGGGTGAACAGTTGTGAGATCTACGTAGTGACGAATGAAGGTGCGTATTACGTGGATCCGCCGAGTGAGCAGATCAAAAAGGGCGAAAGTGAATTACTGTTGGAATTGTCCGATTGCCCGGGTGAAGTGGAACACATCAGCATCACGAATTTGCGCTTGCTGGACGATTCGGGATTGCCCGATCGTCAAATGAAAGACGTTACCATATACGACGAAGCCGAGGGCGTTGACGAGTTCGAAGGGAGTTTTTCGCTCTTCACGTCGTCGCATTCGTTGTTTGTCATTTTCTTCGTGTTTGTGATCGTGTTGATGGTGGTGTTGGGGATCACGATGATCATCGTTGCGGTGCGCAAACGCCGCCGTGATCAGTTGGCGATGGCGCAGTTTAACCCCTACGGTTCTGCCGTGATGCCTAACAACGTTTCGCAGAATGACGACAGCGGTTTCACGCCGCCGCCGATGCAATAAGGAGCCTCATAATGAGTACGTGTATGTATTGCAACGCCCCCTTGCAGGAGGGCGCGGCGTTTTGCTCGACCTGCGGCAAAAAGCAGGTGACGGTATATCGGCAGACATTTCGCCGCGACAATCTGCGCGAAGAGGAATTTATTCAAAAGATCAACGCTTGGTTCGCCGCCTATCCGCAGGTGGCCAACGTGAAAGGCACCTTCCTTTTGCAACATAAGATGGGGCTGATGGTGAACAAATACGTGTTGGATGCCTTGTCGATCGAATATGAGTTGTTCAAAGGCGGTAACCAAAACCAATATGCGGTGGTCCATTTGGCGGAACACGGGATCACGCGCACCGAAACCAACGTGTTGTTGGCGCGTTGGAAACAGAATAATCCGTATGCCACCGTGATCAAGACCGACGGCGGCATCAATCAGCGCGGCACCAGCGGCAGTTTGGCGTTGGGCGGCTTTGGCGCCATGAACCACTCCCAACTGTACGTGCTGTTCAAGTTTGATCGCGTAAGCGGCACGGCGCAGCCGCCGAGAACGTAATAAAAAAACCGCTCACATCCGACGGGTGCGAGCGGTTTTTTCGCGAAATCACGGTTGCAGTTTGCTTTGATACGTGGTATAATAAGCATCTCATCCTGCCGTAAAAGTGATATGCGTGATGTAACAAGAAAGGTAACAAAGATGAAGAAACGACTTTTGTTTGGTTGTATTTTGCTTTCATTTGCGTATGCACCGCTCTTTGGTATTGGGTGCACTTGCTTTTTAAACTTGTCAAGTCTGCTCTTTGCACTTCCGCTTGACGGGCAGTCGGGAATGGCAGGGTATTCGTCGTTTGCTCTGTACTGTGCCGTTGTGTGGGTGCTCGCTTCCGCGGCGATGGTTGGCTTGATTATTTGGAACGTGCGCCTTCTGCGAGGAAAACACCGTGCAAAATGGGTAGGGTGGTGCGAAGCGGCGTTATCACTTGTCCTTTGGTTTTTTATCATGAGGTTGTGGATGTAAATCATCAAGATGTAAGGCAATCGTTTGCAAGAAACGGTTGCCTTTTTTTGTTGTTATGATATAATGATTCTATTGTGTAATACGCAAAGGAATGAATTTCATGAATAAAAAAGTGGTTTTGGTTTCGATTGATGGGATGCGTCTCGACGGATTGCAACAGTGCGGCAATCCCTATGTCAAAACAATGGAACACGAGTGCGCGTATACCTATAACGCGCGGCCCATGGTGCCTTCGGTCACCTTTCCGTGCCATTTTTCCATGGCACACTCGGTGACACCGCAACGTCACGGGATTCTCACCAATACCTACGTGCCGCAGGTGCGCCCTGTGAAAGGCTTGCTCGAGCGCGTGGCAGAATCGGGCGGTGTGAGTGAGATGTTCTACGGTTGGGAACCGTTGCGTGACATTTCGCGCCCCGGTTCGCTGTTGGATATTGCCCCCACCATCGCGGCGGTGCTCGGTATCGCGGCAGACAACGAATGGGAAGGAGATGCGGTGTGCCATGCGGAATAAAGGAACGTTGGTCGGCAGCGTGATGTTGTTGGTTGCCGCGTTGATTTGGGGCTGTGCCTTTGTGGCACAAAGCGTGGCAATGGATCATCTCGGTCCCTTCACCTTCGGTTCGCTCCGTTTCTTTTTGGGAGCGGTGGCGCTGTTGCCCGTGATTTGGTTTCGGCACAAAAAGCAAGGGATGCCCTTGGCGGCACGCCCACGCGATGCGGTGCTTGGCGGTGTGCTGTGCGGCGGCTTTTTGTTCTTGGCGTCGGCGGCACAGCAGATCGGCCTTTTGTATACCACAGTGGGAAAATCGGGCTTCATCACGGCTTTATACGTCATTTTGGTGCCGTTTGCCGCGTGGTTGCTGTTTCGTCAGCGCGTGTCGCCGCTCGGTTGGGTGGCGGCGGCGGTGGCGCTGGGCGGACTCTATCTTTTGTGCGGCGAACGCGGATTTTCGCTCAATCAAGGGGACGTGTACACCCTCTTGTGTGCCGTGTTCTTCACCGCACAGATCATCGCGGTGGATCGTTACGTTACCCGTGTGGACGGCGTGCTGCTTTCGTGCTTGCAGTTTTTGGTGAGCGGTGTGTTAAACGGCGTGGCGGCGCTGTTTACGGAACCGGCATTTGCGTGGCAAGCGGTGGCGGCGGCGTGGTTGCCGCTTTGCTACACAGGGTTACTGTCCAGCGGCGTGGCATACACCTTCCAGATTTTGGGGCAAAAGCGCACGCCGCCGGCGGTGGCCTCCATTTTGATGTCGCTGGAATCGGTGTTTGCCGTGCTGGCAGGTGCCGTGTTGCTGACCCAATGGCCCAACACGCGTGAGACCTTCGGCTGTGTGCTGATGTTTGTCGCGGTGATCGTGGCGCAAATTCCATCCATGATAACGAAACCGCACGTCTCGGAATGAGACGTGCGGTTTCTCTTTATATGGAGGGGGAAACGGTCGTGATGTGTGTGAAATCCGCGGTGTACACCGCCACACCGTCGGTGTGTGCGAGATAGAAGTAATCGCCGAGGAACATGCCGCGCATAAAGGGGACGTCCACCGTCGGGGTAGTGGCCACCACCGTGAATCCATCCTCCTCGGTGTAGCGATACACTTCATACATCCGCCCACCGTAGGTGACAATGGGGAGGCCGATAATCCCCCGTGCGACATCGCCGAGCACCGCATGATGATCCCACAATGCATCGGAGGAGTGGTGGCTGTCGGGCAACTCCAAAAAGGTGTTCACCGTCACGTCGGTTTTGTCGGTGGTGTCAAACATCGTGAGTTTCAACCGCCCGTTCAATCCGTCCCCTGTGCCGGCATACCCGAAACCGAGCAGACGGTTCTCCCCGAAGGGATGCATATATTCCGAAAAGCCCGTGATCTTCAAAGCAGACAGCACGGTGGGATTGGTGGGATCGGCAAGGTCAATGGCAAACAACGGGTCGGTCTGGCGGAAGGTGACAACGTATCCGATTGCACCGTCAAACCGCACCGATTGCACCATTTCGTCGGGTGCCAGATCGTCGATGCGCCCCACTTCGGTCAAGGTGCCGTCCAGCACGTACAAGCGGTTGAAACGCTCTTGTTGGCTTTCGAAGAAGGGATGGCTGCCGTAATGCCCCGTGGGGTCGGTGATCACCGTGTGACTGCCGTAATAGCGTGTGTAGGTGACCGCCAAGCGGAAATGCCCGTTCCACTCATCCATTGCAAACGCGTTGTCTGGTTCGCCTTCCACCTCGGCGGTGGCTTTCACCGTGAGTGCCCCGTCGGTGAGATCCAAGAGGGTGAGTGCCGTCACGGTGCAATCGTCATAGGTGCGTTGGATCGTGCCGTCCTCGTTTGGGGTGTCGGTCGTGTTGCTTCGGTTTTGCCGTTGCATCAGCATCATGTTGGCGGTGTTTGCCCACACGGTGGCATACCCGGCACCAAGCACCGCTTTTTCGGCAAGGCGTACCGTTTCGCCCTCCACCGAAACGGCGGTGACGAGGGCATAGTTAGCCGTGTTCGGCTCCACGGTGGCATACAAGCAGTCTTCTGCAACCACCCGTTGCACGTTGTCCCGATACAGTGAGGGGACAAAGGTGACGGGATCGTCTTGATCGGCACCGTATACACGCGGATTGGTGACGAGATACAACACGCCATCCACCATACGGGAATCCACAAGATCGCCGTCCTGCCCGTATTCGGTCAGCGGACGCGGATCGGTGGGGTTCGTAATGTCATAGACCGCGGCGTAGGTGTAACTCTTCATATAACTGTAATCGTATTTGTAGACTTCGTCGCTTTTTCCCGTCGAGGTGGATTTGGTCGGTGCGCCCACGGCATCGTCGGTGGTATCGGGTGTTGCGTTCACCGTGACCACGTCGTAACGGTTATACAGCACCACCAAGCGATTCTCGGTGAGATACATGTTGCGCAGTTCGCACCGTTCGCGGTCGATGGGGGTGCGCACCGCCACCGCGGCGGACTTGTCGCCGTCGGCACGGTACACCGTCACGTGCCCTTTAATGCTGTCCAGCACGTAGATATAGCCGTTTTGCGCTTTCACGTAGTCCGCTTCATCCACGTCTTGATATTGGGTGTTGGTACTGCTGTCGCCTTTATCAATGGCGGCGCCCGTTTGTGTGCCCATGGTGGGGGCGCTTTCGGGCAGGATGGCATCGTCCGTTACCCACTCGCTTTCCCCACGGTACGCGTTCATCTCTTCCAGCAGGGCGAACACGTCGGCATAGGTGAGGTGCTCTGCCGGCAAGGTTACCGTAATGGCAGGGGACTCTTGCTTTTCGGGATACAGCGACACGGTGGGCTTCTTCGTGTTGGTCAAGGCGGCGGCAACAAGCAGTGCCACGCAAGCCGCCATGGCCACCAGCCGCCGTATCGGCAGGGGACGGGGTGCTTTTTGCGGTGTGTTCAAGGCTTCTAAAACACGGTCGGTCGCCTCATCCGAAAGGCGAAGGGAATCGACCTCGTTGCGATAGCGTTCAAACATAGGTGTCACTCCTTTGTATCGGTGTCTAACAGGTGGCGAAGGGCCTCGCGCGCACGGTGCAACCGCGTTTTGACGGTGGCTTCACGCGTGTGGGTCAAGGCGGCGATCTCTTTGATCGCATACCCTTCATAATAGTACAGATGCACGGCGATGCGTTGAGCAGGGGGTAAGGTCTGCAACGCATCCAACACACCGCTCGGCTCGGCGGTTTCCACCGTGAGGGTATCCTCCAACGGTACGGTGTGGCGCGCCCACGCGCTGGTCTTGGCGGAACGGCAACAGTTCACCGTCACGCGCAACAGCCACGCTTTGCGGTGCTCCTCATCGTGAAAAGAGGGGGCTTTGCGCAGGTAACGCACAAACACCTCTTGTACGATGTCCTCTGCCGCACTCGGGTTACCAAGCCGCGCCATCGCCAAACGGTACACCGTGTGCCGATATTGCAAAAACACCTGTGTTACGGTCAGTTCATACACGTCCCTTCGCCTCCTTTCTCAAAAACGGTAAAAGAGCTCTTTCACCCATAACACTCGATAGCGTTGGAAAAGGTTTCAAAAAAACCGCACCAATTTTATATCGGTACGGTTTTGGCTATTTATGGTATTTTCCGCCCGACGAGATCTGTGCTGCCCGATAGATCTGTTCAAGCAGCATCACCCGTGCCAACTGATGGGGGAAGGTCATGGGGGACATCGAAAGTTTCACCCGTGCCGCAGCTTTCACTTCATCCGAAAGCCCCCACGAGCCGCCGATGATAAACACCGTGTGACTGCATCCGTCCACCGCCAAGCGGTCAAGTGCTTCGGCCAGTGCCGGGGAAGAGAGCTCTTTGCCTTCGATACACAGGGCATAGATTGCCGCTCCCTGCGGCACACGGGCAAGCAAGCGTTTGCCTTCCGCTTGCAATGTCTGTGCGATCTGTGCAGGGGAGGGGGATTCGGGCAGGCGTTCTTCCTCCACTTCCACCACCGACAAGCGACAAAATGCGGATAGCCGTTTTTCGTATTCCGCCACGGCATCGCGCCAGTACTTTTCTTTCAGTTTTCCGACACATAAAACGGTAACTGCACGCATAGGTATGTACCTCTCAAAAAATCATCACGCCGCGTGTGTCTTCGGGAGATGCCACACGCAGAAGGTAATCCGCCCCTTCCAGCAACCCGTTTTCGGATAGCGCCGCACGGGCAGTTTGCAACGCGAGGTCGGGACGGTTGTTATGTTGGCTCAAATGCGCCAGGGTGAAACGGGTGGTGCCGCTCTTGGCAAGAGCGGTCAGTTCCGCCGCACACGCCGGGTTGGACAAATGCCCCGTGGGCGCCAAAATGCGCTGTTTCAAAAAATCGGGATACGGACCGCCGCACAGCATCGGAATGTCGTGATTCGATTCGATCTGTATAAGATCGCATCCCGTGATGGCGCCGCGCACCGTGGGGGTCATGTGCCCGATATCGGTGGCGATGGCAACGGTGCGTTCATCCGCCGTCAACACGCGAAAGCCGCAACTCTGGCGGCTGTCGTGAGGGGTTTGAAACGCCGTGATCACGCAACCGCCCTCTTCCACCGTCGTGCGGTCATCTGCAGGCAGGGCAAAACAAGAGGTGCCTGCCGCCACGCGGTCGCCTTCACACAGCGCCTCCATGGTGCCGCGCGTGGCATACACACGCATACCGTACCGTTTGGCAAGCACCTTCAAACCGGCGATGTGATCGCTGTGTTCGTGGGTGACAAAGACGGCGGCGATGCGTTTCGGGTCAATATTTCGATCGGCAAGCGCGGTTTCAATGCGTTTAGCACTGACGCCGGCATCAATCAAAATGCCGGCGTCCGCGTTTCCGATATAGGTACAATTTCCTTCGCTTCCGCTAAACAGCGGACAGTATCTTGCCATACAGTATTACCTCGCCGTGTCCGGCACGTCGATCTGCTCAATATCCGCGCCGAGCGCACGCAACTTGTCCACGGGGGTTTCGTAGCCGCGCTCAATGTGGTGAACATCCTCCACGTAGGTTTCGCCTTCGGCACACAGGCCGGCGATCACCATCGCCGCACCGGCACGCAGGTCCACCGCTTTCACGGTGTCCGCTTTCAGGCGGTCGATGCCCTGGAACACGGCAAGTTGACCGTTCACTTCCACCTGCGCACCCATACGCCGCAGTTCGTCCAAATAGCGGAACCGCTGATCGTACACGTCCTCGTTCAAAATGCTGCGCCCTTCGGCAATCGACAGCAACACGCCGATCTGCGGTTGCATATCGGTGGGGAAGCCGGGGTGCGGCATGGTCTTCACGTTGCAATGGCGAAGCGGCTCGGTGCGCGAAATGCGCAACGCATCGTCGTATTCTTCAATGTCCGCCCCCATTTCGCGCAACTTGGCGGAAATGGATTCCATGTGTTTCGGGATAATGCCGCGCACCAACACATCACCGCCCGTCGCCACCGCCGCCGCCATATAGGTGCCGGCTTCGATCTGGTCGGGGATGATGGAATAGTTGGTGCCGTGCAAACGGTCCACGCCGCGGATCTTCACGGTGTCGGTACCGGCACCGCTGATGTCGGCGCCAAGGAAGTTCAAAAAGTTCGCCAGATCCACGATGTGCGGTTCTTTGGCGGCGTTTTCAATAATGGTGATGCCGCGCGCTTTGCACGCCGCCATCATCACGTTGGCGGTGGCACCCACCGACACCTTGTCCATATAAATGGAGTTGCCCACCAAGCGGTCGGCAATCAGTTCCACGGTGGCGTTTTCCAGCGGTGATTGCACCGCACCCAACGCACAAAAGCCTTTCAGATGTTGGTCGATCGGGCGGTCACCGAAATCGCATCCGCCCGGCAGCGGCACGCGCGCACGGCGGAAACGCCCCAACAGCGAACCGAGGAAATAGTACGAGCCGCGCATGTGGCGCGCCAGGTCGTACGGCACGGTTTCGGTATCGATGGTGCAGGGGTTAATCTCCACCGTGGAGGGGTTCACACGGCGCACCGTCGCACCGATCGCACTCAAAATCTCAAGCGCGGTGCCCACGTCTTTGATGTTAGGCAGGTTTTCAATGCGACAAATACCGTCTGCCAAAGCGACAGCAGGCAAAATGGCAACGGCGGCATTTTTGGCGCCGCTGATATTCACTTCTCCGACCAGCGGATGACCGCCGCGGATACGATACTTTTTCAAATCTATGTCACTCCCTACAAAGTCTTTACGAGGGGGGATATACTCACACAAGATATAGTATACCTCAGTTTTTGGAAATTGTAAATGTTTTTTGAACGATAAACCCAAAAAATTCCCAAAAATCAAAGAAATTGATGGAAAAGAAAAAACGGATTGCCGATTTTGGGGATTGTCCGCGTGAGCAAAGCCGAAACACGAAAAACTTGCAAGTTATGCCGTCGGAAATTGCAAAAAAATCGGAGATTTTTTGTGATTTCCTATTGCAATAGGTGGGGGAGTGTGCTACAATAAACCCTATCGAAAACCTTATTAGCATATTAGGAGGAAGAGTTATGAGTTTGAAAAATGCCTATTTGATCGATCTTATGGCACGCGTGGAAAAACGCAACGCAGGTGAACCCGAATTTCACCAGGCGGTGCGTGAAGTGCTGGAATCCTTGGAGCCGGTGATCGAAGCGCGTCCCGATTATGTGAAGGCAGGCGTCATCGAGCGCATGGTGGAGCCGGAGCGTATCATCAAGTTCCGTGTGCCGTGGGTGGATGACAACGGCAACGTGCAGGTCAACCGCGGTTTCCGTGTGCAGTTCAACAGCGCGATCGGCCCCTACAAGGGCGGCTTGCGTTTCCATCCCTCGGTGAACGAGAGTATCATCAAGTTCCTCGGCTTCGAGCAGACCTTTAAGAACTCGCTGACCACGTTGCCCATGGGCGGCGGTAAGGGCGGCAGTGTCTTCGATCCGGCAGGCAAGTCGGATATGGAAGTGATGCGCTTCTGCCAGAGCTTCATGACCGAGCTCGCAAAGTACATCGGTCCCGACACCGACGTGCCGGCAGGCGACATCGGCGTGGGTGCGCGCGAAGTGGGCTATCTGTTCGGTCAGTACAAGCGTCTGCGCGATGAGTTCACCGGCGTTCTCACCGGTAAGGGCCGTCCCTACGGCGGTTCACTCATCCGTCCCGAAGCCACGGGTTACGGCGCGGTGTACTACACGGTGGAAATGCTCGCTACCTTCGGTGAAGACGTGAAGGGCAAGACCTTCGCGGTGTCCGGTTTCGGTAACGTGGCGTGGGGCGCTGTGCAGAAGATCACGGAACTCGGCGGCAAGGTGGTTGCCATCTCCGGTCCCGACGGCTATATCTACGATAAAGACGGTGTTTGCACCGAAGAAAAGATCAACTTTATGCTCGAAATGCGTGCGTCCTGCCGCAACCGCGTGGAAGACTATGCGGATAAGTTCGGCGTGCCGTTCTTTGCCGGCAAGAAGCCGTGGGGCGAAA
>JAZONO010000040.1:0-15148 GCA_045654545.1 Acutalibacteraceae bacterium
GAAATCCATCGCAATTTTTCTTGCCGCCTTAAATAGGCGGCCTTTTTGCTGACTGGGAAGTTTGTTGTTATGCATTATCGGAATATAGGATTTGCAACGGTTGATCCTTCACCTGTGCCGATTCCACAGTCGTATGCCAACCGCTCTTTACCGCCTTCATATCGAACACCGTGTCGCCTGCTTTCAGCCACACGTAATCGGGCGTTTCGGCCGTTTGCCACGTGAGGGTCGTCAGCGCACCGCTTTGGGTGGAGGTCCATTCATCTTGCGAGGGTGTGTACGCGGTGTGCACCACTGTCGAAACCACGGGGTTATAGTCGATGTCCTTCATGGCATCCAAACGGAAATATCCGTCTGAGAAGGTGTACTCCGCTACTTCAAAAACCACGCAATCCGGTTGGAATACGTTGAAGTAGTAGGGGAAATCGATCACGTTTTGATAGTCGTGTACGTGAATGTATTGCCCAAACCCGTTGGCGAGATATTTGTACCCATAGGCATTCATATAACTGCCCTGGAACACCAGCGCACGGGGAGCACCTGCTTTGTTGAGCGTGGGGTTGATGTAATACGCAAACCCTTTGTAGGAGGGATGCAAGGCGAGCGCGGCGAACTCTTTTGTGCGTCCGTAGAACGAGGTGCGCGGTGTGAGGGTCGGCACGTATTCATCGATCGGGAAATCCGAAAGTTGCAAGGTCGTTTCGTGGTTTTTTTCCACCGTGAACTCCGAAAGATCGTTCACGTGGACCGAGGGCAGGCGTTCTTGCATGTGTTGTAACATCGCATTGCTGCCGTAAAACGCGCCCAGATCGTTCCAGTGGTTGGCATCGTACTTTTGGTTAAATCCGTCAATACCGCTTTCGCGTAGGGCGGTGAGGGTTTGGGTATTGTCCAGATAGTGCACACCGCGGCGATCCAGTTCCGCAAAGAATTGATCCACCCACGCACGGTCGTAGTGTATGCCGTCGGCGATCTTATCCTGATACACGGCCGGTTTGGCAGGGTTAAACACGAAAAGGAACGGCACGTCACGGCTTTCACAGTAGTCTTGAATCGCCGCTACCATATCGGCAAAAGCCACATGATACTCCGAAAAGGTAACGTGTGTCAAACCGGCGCCGAACACGTACCCATCCTTGCCGTATGAATAATTGGGATGCACCATTTTTCCGAACACGCTGTTGTTCAAGCGCGTGTACAGCGAGATCATTTTGTCGCGAAATCCAATGCGGTCGCTGATGTAGTTTTCAATATTTTCGGTGATATCCCCTTCGGCAGTCAAGGGGTTTTCCGCCAATTTGCGGTTGTCGATCAATGAGATTGAATCGGGTGTGAAGTTGAAGAACACCAGCGGTAACGCCACAACGGCGCAAAAGAGGAGAGCGGTTACGATACGCGAGAGTTTCATACATCACACCTCCTCAATATTGGAAATAGATGAACGGACTGTATTGCGAGTTCACCATAAATAGGATGGACAGTACAAACAATCCGCACAGCAACACACCGTGCACGAGCGATCCCCACGGTGTGTTTGTAAGGCGCGTGTACGCCGCCTGCACACGGGGGAGACCCCACACCGTGGCACCCAAAATGCCGATGACCACCAAGGTGATCATACGCGCATCGAAGAAGTAGGAGAGGGAGTAGGGAATGTGAGCAAAGGTGTTCATCCCGAACATGGTCATAAACCACTCTTTGCAAGAAGTGAAGTTGTCAAAGCGGAACAGTTCCCAACAGAAGAAGGTGACTGTCATAGTCAGCGCCCATTTGATCACGGTCGGTGTCTTTTGATACAGACGGTTGTTTTTCAACAGCTTTTCGGCTATGTTACAAAGTCCGTTGATAATACCCCACAGCATATACGTCCAGCCGGCGCCGTGCCAAATGCCGGTGAGCAAAAACACCACGCCGATGTTCAAAACGGTGCGGCACTCACCGGCACGACTGCCACCGAGCGGAAAATAGATGTATTCCCGAAACCACGTGCCGAGCGAAATGTGCCACCGCCGCCAAAACTCGGTGATGGAACAGGACAGATAGGGGAAATTGAAGTTTTCCTTGACCGAAAAGCCGAGCATCTTCGAAAGTCCGATGGCAATGTCCGAATATCCCGAAAAATCGTAGTAGATCTGTAACATATAGAGTAACGCCATACCGAAGGCGGTGGGAACATCCACCGTGCCGCCTGCCTTGGCGATGCACGCACCGAACGTATCGGCCAGGATCAGCTTTTTGGCAAAGCCGATCATTATGCGGCAGATGCCGTCGGTCACCTCGTCAAAGCGGATATGTCGCTCGGCGATCTGCTCTTTGAAATCGCGCCACAACACGATCGGACCGGAGACCACCTTCGGGAAGAAGGTCAAATACAACGCGCAGTCAAGCAAATTCCCGGCTTCGGTTTTCCCCATTTGAATGTCCGCCAGATAGGAAACGGCGGAAAAGGTGATGAAGGAAATGCCAAGCAACGGGACGATGCCGCTTACGGTAATCGAGCGGTTAAACAGCGTGTTCCACAGCCCCGTCAGCATACCGAGATATTTGAAATACACCAGCGTGAGCACCAACAAGGTGATCCCCACCGCAAAGATCGCACGGGAGGGGCGGCGTCGCAGTATCTGACCGAACAGATACACCACCGCGATATACGCCGCAAACAGGAACAGGTTGTCAAAGCAGGTCCACATATAAAAGAGGCAACCGATTGCGATGAGGAAGAGGTCGGTCGCGCGGATCTTTTTGAGGAAGGCAGACAGAATCCCCTTCTCCTGCAAAAAAGATACGGGATAGTAAAGTAGGAAACAGAGGGGAAAAAAGGCAAACAGAAACAACTGGGTTGTAAACGCCATACACGCATCCTCCCAACGAATTTTAGGCTTATACAAGAGAAGTATATCATACATTTCCGACTTTTTCCAGTAGTATTTTTAACGGTGTACTTCCACAGGTAGGGACGGCAACCTGTTGTCCATAAACGATCGCCCTCCCACCATCGAGGTGGTCGGGCGATGGAGTCGTGAACCACAGGATATTCGTTGCTGTCGCAACGAAATCCATCGCAATTTCCCTCGTCGATCTAAACGACCGACGTTTCGCACACCCAATATAAAGAAAAAACAAAAAAACAGTTTACCGTATCAAGCGGAAACCATTTGTTGAGAAGGTGCGAAAACGGGAAATTTGCAGTGAGCTTCTCAACCGCTCAATCCGAATCGGCAAAAAAGACACCTGCGAATGCAGATGCCTTTTTTGCTGGCTGGGATGGATGGAGTCGAACCATCACGGCGTGAGTCAAAGTCACGTGTCCTACCGCTAGACTACACCCCAGTATATATGAACTTTTGAAAAAGGGGATTTTTGTGGAATGAGGATACCAAAGCGGCATCCTCATTCAAATGGGGTGGATAATCGGATTCGAACCGATGGTCTCCAGTGCCACAAACTGGCGCGTTAACCAACTACGCTATACCCACCATATATATGGCGCGCCTGAAGGGACTCGAACCCCTGGCCCTCTGCTTAGAAGGCAGATGCTCTATCCAGCTGAGCTACAGGCGCATATCGCTTGCGTGTGGAGCGGGTGATGGGAATCGAACCCACGCGACCAGCTTGGAAGGCTGGGGTTCTACCATTGAACTACACCCGCGTGTGATCGAGTGCTTCACAGCGTTCCTAATAATAGCACATTCCGCACCCGTTTGTCAAGTATAAAAATGAAAGAAATTATTTTTCTTTATGCAAGGTCAAGGTGCCGTGCTCATCGTTCACCAAACAGACGTAATCCCACAGGGTTTCCCCTTCCAAAAACGGGTTGGTATACTGCTGCAAGCGGCGCATATCCGCAATGAATTGTTGTGCGGCGGCATAGGTGCTTTCGGAAAATTGCAGATCTATGAGCTCCTTGCCGTCCGCCACCTGCCGTGCCACCGCCTCCGCGATGATGGAACGGTCATCGGTGTCCAGATAGGCATTTTCTTTCACATAGAAGTTTGCTTCGGTCGCGGTGCAGGTGTCCACCCCGAGGATATCCGCGCTCGGCGTGTGGGTCTTCAACATTGCCGCCGTGTGCAGATTGAAAAAGGTGTGTTGCAAGCGGTTACCGGCATCGTTCCACGTGGGGTCCAGGTGATAGTTCAACCCATCGATCGCCACAACGTTCCACATGTGTGCCGCCCCGTCGGCCGTGCCGCTCACCAACGTGCAAGGGATGTCCGCACGGTGAAGCAACAACTGCATCGCACGGGAATACCCTTCGCACACCGCGCGCCCTTCCACCAACGCACCGTAGGCGGAAAACGCGGTGGCATGCATCGCGCCGGCGGCATCGGTATCCGCCGCCGTGCGATCATATTCCACGTGATTGATCAACTTGTCGTGCAGGTGCAGTTCGGTTGCGTACTCGTCCGCCCCCTTTGGTACAGATGCCAAAAATGCTCCTACCGCCGTTTCCAGCTTTTCGGCGGCTTCGCGGCGTGTTGCGGCATCCATCACAAAGGTGAGATAAAAGGTGTCGTAATAATCCGTGCCGTCCAGACGGTATCCTTCATAACTGTAGGTATTTCCCAAAAAATAAAAATGCGGATTATCGGTGGTAAACGCGTTGAACACCGTGCGCGCATCCGCCGTGTCGGTGATCGGGTGGGGGAGAGACACTTTGATGCCGGTATAAGGGTGGTCCGCCCCGTCCTCACCGCGAATGGTGAAGGATTCGTCCTCTTCGCAGTCGCGCACCGCGGTGTACAATGCGCCGTACATTTCTTGCAGATGGGCAGGCAACATGCGATAGCACCACCCGTCGCGAAATTCCGCCAGATAGGCGGTGGGATCGACGGTGGATTCTTCGGGGGTGGGAGTCTCTTGCTTTACGGGTATGGTGAGGAAACACCCACTCAACGAGAACAGCAAAGCGAATGTTACACACAAGGTCAGTATACGACGTTTCACGGGGTCTCCTCCTTTCCGATACAGTATCTTTATCATACCATAAGCGGCGCGGTTTTTCTATGGGAACGAATGCCAAATTTCGCCCTTGCCGTTTCGCGGTTTTTGGGAGAATGGTTTGATTTCTCACCCTAACGGTTTTTCTGCCGCTTCAAACCGCATGGCTTCGCCCACGCCGATAAATTCGCCCTGCATCGACACGACGGTGGCAATATCAAAATTGTTGCGACGCGCCATCGCCGAGAGGTCGGCACGTGCTTCGACAAAATCCGATGCCAAAATGTTCGAACGCGAAAGCGAAATGAATGTCTTAAATCCGCTGTCGCTGTCGTCGAATCGCCCGACAACGAAATACTGGTTGATGATGGCGGCCCAAATGTCGCCGTGAATGGTGGCGCGTGCCCGTCGTCCGCCGTGCCACGCGTCATAGCGCAAAAGATCGGTCACCTGCGTGGCCGACAAGGTGCGCGCGCCTTCGCGCAAGGTCACCGTGCCGCCGCCCGGTGCAGGATAGGACACCGTTTCGGTCAGATGGAAGAGAACCCCTTCGTTCAGATAGGTGACAAGTTGTTCCAGATTGCCGTAGGTCATGACGGCGTAATGCGGAATCTCCATGCCAAGCAAGGTGTCGATCGCATCGCTCACCGCTTGCACGCCGCCGTTGCGATACAGTTCAAACAACCGCATCTCCTGTGTGCCCACCGACACCACCGTTTCGCGCGGAACGGGCACGGCACGCACACGCACCATCGTGGGCTCAAACGAGAGCACCGTGAATCCCTGTGCTTCACCGCCGTCTTCCGCAATGAGCAATAAGCGGCGATCCTCTTTTACGGCAGGGGTGATGGCGGTCGGTGCGGTGGTAGGGGCGGTGTCTTCGGACAACGAGGTGGGTTTCCACCAATCCCACATTATCCACACCATCACACCGCCAAACAGTAAAAACGCGACGATAAACGTGATGATAAACGCCAGCGCACCGCGCCCCTCGGACGTTGTTTTAGCCATAGGATCACCCCTTTACATGGTATCTGTTTTCATTATACCCTCTTAAAAATCGGAAAACAACAACAGAGCTGTAACCTTTTGGACATATTTTCGTAACAAAGCGCAAAACGCGAATACGTCGGCATAAAAACGGAAGAAAACGCGAGAAAACAAAAGAAAACAAAAGAAACTATTTGACAGATTTAACAAATCAATAATTTTCAAAAAAATCGTTCGAAAACTGAAAAATTTCGGGAAAATTACGGTTGACAACCCTTGAAAGTTGTGGTATTATCATACAGCATTGTGGGCGGTATGCCCGCCAAATATCGATTTTAGGAGGAAACACCATGTCTACTTTCATGGAAAAGCCCGCGAACGTCGAGCGTAAGTGGTACGTTATCGATGCTGCAGGCAAGCCGCTGGGCCGCGTTGCGGTCGAAGCTGCTGTGTTGCTTCGCGGTAAGCACAAGCCCACGTTCACTCCTCATGTGGACTGTGGCGATCACGTCATCATCATCAACTGTGCCAAGGCTGTTCTCACCGGCAACAAGGCGGAGAAGAAGGTCTGGTATCGTCACACCGGTTGGATCGGCGGTCTGAAGGCCACCAAGTATTCCACCCTGATGGCACAGCGCCCCGAAAAGGCAATGGAGCTTGCTGTTAACGGCATGATCCCGAACACCACCATCGGCCGTGAGGCCCGCACGCGTTTGCGCGTCTACGCAGGCAATGAGCACAATCATGCTGCGCAGAAGCCCGAAGCGTATGAATTCTAAGGAAGGAGGCTGTCACAATGGATTTTAATGCTCGTCCGTATTTCTACGGTACCGGTAGAAGAAAGAAGTCGGTTGCTCGTGTGCGTCTGTACGCCGGCACCGGCAAGGTCACGGTCAACGATCGCGACATCAACGATTACTTCGGTCTGGAGACCCTGAAGCTCATCGTCCGTCAGCCTCTCGCGCTGACCGGCAATGAAGAAAAGTTCGACGTCGAATGCCGTGTGGCAGGCGGCGGCGTTGCCGGCCAGGCAGGTGCGATCCGTCACGGCATCGCCCGTGCTCTGCTGCAGTATGACAGCGAGAACCTGCGCCCGGCTCTGAAGAAGGCCGGTTTCCTCACGCGCGATCCGCGTATGAAGGAACGCAAGAAGTACGGCTTGAAGGGTGCTCGTCGTGCACCGCAGTTCAGCAAACGCTGATTCTGTTTCGTACAAATGCAAAACCGCGTGTCCGTTGGGACACGCGGTTTTTTTATTGAAATTTTTGGGTGGAATGGTATAGTGAAACGAGAACGTAACGGAGGGGATCATTATGGATTTGACCAAACCGATCATCAGCACCATCTACACCGCCGACCCGTCGGCCGTGGTGGGGCAGGACGGTGTGTTGTACATTTATGCTTCCCACGATATGGATCCGCCGGCCGGTCGTTTCCGAACACAAACGTGGACATAGCGGTTCTCATATACAATGCACCCTTTCGCGCTTTTCTCCATTATGTTACACCGCGCCCCGTTGTCAACCCTTGACAACGAGGCGCGGATGGGGTTTATGCGAACACCGATTCTACCCGTTTTTCGCAATCGGGCGGCGAATATTGCCAACGGGTGATGTGCCCGGCGGTTTGAAAGTAATGGAGGGGAGGTGGCGGTGCAGGCAGGGTATCTTGCGTGTCGATGATGACCAACTTCAACTTCATGCGTGCCGAAAGAATGCTTTTTATGTATACCCCGGCGCGCTGTCCCGATTGCACCCCTTCGCGCCATTCGGCAAGCCCTGCCAAATTGGGGGTGAGTTCCACAAAAATGCCGTAGGGTTCCACCGACCGCACCACACCGGCCACCGTTTCCCCGACCGAAAACAGCGAGGCGTTTTCCTCCCACGTGCCGAGCAATTCCCGTTGCGACAGGCAGATGCGCCCGCTTTCGTTGGAGGTGACCACCCCGAAAATGCTGTCGCCCACCGCAAAGCGATCGGACGGATGTGGAATGCGGCTGACCGAAATGCCGGCAATCGGCATCAAAGCAGGCAGACCGCACCCGATGTCGCAAAACGCACCGAAGGATTCCAGCCTTGTGATGCGTGCCGGAATGATGTCACCGGGAGTGAGCCGATCGAGATACTCGCGGCGACACCGCTCCTGCGCGGCGCGGCGCGACAGCACGGCGCGCATCTGCCCGTTTTGTTCTTCCACCCCCAGCACGGTGAAGCACACGGGTTTGCTCACGCGTGAGATGAGCGCGATGTCGCGCGTGGTACCCTCTGCAATGCCCAATGCCCCTTCGGTGTAGGGGATAATCCCCTCGCCCGTGGGCAACTCCACGTACAAATTGTGCGCCGCATCGCACCGCAATGCCCGTGCCTCCAAAATGGTGCCCGATGCCATTGCTTCACGCAGGGATGCCGCGCTTTGCAAAGCGGCGGTGTTGCGTGCACTCGCAAACAAACAGCCTTCCGGCGGAAAATGTGTCATGGTTTTCTCCATCCCTTTCGTTGTCGTTGGTCCATTCTATGCAAAGAAGGGTGGGGACAGAACAAAATTTATGTTCCACGCCTGCTTACGACAAAAACGGCAAAACCGTCACCGTATAATGAGGAAAAAAGCACAAGGGACGTGGAATACGTGAAGGAAAAGGTAATGACGGTGCGCACGGGGGATGCCGCGGCGGCGCGCGGCATGGCGGCGGTATTGTTGCGCGTGGTGTTGGGGTTGCTGTTGCCGCGCGTGAGTGTGTATGGCGGATTGTCTCCGTTTGGTGTGGGACTGGCCGCGGCGGCGAGCGGCGGCAACACCTTGCTGACGGTGGTGTCGGTGTCGCTGGGATACGCACTCGGCGGCAACCTGTCGGTTCTGTTTCGCTACGTGGCGGCGGTAACGGTGGCGGCAGGAATCCGCTGGTCGTTTGGCGGTGTGCGCGGTGTGTGGGCAGACCGCGTGTTGCCGCCTGCGGCAGGATTTATTGCCACCGTTGTGGCAGGTGTGGTAATGCAGGTGGTGGGCGGAGTCACGGTATACACCGTGTTGCTGTTGTTGTGTGAAGGGTTGCTTGCCGCCGGGTTCGCCGCGGTGTGCACCGTGGCCGAGCGGCTGTTGCCGCCGAGCAAACGGGAGGACGGCATGTTCACCTTACCCGAACAAGCGGCGGTGATCACGGTGGCGGCGGTGGCGTTGATGTCGCTTGTCACCATCGCGCCGGGCGGCATTTCGCTCGGACGGGTGTTGTCTGCGGCGGTGGTGTTATGGTTTGCACGCATTGGAAAAGAATCCGTCGGCGGCATTGCCGGTGCGGTGCTCGGCACGGCGGTGTGGCTGGTTTCTCCCGCAACGGGCACCTCCGCCGTGGCGTTGGCATTTGGCGGTCTGGCGGCAGGTGCGGCGGCACGCATCAACCGTTTTGCGGCGGCAGGGGTATTTTTGCTCTCCTCGCTGACGGTGGCGGTCGCAGGGGGTGACGGCACCGTCGTGGCACGTGTGGTGTATGAAGCGGTGGGCGGCTGTGTACTGTCTTTGTTGATCCCCACCGCGTGGGACGGGCGTGTCAACGGTTTGTTTTTGCGCAAACGGGAAATGCCTGCCGTGGAAGGATTGCGCCGTTCGGTGGTGTGGCGGCTGGAATATGCCGCCCATGCGATGGATGAGGTGGCAGGCACGGTGGACATGGTGTCACGCCGCATGGCGGCGATCAGCGCCCCCGACATCGGCACGCTTTGCCGCGAGGTATCGGAGGATCTGTGCCGCCGTTGTGCGCGGCATTCCTACTGTTGGGACAGCGGATTTTCGGACACGATGGCGGCATTCAACGCGATGGCGGCGGTGTTGCGTGAGGACGGCAAAGTGGAACGCGAACAACTCACGGGTCGTCTGCACGATTGTCCGCAGGCAGGCGCGATCACCGAGCGTATCAACGAGGAATACGGGCGGTTTGTGATGCGTGAAAACGCGTTTCGCCGCTTGTCGGAGATCCGTGCCGTGGCAGGGGATCAGTTTTATGCAATGGCATCCATGTTGGGCGAACTGTCGGCGGTGTTTTCGGACACGGTAACGGTGGACGAGGCGGTGTCTGCCCGTGTGCGCGAGGTGTGTGAACGCTACGCTATGCCGCTTACGGAAGTGCTGTGCACCGTGGGGTCGGGGCAACGGATGACGGTGGATATTTTGCTTTCCGACACCGCGTTTTCGATGGACGAAACCGCGTGGCGCAAAGAGATGAACGAAGCGTGCGGACGGGTGTTTGCACCGCCGCAGGTCACACGCATGGACAATGCCGCCCGTGTGGTATTGCGTGAGCGACCGCGTTACAAAGTGGCGGTGGGACAAGCACAACTCACCTCGTCGGGCGAGCGGCTGTGCGGCGATTCGGCCGAGGTGTTCACCGATGCCGAGGGGCGCACCGTGATGGTGCTATCCGACGGTATGGGATGCGGCGGTCGCGCGGCGGTGGACGGCGCCATGGCGGCAGGGCTCACCGCCCGTCTGTTGCAGGCAGGATTCGGCGGCGACAGCGTGTTGCGTATGGTCAACGCCGCGTTGATGGTGAAGGGCGGCAGTGAAAGTCTTGCCACGCTGGACGTTGCCACCATCGACCCGTTCACGGGGCGCACCGAATGGCTGAAAGCAGGGGCGGCGGTGTCGCTTCTGCTCAGCGGTGGGCGTATCCACCGCATCGAGCCAAGTTCTCTGCCGCTCGGCATTTTGCGTGAAGTCACCTTTGCGCGCAGTGAGGACCATTTGGTAAGCGGCGACGTGTTGCTTATGTTCAGCGACGGGGCGGTGAGCGAAAGCTCCGCTGCGGTGGAAGAGGTGTTGCGCGATTTCGACACCGCAACGGGCAATATGCAAAATTTGGCAGAACAGGTGGCCACCGTGGCACGGCGCCTGCAGCACATGAAAGGTGGGCACGAGGACGACATTACGGTGCTGGCGGCGCGTGTGTATATGCCGAAATAAAACGGGTACAATACCCCCGAAAGGGGCGAGATATATGAACGATACGGTTGAATTGTTGCAAAGTTGTCACCGCGGCACCGTCACCGCCATCAACTCGTTTGAGCAGGTGATGGATCACGTGGAAAGTGACAAAATGCGCTCGTGTTTGCAAAATTCCTTGCAACGCCACCGCACCATCAGCAAAGAGGTGGGGGAGAAACTGCGCCGCCACGGGGTGGAAGCGGAAAACCCCAATATGATGGCACGGGCGAGCGTGTGGCTCACCACCGAAATGCGCATGATGATGGATGCCGATAACCGCGACCACCAAATCGCCAAACTCACCATCAACGGGTGCAATATGGGCATACAGACCTTGAGCGAGGACATCAACCGCCTGCAAGAGGCCGACGGCGACACCGAGGACCTGGCCGCTTCGCTCATCACCGAAGAACAGAAACTGATGGACGACTTGCGTATGTATTTGTAGGTTAAACCGTTGAATCCGAACCCGCCCCAAAGCGGGATCTTTCGGCACTTTTTGCCCTGCTTGTTCTCGCAAGGCGTTACGGATTGACGAGCATTTTAACGCAGATAGAGCGTAAATCCGTCTTTCCAAAACGGAGTTCGGATTCGACAGTTTAACCTAAGTAAAGGGCAATGTTTCGAAACATTGCCCTTTACTTTTCTTCGAAAATGGTTCACAATAGAAGGGGGAAAGGAGAAAACGGTATGAACAGCAAACGGTTAAGCGAGAGGATCATCGCGGCGTTTGCCGCCCATCTTGAACGGGAGGAAAAAAGTCGGAATACCATTGAAAAATACCTGCGTGACGTGCGTGCTTTTGCGGCATACATAAGTGGCGGCACGGTGACCAAAGAGGCGGTGATCGCCTACAAGAAAGAACAGCAAGCGGCACACTATGCCGTGCCGAGCATCAATTCCATGCTGGCATCGCTCAACAGCCTGTTTTCGTATCTTGGTTGGTTGGATTGTAAGGTGAGATTCATTAAATTTCAACGTCCTGTGTATTGTCCGACAGAAAAAGAGCTGACCCGTGAGGAATACGGCCGTCTTGTAAACGCCGCCCACCGCCGGCACAACGAGCGGTTATGCATGGTGTTGCAAACCATTTGTGCCACCGGCATCCGCGTGAGTGAACTGCCGTTTATCACGGTGGAGGCGGCACAAAGCGGACGGGCGGTGGTGTCGCTGAAAGGGAAAACGCGCGTGGTGTTTCTTGTGCGCGAATTGCAACGTCGCCTGTTGCGTTACGCGGCACAGCAGGGGATCCGCACGGGGGCGATCTTTGTGACGCGCAACGGTCGTCCGTTGAACCGCACCAATGTGTGGCGCGAGATGAAGAGCTTGTGCGAGGAAGCAAAAGTCGATCCGCAAAAGGTGTTTCCGCACAATCTGCGACACCTGTTTGCACGCACCTTTTACGGCATTGAAAAAGACATCGTGAAACTGGCCGACATACTGGGTCACAGCAACATCGGCACCACCCGTATTTACGTGATCACCAGCGGCAACGAGCATCGCCGTCGGATGGAACGCATGCACTTGATTCTATAAAAAAAGCCGTCATTCCGAAGAATGACGACATAATCGGCATTATGTTGTAATCGGACGAAAAAAGCACGCTCCCGATTTCCGATCGGGGGCGTGCTTTTTTGTTTGAGCGCACAGACATCCAAGCCTTTTCATTTTGGGACGTGGAAAGGCTTTTTTGTCGTGTGCAATTTTTGCCGAAATTTGGGGTTTCTCATAAAATAGTATTGTAATGCATAAAAATCTGTGGTAGAATAGTACACAGAAAGGTGTATGCACCTTTAACGAAAGCACGGCCGTACAACATAATGCCGATTATGTTGCACGGTCGATAACAGGGAGGAAATCGTCATGGCACAGATCAGAGAGGAAATTCGTTTCGGAGGAAGCAACGAAGATCTCGTTTGGAAAAGTCCCATTCAGGATTTTAACACGGGTTCGGTGGTGATCGTCAACGAATCGCAGGGTGCCGTGTTCTATTTGAACGGGGAAGCATCGGACGAACTGGGTGCCGGTTTGCACGTGCTGGAAACCTGTGAAGTGCCGTTCATCAAACGCATCATTCAAAAGATCCAAGGCACCAAAACGCCGTTCCAGGCGGAACTCTATTACGTCAACAAGGTGGAGGTTGCGCAACTGCGTTGGGGCGTGGGGGACATCACCTACCGTGAAGAGGGGTTTGTGTTCCCCATCGGTGCCAGAGGTATGTATAACCTGCGTGTGGAGAATGCACGCAAGCTGATCGAAAAGATCAACGGTACCGAATGGGGTTTCAACCGCGACGAACTGGAGGACCGTTTCTTGGAACTGGTCAGCAGTGCGGTGGATAACGCCCTCATTAACGCGATCTACGACCAGGCAGGATCGATCATCGATGCACCGCGTTACAGAACGCAGATCATGAATGCAGTGCGCCCCGAAGTGGAGCAGATCTTTGCGGAATACGGGTTGAAGATCACGCAGTTCATCATTGAACGCATCCACGTGGACGAGGAAAACAAGAATTACCAACAGTTGTTGGATCTGCAAAAATTGCAGGGCGGCGGCGCAAAGGCGCGTATTTTGGAAGCGCAGATCGCCGCGCAGGAAAAAGGCATTGCCGGTCAGGGTGAAGCGGCATACCGTGCCGCGCAAGGGTACACCTATCAGCAAGAACGTCAGTTTGACGTGCTGGGCACCGCCGCCGCGAACGACAATAGCATGGCAGGCGGCATGGCCGGCGGCTTTATGCAGATGGGTGTCGGTCTGGGCGCGATGGGTGCCGTGGGCGGCATGGTGAAGGAAAGCATGGGCGGCATGGCGGAGAATTTCGGCGGTATGATGAACACGCCGCAGCCGCAACCGACCGCCCCTGCAGGGGATACCTGCAAGAACTGCGGCGCGGCACTCACCCCCGGTGCGAAATTCTGCTTGGAGTGCGGCACCAAGGTGGAGGTTGCACAGAAGAAGGTCTGTCCGCATTGCGGTGCCGAGGTGGCAGGCGGCAAATTCTGCCCCGAGTGCGGCGGCAGTCTGCTCCCGACGAAAAAGACCTGCCCTTCCTGCGGCAACGTGTTTGAAAACGGCAAGTTCTGTCCCGAATGCGGCACAAAATGCGAATAGGGCGAGCAATTAAACCCGAACCCGCCGTAAAGTGGGATATTTCGGTGCTTTTTGCCTCGCTCGTTCTCGCAAGGCGTAAGCCTTACTTCGCCCGACCGAAACAAAAACCCCTCGAAATCTCCTCTCTATGAGGTCGGAGATTTTGGGAAGAGCGGATTTTTGTTCAGTCGCGGCAAAAACGCAGCCAATACTCCTGTATTGGCGAGTATTTTAACAATGGATGAGCGAAAATCCGCCTTCCCAAAACGGAGTTCGGGTTTGATTGCTCACCCTAAGGAGTGACCCGTAATGAAAAAGAAGAGTGTTTCCACCCTGCTCCTCACCCTGGTGGGTGCGATATATCTGTTCGTTAGTGTTATCGTCGGTATCCTCACCGAGGCCACCGAAGAATTTTGGACGGGGTTTGGCTTTTTCACCTTTGCCACCGCGGTGGCGGTGGCGTTGCTTTTGATCTTTGCCAACCGCAAAACCACCATCCGTGACGTGTTTTTCAATGCACCCATCTATTACATAGGTGCGGTTTACTTTGCGGTGTCGGGTGTGCTGTCGGTGCTGCACATGCTGGTGGGCCTGCTTTCCTTCAAATGGTTGCTGTTGATCCAACTTGCCATTCTCGCCGTGTTTGCGGTGTACTTCATTGTGGCGTTGATCCACAAGACCAATGCGGAAAACGTCATCCAAACGGTGGCGGATAAAAACGCCTTCATTCGCGACATGCGTGCACGCTTGAACGTGGCGGCGGCCTCCTGTGCTGACCGCGAAACCAAGTTGCAACTGGAAAAACTGGCGGAAGAGTTCCAATACAGTAAACCGGCGGCAGGGGATGAAATCCAAAACGTGGAGAGCATTCTCGCGCAGACGGTGGCTACCTTGGAAAGTCAGGTGTACGCACAGGATTACGAAGCGGCATCGGCTACGATGACAACGGTGCGCCGCGGCTTGCTGAAACGCAACGACATCGCACAACGAATGAAATAAGAGGGATAGTGACCATGGCGAAACCGATCAAGTGTAAAATTTGCGGCGACACCGAATTTTCGGAAGTGGGGGAACTGCTGCAATGCCGTTCCTGCAAGCACAAGATGCCGAAACCGAAGGAGAACGCCGAACTGCTGGAACGCGCGAACAACCT